>NZ_CP132334.1:300833-601666 GCF_030758415.1 Parvularcula sp. IMCC14364 | reverse complement strand
GCGACATCTGCCAGATGCTCTATCCACTTTCATGAAAGCCAATCCGGAAATTTCCGTTGAGGTTGATATGTCTGACCGTATGATTGATCTCGCCGCAGAAGGCTTCAACCTTGCCTTGCGTATTGGCAATCTCGAAGACTCAAGTCTGATGGCCAGGAAAATTGCCGAACTACCGGCATGGCTCGCCGCAAGCCCGGATTTTATCGAGAAGCACGGCCCGTTTAAGACGCTGGAAGACCTGCACGGCCTGCCAGCCTTGATTTACACCGGCGGCACGGGAAAAGCCGAAACCATCAATGTACGTACAGAGAAGAAAAAAGAAGACCGGATTCCGGTAGAGCCGGTTTGTCTTTCTAATAATGGTGATCTGCTCGCCTCTCTCGCAGAGCACGGTCATGGCATTATCCGCTCACCCTGTTTTATCCTGCAAAATGCTGTGGATGGCGGCAAGCTGGTGCGGCTGTTTGAGAGCTGCGACTGGGGCACTGTCACCCTGCAGGCTGTCTGGCCACCGACACGACACCTGACGGCACGTACCCGTGCACTGATTGACTTCTTTGCGATGCAGTATGCCAATCTGCCACCGGAATAGTTGTCAGCACTCCACTACATTTACAGCAAGACCACCTTCGCTGGTCTCCTTGTATTTGGAATTCATGTCGAGACCTGTCTGGCGCATGGTCTCGATGACCTGATCAAGAGATACCTTGTGCTGGCCGTCTGATTGCGTTGCCAGTCTTGCCGCATTGACGGCCTTTACGGCCCCAATAGCATTTCTTTCAATACACGGAATTTGTACAAGTCCGCCAACAGGGTCACAGGTTAAACCAAGGTTGTGCTCCATCCCGATTTCGGCGGCATGTTCCACCTGGTCCGGCGTACCGCCCCAGACAGCGGCAAGCCCGCCAGCAGCCATTGAACAGGCAACGCCGACTTCTCCCTGGCAGCCCATTTCAGCGCCGGAAATAGAGGCTTTCTGTTTGTACAACATACCAATGCCCGCGGCTGTCGTCAGAAAGATCCGGATTTTTTCCATTTCGGCCAGGCCATCATTGGCACAATAAAACTTGATAACCGACGGAATAATCCCGGCAGCCCCATTTGTGGGTGCAGTAACCACCTGCCCGCCTGCTGCATTTTCTTCATTAACCGCCATGGCATAGACATTGAGCCAGTCAAAAAGCGCCTCACGCTCGTTCAGCGGCCCGTGCCGCCGCAGTTTCTCATACATGGCTGGTGCCCGGCGCTTCACATCCAGTCCACCCGGCAATGTGCCTTGTGTAATCAGCCCACGATCAATGCAACGGGACATGACCATCCATATTTCATCAAGTTGCCGGAAGGTTTCTTCGCGCGGTCGAAAACTGTCTTCGTTGCGTGCAATCAACTGATGCACCATCAATCCTTCGACATTGCATTTTTCGACCAGTTCGTCTGCGGAAGAAAAAGGATACCGGAAGTCAAGAGCTTCCTCGCTGTCTTCCCTGCCCATTTCGTCTTCACGACGCACAAAGCCGCCGCCTATGGAATACCATGTCTCTGACAGCAAGATCTTGCCGGCTTCATCAAGCGCCGAAAGGCGCATACCATTGGGATGCGCTTCAGGAACAATATCCCCCCGGAAGTCGACATCTTTGGCCGGATCAAAGGCAATTTCATGTGCACCCAGAAGACTGATCCGGCAGTCCGCCTTCATGGCCGAGAGGCGCTTTTCGATTGTCCCTGTTTCAATCGTGCGGGGCTCTTCGCCCATCAGGCCAAGATAGAGCGCGCGGTCCGTGCCGTGACCGATGCCAGTCAGCGCGAGCGAGCCCTTTAATTCAGCAGTAATCCTTGTGACCTCAGCGAGAACTCCTGCGGCCCTGACATTTTCCATGAACCGCCGGGCAATAATCATAGGCCCAACCGTGTGGGAACTGGACGGCCCGACACCTATTTTGAATATGTCAAAAACACTCAGCATAGATTATTCCGTACCGCCATCGCCTTCTTCCAGTGTCGCCTGATAGCCTTTCTCATTCATGAGAGCGACAATTTCCAGAGCAACACCGCGCACCTTCAACTCATCCAGCCCGCGCGAGACGACCGACAATGTGCCGCGCCGACCCGACTTGCCAGGATAGCTGCCGATTGAGACATCAGGATTACGCGACTGCAGAATACCAAGACCTTCGGACAGGGCACTTTCAATGGCAGGCCCCTTAACGGTATATGCCTTGCTCACCGGCCCGTGCGAAAGACGCGCATCTATGTCCGTCAGCATACTTCTGAATATCGCTGGCACACCAGCCAGAACAAAGACATTACCAATCTGAAAGCCCGGCGGGCCGTTGACTTCATTATGCACCAGCGTCGCCCCTTTGGGCATACGCGCCATGCGGTGGCGACCGGGGTTTAATGCCTCCCCGCGTCCAGTGTAATATTCCTGCATGACGGTGATCGCTTCAGTGTTTTCTTCTATCGGAAGGTCAAATGCTGCTGCGATCGCATCTGCTGTAATGTCATCATGGGTTGGTCCGATGCCGCCGGATGTAAATAGATAGTCCGTCCGGGCCCGTAACTCATTCACGGTACGCATAATGGTTTCATGCTCATCCGGAATAACCCGGGCTTCACGAAGGTTGATGCCTCTGGCTGTCAGCCACCCCGCCAGATAATGCAGGTTGGCATCGCGCGTCCGGCCAGAAAGCAATTCATCCCCAATAGCAATGACAGCTGCCGATTTCTGATCTGATGACATGGGCTTTGACGTAGCCGCTTTCCGATAGCTGTTGCAACTGCAATCGGCCTTCGCCCGAGTGACGCATTCGTGAACATGCTCACGGACCGGCTCACACGCTGGTGTATGGCGCGTGATCAGACTGTCGGCTAAGCCAGCCTCACCGAACACAGGAGAACGACCCATGCGACTGACCACCTTTATACTCACCGCCTTTCTGGCTCTTGCCTTATTCAGTATTACGGCCTCTGCATCAGCAGAAGACATTCTCGCCTCCGGCTCCAGCTGGGACAAAGTTGGACAGCGCACATCCGGCGACTGGGCGATTGTCGCACGTGACGGTGCCTTCTATATTGAGCTGGGCGAAAATTTCGCGACACGCAGCGCGCCTGATCTGAAAATCTTTCTGTCAACGGAAGATGCTGCAACACGCAATAACCGTAACGGGCTGGAAAATACGACTTTCGTTGCAGAGCTCACCAGCTCTAGCGGGGCTCAAAGCTATCGCCTGCCAGACAATCTGGACCCGGCAGACTTCACGTCGCTGATTATCTATTGCCAGGCCTTCTCTAAATTCTGGGCCGCGTCAGCCATCTGAATAGTCTGCCTGTTACGAAGATGACCTGCCCTTCCCCCGGCCCGCCCCAAGGCCGGGGGTTTTTTGTTGCAAGACCTGCAACGGCGGATAGAAACAGGCCCATGAAGTTACCTGCCCCTCTTTTTCCCGGCCATCTGGTGAAACGCTACAAGCGCTTTCTGGCAGATATTGTTCTCGATACCGGCGAGGAAATCACAGCGCATTGTGCTAATCCCGGTTCCATGACGGGCATTGCTCCGGAAGGCGCGCGGGTCTGGGTCAGCAACAGCGCCTCCAAAACCCGCAAACTCCCCTATAGCTGGGAACTGGTTGAAATTACCGAGTTTGGCCGTCCCGTAATGGTCGCGATCAACACCAACAATCCCAACCGGATTGCCTTTGAGGCAATCGACCAAGGCGTGATCCCGGAACTTGCGGGTTATGACACCCACCGCCGGGAAGTAAAATATGGCGAAAAGTCCCGCATCGATATTCTCCTGCATAAAGAAGGCAAGCCGGACTGCTATGTGGAAGTGAAGAACGTCCATCTACTGCGACGCGCCGACGGCCTTGCTGAGTTCACGGACTCCGTGACCGCGCGCGGCCTGAAGCACCTGCGAGAACTGACCGGGATGGTGGCAGACGGACACCGTGCCGTGATGTTGTTTATCATCCAGCGAGGTGACTGCCTGGCGCTGGCACCGGCAGAGGACCTCGACCCGGCCTATGCAGCCGGGCTGCGCGATGCCGTCGCGGCGGGGGTCGAAACACTGGTCTGGGATTGTGAGATTACAACGCAGGAGATTGTTCTGCGCCGCAACCTGCCTTTGAAACTGTAGGGCACGTCCACAGTAATGCTCTGCCAGATGATAGGAGGAAAAGTTCACTCCTGAAAGCGGCTCGACTTAACCTATGAGCAGTCACCGCTAAGTGATTGTTTTATTTTCGCAACAGCGTCGCACAAAGCGGCCTGATTAACGGAAATTAAGGTTAAGTTTACCGGCTCACCCCTCATTCTGCGGGCGCGCTACCCGGAGTAAACATGCCCTTTTCATCACGTTTGATCGTCTCATCCCTGCTGCTTGGCACAGCCGCCCTCGCCCTGTACGGCTGCGGCAATGCGACTGACGAGACCGCCCCTGTACAGAGCAACGTCGAGAGCGCTGGAGCAGAAACATCTTCTGCTACCCTCGAAGGCGAAACAGACGAAAACGCCCGCCTCGCCATCTTTTTTGAAGAAACCTTCGAAAGAGACGTGGAGAACAGCCCGATGTTCCAGGCGCAACTCGGCCGCAAGACCGAAGATTACGGCAAATGGGACGATTTTTCTGAAGCCGAGGAGCGCCGACAAGTCGAACAGGCCAAAGCGGACCTGACCCGCTTGCGCACTGAATTTGTTTT
Organism: Parvularcula sp. IMCC14364; assembly: GCF_030758415.1. Lineage (NCBI taxonomy): Bacteria > Pseudomonadati > Pseudomonadota > Alphaproteobacteria > Parvularculales > Parvularculaceae > Parvularcula > Parvularcula sp. IMCC14364. The sequence goes on along the minus strand of NZ_CP132334.1, from coordinate 596,969 downwards.
TGAAGCGCTCGATGAGCAGTCCCGCATCGGCTATCGCATATTCGAATATAATCAGGAAAACGCCATCAAGAATTATGACTGGCGCTACAACCAGTATCCCGTGACGCAGATGTCCAGTGTGGTGACCTATCTGCCGACATTCATGCAGAACATTCACCGTATAGATACCGTCGGCGATGCCGAAGACTATATCTCGCGGCTGAATGGCATTGAGGAAGTTATCGGCGAAGTCATCAAAGACCTGAAAGTGCGTGAAGCGCGCGGCGTGATTGCCCCTAAACTCGTCTATCCCGGCGTGATCGGGTCAGCGCAGGCCGTGATCAGCGGTGCACCGTTTGATGACAGCGACGACGACAGCGCGATCATGTCAGATTTTCGGGCCAAGATTAACGCTCTTGATGTGTCCGACGCAGAAAAAGAGCAACTGCTTGAGCGTGGTAAGGCCGCACTGACTGGACCTTTCCTGACCAGCTATACAGCTTTTATCAACGAGATGACACGGCTGAGCGACCTTGCCGACGGTGACAAAGGCGCCTGGAGCCTGCCAGACGGTGTCGCTTACTATGCCCGGCGGATTGAACACTGGACGACAGTTTCCATGGACCCGGAGGAAATTCATCAACTGGGCCTTGAAGAGGTCGCGCGCATCCGGGCTGAGATGGAATCCATCAAGAACGAGGTTGGCTTTGATGGCTCGCTTGCAGAATTTTTTGAATTTGTCCGTACCGACCCGAATAATTATTATCCTGACACACAGGAAGGCCGGGACCAGTATCTGGCAGATGCCACCGAACTGATCGAAGAGGTTTACGAAAAAACTGACGAATATTTCAATATCCTGCCAAAAGCACCACTTGAAGTGCGGCCCGTCGAGAAATGGCGCGAAAACGCGGCAGGCACCGCCTTCTACAATCGCCCCGCGCCAGATGGCAGCCGCCCAGGTATCTATTATATCAACATGAAAGACATGAATGATGTGCAAAAACACATCATGAATTCCCTCGCCTATCACGAAGGCGCACCGGGACATCATTTCCAGCTGGCGATCATGCAGGAATTACAAGGCATTCCCGAATTCCGCAAATATGGCGGATACAGTGCCTATACGGAAGGCTGGGCGCTATACACAGAACGCCTCGCGTGGGAAATGGGCCTGTATGAAGGCCGCCCGATGCGGGATTTCGGGCGTCTTGCCGAAGAGATGAAGCGCGCGGTGCGACTGGTCGTGGACACAGGTATGCATGCCAAGGAATGGACGCTGCAGGAAGCTATTGATTACATGACCGAAAACACCCCCATGGCGCCCGGCGATATAGAACGCCAGAACAAGCGCTACATGGTCTGGCCGGGCCAAGCCCTGTCCTACAAGATCGGCATGATCAAGCTGCTGGAACTGCGCGAAAAGGCGCGTACGGAGCTTGGTGAAGAATTCGACATTCGTGACTACCACGATGTGGTGCTCAAAAACGGCGCGATGCCACTCGCCGTTCTGGAAGATGTGGTCAACGCCTATATAGATGAGCGCAAGGCTCAATAATAAAATCTGATCAAAGGGCTCAATAATTTCGAGAGGTAAGAGGAAAACTCAATGAAAAAACTAGCACTTCTAACAACCAGCCTGACCATGTTGATGGCAGGTTGTGCAACAACGGATATGGGTTCCATCCCAGACAGCTTTACCAAGGTAGACGAAGTTGCCAAACAGTCAGCTGATGAAATCGTTATCCCGTACGAAAAATTCGTCCTCGACAATGGACTGACCGTTGTTCTTCATGAAGACAAATCTGATCCACTAGTGCATGTAGATGTAACCTACCATGTGGGTTCCGGTCGTGAAGAAGTTGGCAAGTCCGGCTTTGCACACTTTTTCGAGCACATGATGTTCCAGGGCTCTGAGCATGTTGCTGATGAAGAGCACTTCAAGATCATCACGGAAGCTGGTGGCACGCTGAACGGGACAACAAACAGTGACCGTACAAACTACTTCCAGACCGTTCCTTCAAACCAGCTTGAGAAAATGATCTGGCTGGAAGCAGATCGCATGGGCTTCCTGCTTGATGCCGTGACCCAGGACAAATTCGAAGTGCAGCGCGAAACCGTTAAGAACGAGCGCGGCCAGCGCGTGGATAACGCCCCTTACGGCCTGCTGTTCGAGCGCGTCGGTGAAGCAATGTATCCGGAAGGCCATCCTTATTCCTGGAGCACGATCGGTTATATCGAAGACCTGAACCGGGTAAACGTGAATGACCTGAAAGCGTTCTTCCTGCGCTGGTATGGGCCAAACAACGCGACACTGACAATCGGTGGCGATATCGACAAGGAACAGACCCTTGCCTGGATCGAGAAATATTTTGGCTCCATTCCACGGGGACCAGAAGTTGACAATCCGGAAAAGCTGCCGGTTTCGCTTGATACGGATCGCTATATTTCACTGGAAGACAATGTCTCCCTGCCACTGATCTATATGGCGTGGCCAACTGTCTATGCCAGCCACCCGGACGAAGCACCGCTTGATGTCTTGATGTCAATTATGGGGACTGGCGACACATCCCTGCTCTACAAGAACCTGGTCAAGAACGGTCGTGCCGTACAGGCACAGGCGAGCCATAGCTGCCGTGAACTGCATTGTCAGTTTGCTCTGCTTGCCCTGCCAAACCCTGGCGTTGACCCCAATCTTTCCGGCATGGAAGAAACCATCCGCGCGTCTCTCGCAGAATTCGAAGAGCGCGGCGTGACGGATGATGACCTTCAGCGCACAAAATCAAGCATCATCTCCGGCATGATCTACGGCCTTGAAAGCGTCAGCGGGAAAGTGTCCCAGCTTGCATTCTACGAAACATTCCGTGAGGACCCTGACTATATCAAGCAGGATATTGAACGGTATGAAAGCGTCACCAAGGAAGACGTGATGCGGGTGTATGAGAAATACATCAAGGACCAACATGCTGTGATCATGAGCATCGTTCCAAAGGGACAGACTGCCTGGATTGCCAAAGAGGACACGTGGGATCGCTACGAGCGCACCCTACCTGATTACGGCACAACAACCGCTGATGACCTTGATCTGCGCATTGCCGTGGATGATTTTGATCGCTCCGTACGGCCGTCCGCTTCCGGTGATAACCCAAGCCTGACACTGCCACCTGTATGGCGCTCAGAGCTTGATAATGGGGTTAAAGTGCTCGGTGCCATCAATGATGAAGTGCCAACTTCAGCCATTCAGCTCCGGATGAAGGCAGGTCAGCGCAACGAATCTGTCGGCAAACTCGGCCTTGCAGCCCTCACGGCTGCAATGATGGATGAAACAACCCAGAAAAGCAGCAAGGAAGACATCAGTAATGCCCTGCAGAAACTGGGCTCTTCCATTTCGTTCTCATCTGGTGACACTTATACCAGTATGAATATTCGTTCCCTGACGGATAATCTGGATGAAACACTTGCGATTGCCCGTGAGAAGCTGCTGATGCCAGCCTTCAATGAGGATGATTTCAACCGTGTGAAAGATCAGGTTATTCAGGGTATTGAGTTTTCCAAGAAACAGCCGAGCACTGTTGCGACAAACATCTTCAATGGTTTGATCTATGGCGACGAAAACTCTTTCGCCTATCCTGACAGTGGGACAGTGGAAAGCGTTGCATCCCTGACGCTTGATGATGTGAAAGCATTCTATGCGGCACATTATTCCCCAACGGTTGGCAGCATTGTTGCAGTCAGCAATATCGGCGAAACTGCAATGGAAGCGAAACTGAACGACGCATTCGGCGAATGGGACGGCGGCGATGTCGCTCCGACGACACTCAAGCCATTCCCGGCGCGGGCTGAAAATACGCTTTACCTGATTGACAAGCCGGGTGCAGCCCAGTCTGAAATCCGGATTGGTAACCGTGCCCTGCCGTATGATGCGACCGGTGAATATTACCGTGTCGGGCTGATGAACTATGCCCTTGGTGGTGCATTCAACAGCCGCATCAACATCAATCTGCGCGAAGACAAGGGCTACACCTATGGTGCCCGTTCCTTCTTCTTCGGGGATGAAAAGAATGGCTTCTACCGCGCACAGGCCGGGGTCAGAACTGATGTCACCGATGCGTCGATCATCGAATTCATCAAGGAGATCAAAGCCTACCATGCAGACGGTATCACGCAGGACGAACTGATGTTCACCAAGAACGCGATCGGCCAGCGCGACGCCCGCAGCTATGAAACCCCACAGCAAAAGCTGGGTTTCCTGCGCAACATTCTGGTCTACGACCTTGATGACAACTTCGTGGAAGAGCAGAACGATATTCTGGCCAATATCACCGAGGAAGAGCTCGATGCGCTGGCGGCCAAATATCTTGATGTCAACGACATGATCGTCGTCGTCGTCGGCGATAAGTCAGAAATCCTGCCTGGCCTTGAAGAGCTTGGCTATGACATCGTGATGATGGACGAGGATGGCAACGAGCTGTAATCCAGCGGCCAACACCTGAAAGTCGCGCCGCCACTGGGGTTCAGTGGCGGCGTTTTTATTTGGTCAGACAATACTCTTCAAACCGGAGTTACACGATCTGGCAGGACAGCAACTCAATCGCCTGATAATTGATGACGTCACGGGTGAGACTTGCTAAGCCCGCTATCTATGCAAGTTCTCACCTCGACTTCCGATCTGGAAGAATTCTGTTCCGCCTTGAAAGGCGCCCCATTTATCACGGTAGATACCGAGTTCATGCGTGAACGGACATACTGGTCACGCCTGTGCCTGGTACAGGTTGCCTCACCAACCACAGAGGCAATCATCGATCCGCTGTCAGAGGGCATGGACCTCGCGCCATTGCTCGAAATTCTTTCAGACCAGAGCATTGTGAAGGTCTTTCATGCGGCCCGGCAGGACATCGAAATCTTTTACACGCTGATGAAAGAAGTGCCGGCACCTCTCTTCGACACGCAGATCGCTGCCATGGCCTGCGGATATGGCGATCAGATTGGCTATGAGCCGCTGGTCAAGGCGGTTACCGGCGCTGCGGTAGACAAAGGCTCGCGGTTTACAGACTGGTCAAAACGCCCCCTCAGTGACAAACAACTCACTTATGCGCTGGGTGATGTCACACACCTGCGGGACATATATCTGAAGCTGAAAGCGCAACTTGAGGAAACAGGTCGTTTACCCTGGGTTGAAGAAGAAATGAACGCGCTCCTCTCCGAAGAGCTTTATTTTATCAAACCAGCGCAAGCCTGGAAGAGGCTGAAACTGCGTAATGTGAAGCGCCGTGAGATCGGCCCTCTGATGAAACTTGCTGAATGGCGTGAGGCCGAAGCGCAAAAGCGCGACCTGCCCCGCGGGCGGATTATCAAGGACGATACGATTTACGAACTGGCACGCCAGCGTCCAACATCTACCAAGGCTTTGGCTGCCTGTCGCAGCATCTCCAAAGGTTTCGAATCCTCGAGCCAGGGCAAAGCGCTGCTCGAGGCGGTGCAAGCTGGTATCGACCTGCCTGAAGACGACCTGCCCCAGCTTGAGCGACAGGGCAACCTGCCCCAAGTGCCCGCGGATGTGCTGGATATGCTACGGGTATTACTGAAACGTCAGTGTGAGCATCATCAGGTTGCGCCCAAACTGGTCGCAAGTGCCAGCGACCTTGAGACAATCGCCCGCTATGATGAACCGGATATTCCGGCGATGAAAGGGTGGCGTCGTGAGGTTTTCGGCGATGCTGCACTGGACCTGAAAGCAGGCCGCCTGGCGTTGAAACTGCAGAATGGCAATATCGAGTTTATCAAGCTGGACACCTGAAACGTATCAAAGAGCAGCGGAGCCTACAAAGACGCCAACACATCTGACGAGACCAAACACTGTCACCTGCAAAGCCGTTATTTCTAGCCCGCAAAATTGAAAAGACCTCGAGCTGTTATTTCTCCGTTATCAGTATCAGAATCACTTACGTCTTGATGCAGCTGTGCCGCCAAGGCATTCAGCCTTTTTGAAGGTGTGTATCCCTCAAGTGAGGATAATTCCGAAGGTGCCAGAAATACGAGATCATCACCCTCCGAATGAAAACTGCACGCGCTTATAATCTGTGTTGAGCCGGCGGAGAAATCAGAAGCGAACCGCAAGGCCATTCCCAGGCGGACGGCAAGGTTTTTCAACCGTGGTGCCCCGGACAACAGCGTTTCAGGAATATGCCCGGGCCACACGTTAGCCTTGCTGCGATGGCGAAAATACAATGTTGCAGAAATAGCGACACGGCTTTGATGGTCCAAGCCCGTCAGGGGGGAATGCAGAATGATATCGCTTGCATGACGCGCGCGCATATCCGGGTGATGCAAGGCTGCAAGATCACACATGATGCACGCCGCCTGCCGGATCTTTCTCTCTGCTGCCGTCTCATCCTTGAACAGGCCATGTGTAAGCTCGAAGGCAGCTTCGCCGAAAGCAGGGTCTGGCGCATATCGCCGTGCATATTCCCGGGCGAGCGTGAGCAGCGGGTCCTGCCGACGTGTGTCCATCGACAGACTGTTGAAGAGGATGCCTTCTCTGACCCCGCAGGATGAAATCACCAGTTTCTCGACCTGGGTTCGTTCAAGAACCTTGCGCATAACCATTGCAGCATGAGGTAATGTGTTAATGCGCTTCTTCTGTACACCTGGCATTTTTTCGAGAGACAAAGGACCCTGTCGTTCAATCAGTCCGCATAAATCCAGTATCTCGCTCCTAACAATCTGGTACTGATGCAAAATCGGCAAAGGATATTCGGTTTTCGCCATATGAATTTTGGCAATTGCCCGCCATGCGCCGCCCACCGCATAGAGCGCGCCTGCGTTGACTGCAGAAAGCCAGTCCAGAGAGGAAAGTACATCCGTGACATGACTTTCCGCATCAGCAGGATTTTGGCCAAATTTTGAAATCAGCCTTAGCGGCCCGAGTGACAGGCTGACACGGTCTCGCAACGGCTTCTCGGCATCATCAGAAAAACGTGTCAGTTCGAGCGAGCCGCCCCCCATATCCCCGCAGAGATTCAAAGTGCCTGATTCAGCGCGCGTGGCTGCTGCCGGAGTGCCGCTGATAACGCCGAGCGCAGCGTATTTTGCCTCTTCTTCGCCACTCAATATGATCGGTGACAGGCCCAGTGCGCAAATTTCCTGAATGAAGTCTACGCCATTGGTCGCTTCGCGTATGGCCGCAGTGGCAAAAGTGCTGACAGGAAGATCACCGTATTCTCTCAGTAGTCTGCTGAAACGCTCTAGCACATAAAGAGCATCGTCCATTGCCGCCCGGCGCAGCGCCCCGTCTTCTCCGAGTGTTCCAAGCCCGCATAGGTCTTTTTCATTGAAGAAGGAAAGCGGCGTGCGCTGGGGGCCGCCATAAATCACGAGACGGACAGAGTTGGAGCCGATATCAATGACGGCCCGCCTGTTCTGTAACAGGTCCTGTGCAATGCCCGGATAAATAATTTCTGTATTCACAATATGCAGGCGCCGTTACTGGTACTCAATGAGCAATATCGGTTGTTTAGACAACAACGCTAACTAGTGCGATTCTTTTTTGCGGGGCTGAGCGACATCGGGGCGTTATACTGGATGGCACCGCCCCTGCCCGACAGGCTGGGATTGGTCATACAGTAATCATGCACGTTGAAAGGGGTAATATTGTCCGGCACTCTGACCCGGTCATATGATCCATCCGGGTTCATCTGCCAGCTTTGTGCCTCGTCATTCAGGTTTGCAACCATGATCTGGTCCAACACCTGACGATGCACCGTGGGGTTGTCGATAGGGCAGAAGACTTCCACGCGGCGATAAAGGTTGCGGGGCATCCAGTCTGCTGAAGAAATATAGACAATCGCATCGGGATTGGGCATGGGCTGACCATTACCAAAACAGACTATCCGTGAATGTTCAAGGTACCTGCCGACGATACTTTTTACACGAATATTTTCTGAAAGCCCTGGCACTCCCGGCCGCAGTGAGCATATCCCCCTGATGACAAGGTCAATCTGCACACCAGCGCAACTGGCCTCATATAATTTGTCAATCATGGCTCCATCTACGAGTGAATTGAGTTTCACCCAGATAGACGCAGGGCGCCCTGCCTTTGCATGTGCGATCTCTGCATCAATATGATCGATCATTTTTTGCTGAGCCATATGCGGCGAGATGGTGAATTTATCCAGCCTCTCCGGTCTGGCGTAGCCGGTGATATAATTGAAGACACGCGCAGCATCACGTCCGATTTCTTCATTGCAGGTGAACAACGAAAGGTCAGTATAGATTTTAGCTGTAAACGGATGATAATTCCCGGTGCCAACATGCACATAGGTGCGCGTCGTACCGCCTTCCGTCCTGACCACGACAGAAAGCTTGGCGTGGGTCTTATAGTCCACAAAACCGTAGACCACGTTGATCCCTGCCCGCTCCATCTGCCGCGCAAGCCTGATATTCGCCTCTTCGTCAAACCGTGCTTTCAGCTCAACCAGCGCAGTGACGTTCTTGCCATCCTCTGCGGCCTGAATCAGCGCTTTAACGATGGATGACTGGTGCGATGTCCGGTAAATTGTCTGCTTGATCGCCACTACATCCGGGTCTCTTGCGGCCTGTTTCAGAAACTGCACAACCACGTCGAAACTTTCATACGGGTGGTGAACGATGATATCCTTGTCCCTGATCGCAGAGAAACAGTCACTGGCGTGTTCGCGAATACGCTCCGGGAAGCGGGCTTCAAACGGTACGAATTTCAGGTCAGGCCGGTCATCTGCGATCAACGAACTGGTCTGGTTCAGGCCCAGAAGGCCATCAACCAGCGCAACATCGCTCGACGACACGTTCAACTGGTCCATGAAAAGATCAATCATGTATTTCGGTGTACGCGAATCGATCTTGAGGCGAATGACATCTCCCCGGCGACGGCGGCGTAACAGGCTTTCGAACTGGCGCACCAGATCCTCTGCCTCTTCCTGAAACTCGATGTCGCTGTCGCGAACAATACGGAAGGCACCCTCGGCGATAATCTTGTGACCCGGCAAAACATAATCGAGATATTTGGAGATCACCTTTTCAAGCGGAATGAAACGGACACGCGGCTTGCCGTTCTCCATAACCTCATCACACGGCAAGCGTACAAAACGCTTAACCTTCATCGGGATTGGCAACAGGACATTCAGATGTTCCCGGCTGTTTTCAAGCTCATAGGCCAGCACAAAGCCGAGATTGGGAATAAACGGAAAGGGGTGCGCCGGGTCCAGTGCCAGGGGTGTCAGAGTCGGGAAGATATTGGTTTCAAATTCCTCGCGCAGCCAGTTCTCTTCTGTGGCCGTGAGGTCCTGAGGATCAAGCACCTCAACCCCCACATCAGCCAGAAGGGGTAGTAATTCGCGCCAGCATTGCTGCTGATTTTGTACCAGATCAGATGTCTTCCGGTTGATGAGATCAATCTGTTCCTGCGGAGTGAGCCCTTCCTGCGTTGTGGAAAGGATACCCTCACGCGCCTGCCCCACAAGACCGGCAAGGCGCACCATCAGAAATTCATCCAGATTGCTGGCAGAGATGGAAAGAAAGCGCAACCTCTCAAGTAGCGGATGCTGCTTGTTCCAGGCTTCTTCCAGAACCCGTGTATTGAACTCGAGCCATGACAGTTCACGATTGATAAAGCGGTCTGGTGAATCTGCAGGAATGGGCGGGAAAGTCGCAGCCGGTTCCTCAACAGCATCAACCATATCGGGCCGGCTCTGATACACCGGTGCGTCAGAAGTATCTTCTGAAGGTTTCACATCGCTTTGTATGTCGTCGAATGTACTACTCATCGCGGCATTTCCCTGCGCACTGTGGCTGCTGTTCAAGTCAGACACAGCCTAGCACATGTACCCTAAGATAAAGTATGCTCTTTGAGGGCGCTCAGCACCGTCTGTATCAGCGGTCTGTCTATGGACTTGTTGCGTTCGAGGGCCTCGGCGTCAAGCCGCTCCGTGAATATCGTCAGCGCTGAAAAAGACCGTTTAAGCCGGTTCGAAATGTGATCAGCGAGATCGTCGCTCAACTTCAGTTGTCGGGCCGCCATCCAGTTGAGGAGCACGCGCTTCATCAGTTCCTGATCCGGGCTGTCCAGCATGGCAACCGGCAAAGCTGTCAGCCGTGTCACAAGGTCCTTGATGGTGCCGGTAGGCGTCTGCGCCCACTGCTCAGGCTTGCCCGACCCTGCAATGACAAAACTGACAGAACGCTCCCGACAGACATCAATCAGCCGTGTCAGCAGGAGCGGGTCGCCTGCATATTCGGCATTATCGACAATCAGGAGCGTATGGGTAATGTTTCGCGCCAGCGTTTTTTCCAGCTGGTCAGCACTGATCCATAAGGCCGGTTGATCACGAAACACTTGTGTTAAGAGGAAGCTCTTGCCGGACGCTGGCGGCCCGGCAAGCAGTATCCCCTGACTGCCATCACTGGCCAGATCTTCCCGCCACCGCGTTAAAAGCCGTTTTGCGCTGACATTGACCGGCGCCTCAATAAAAACCTGATCCGTCAGTGGCGGATTGCAGGCCACATCAAGTGTCAGTTGCTGTCCGGATGTACTAACCACTGCTTGCGGATCAGTTAGAGCCATCATCTTGCGCATCATCATCCGTCGCCGGATAGAGCTGCCTTGGCTGGGACAGCTCTCGCTCAAGCGGGGCGCTGAATTCATCCGTTGCCGGTGCGTAATACGTTTGGCCGGACTCAGCTTGTGGCCCGGAGCGCCATTCCCCGGTCTGCGGTGCACCATCAGAGATGAACCCCTGCTGGCGGCGTTCAAAAGAGACCGGACGCACACGCTCCCGCACATCCTCATAAGTGGAGGAAGTTGCAATGTTCCAGACATAATCATCAACCGTCCAGAAAATGATGTTTCTCTCACGCAAGGACAGGACAAGTTGCTGCACATCCCCGGCGACGCGCATGTTCACGCTCGCACCGTCTGCTGCCAGCGCCGTGGCATCATAACTTGCCACCAGTGGTGATTCCTGAAGAACGCCTTGAATGTCAGCCCACTCATCAATCGAGGAGAACCACGCATTCACGCGGTAAGTCTGGCTGACGGAATGATCGATAAGCGTTTGGGCTTTCCAACCAGCTGCATATTTGGCAACGGTCGATTCAACTGCCCGTGCCGCAAGCAGGGGAAAATCTCCGACGCCATCGCGATACCACGCTTCAAGAAGAACACTCCCCGGTGTGCCGGATGCTTGTGTGTTGCTCCGACTGTTGGTGCCATAACCATCCTGCGCATCATAAAGAGCCGCAGAATTACTGCGGTCAATCGCCCCAACCGTACGCGCCACATTGTTGAGATAGCCATCAAGCAATCTCACCCGCAGGCGATACTGCCCATCTGTTTCCATCAGATAGCCCTGCGCGACGATCACCTGTGTGACGCCATATTTCTGCGCCAGTTGCTGCAGGGGTCCCTGTCGCATCGCGAGGGCTTGATCTGCACTGATGATATTGATGTCAGCTGCGTCACCACGCGGCAGGAGGATCGGTGTCAATTCATTGGCCAGAGAGCGTGAAAGCCAGGCGCGGGCCCACGGATTATTGCTTTCCCAAAGATAGGCATCATTCTCGGTTTGCAGAACCGGGAGCACAAGAGCTCTGCGCGTTTGTGACTCGCTATAAGGAATGCGTGCTCGTTTCAGCAGGCTGCGTATTTCGTCAGCCTTGAAGCGGTAGGTAATGCGCGCCGAGTAGGACCGGCTTGAGCTCTTTTCATCCTGCACCGCAAACCCTTCCTCAAGGGCCGGGAGTTGTGAACTCTCCAGATATACCGCGGACTTTGCGGTATAGTCATAAAAACCTGACTCATATCGCGCACCCATATCAGGTTGCGCAGGCTGCCCGACAGCGGCCTGTCTGCCAATGGCAAGTTGCGGCAGATACCCCCAGTCGCTTTCTGCAGTGACACGGCGCAGAAGGATATCCATTGCCTGGCGTCGCCCCTGATCAATCGCGATGCGCCGCGCTTCGGTAGCACTACCGGCCTCGGCTTCTACCGGAACTTCGGCAACAATGAACACATTATCATTGCTTTGCTGCGCAACAGCAGCGCTCACGGACAGCAGGACAGCAACAAGAAATTTCAAAAGCAGACGCATGATCTCATCCCGTAACAATGGAGTGCTTATACTATTGTTGCGCACCCGTCGCACCCTTTATAGGCGCTATTGCGGCAAAAATCAGTCCCCGCGCAGGGCTCAATCACCTTCACAAAGGGTGCAGTCTCGGCTAGCACCGCATTTCCTGATAATTCCTGCGGGGAAAGCCTGATGAGCGACGCCTATAAAAGAGCCGGTGTGGATATTGATGCCGGTGACCGGCTGGTCAACCGGATAAAGCCTCTCGTCAAGGCAACGATGCGACCAGGCGCAGATGGCACAATCGGCGGCTTTGGCGGCCTGTTTGACCTGAAAGCTGCCGGTTTCACTGATCCCATTCTCGTCTCAGGCACTGATGGTGTCGGGACCAAACTCAAGATCGCCTTTGAAACTGACCAGCATAAAACAGTTGGCATTGATCTGGTGGCCATGTGCGCCAATGACGTCTTGGCGCAAGGTGCCCTGCCCTTGTTCTTTATGGATTATTTTGCCTGTGGCACCTTGAGTGAGGATACCGCGGCTGACGTGATCGAGGGGATCGCAGAAGGGTGCAAGCAGGCCGGTGCGGCACTGATTGGCGGCGAAACCGCAGAGATGCCGGGAATGTACCCGGCAGGCGAATATGATCTGGCGGGGTTTTGTGTTGGTGCTGCCGAACGAGACACACTGTTGCCACTGCATGACGGCGTTGCCGCAATGGGCCCAGGCGATCAACTGGTGGCCCTGTCCTCTTCCGGCGCCCATTCCAATGGATATTCGCTGATCCGGAAAATTGTTGCTGACAGCGAACTGGGCTGGGCGGATGAAGCGCCTTTTGCAGCCGGAAAGACGCTAAGTGAGATTTTTCTCGCGCCTACGCGCATTTATGTTCCCCTGTTGAAACCTCTGCTCGCCAACCAGTTGGTGAAAGGCTTCGCGCATATCACCGGGGGGGGCTGACCGATAACATCCCCCGGGTTCTGCCGCGTGGCCTCAACATCAAGATGGATGATACTGCCCTGCGAGTGCCAGACATGTTCGCCTGGCTGCAGGAGCGCGGACAACTTAGTGAGGCTGATCTGCGCCGGACTTTCAACTGCGGTATTGGCGGCGTGTTGGTCGTGGCCGCAAAAGAAACAGATACCGTGTTACGGTCTCTGGCGGATATGGGTGAAGCAGCCACAGTTATTGGTGAGCTGGGCGCAGCATGAAGAAGCGTGTTGCGGTGCTGATTTCCGGTTCCGGGTCCAACCTTCAGGCCCTGATTGATGCAGCACAGGCCCCCGACTACCCGGCAGAAATTGTCTGCGTGATTTCAAATCGACCCGCAGCTTACGGCCTGAAGCGTGCTGCACATCACAATATCGACACTCATATTATTGACCACAAGCTGTTTGAAAACCGCGATGCTTTCGAGCAGGCCCTGCATGAGAAACTGGCAGCGGCTAAGGTTGAGATCATCTGTCTAGCTGGCTTCATGCGCATTCTGACGGCAGGATTCGTGAACCAGTGGGCCGGACGCATTCTCAATATCCACCCCTCACTTCTTCCAGCTTTCAAGGGATTGAATGTGCAGCAGCAGGCGCTGGATGCCGGTGTAAAAGAGAGCGGCTGCACGGTCCATGTGGTAACGCCCGATCTCGATGACGGGCCCATTATCGGCCAGCGTGCTGTGCCCGTTAAGGCGGGGGATACAGCCGAAACACTATCTGAAAGAATCCTGCGCGAGGAGCATATGCTCTATCCGCAATGCCTCGCACGGTTTGCCCTGAACGGGCTTGAGGCAGCCCTGAAGACTGCCTCATAACCTATTGAATTTACTGTTTTTTAGCTGAGCTTCTCTTCCAGCTTGGCAAGGAAGGTTTCAATGCGCTTGGCATTGACGCCAAGATCCGACACTCCCACACGGGAGCTGGACCGCACGTCCACTTCGACAGGCTCGCGGAAGCGGTTTACGCGCACGACAACATCGTCCTTGAAGCCCCACCAGGCCGTTGTGGCAGTTGCCTCAATGCGTCCGGCGTTTTCGTCTGTCCCGACGATTTCCAGTCCCATGGATTCCAGCACGTCAATAGCTGCCTGATAGACATCTTCGTAAGGCTGGTCGAAACGCACTGTCCCAAGGTCAGGATAGGCTTCCTGTTGCTGTGCCGCAATCTCCGGATTATAATCCGGTGAATTTACTCCTTCATCTTCCATACGGATATCGCGCACTTCGACGAAAGACGGCGGATATTTAACATCTGTGGTGATGTCGTGGATGGGCGGCACCTTGTCGGCCTGTGATTTCATGGTCATTGGACCGAAAGCTGATGCGAGAGCGGCAACGCCGGCGATCAGCGCGAACCCACCTGTACCCGGGCGGGCACGTACCAGACCCAGAAGCCCTGCCCCCAACGCGAGAACGCCAAGTCCCAGCAAAGCGAAGGTCAAGGGCTGAAGCGCCTGAAAAACTGTTGCGAAATCAATCGCACCAAAGCGAAAGGCCCCTGTCAGCCCCACATATGTCAGTGCTGCCAGCAGTGCCAGCGTCCCAAATGCGCCTACTATCTTACCCATTTCACATACCCCGTTAAAATCTGAGGCCACGCCTCAATAACCGTTTCGGTTCACCATTCAGCTTTCGTGCCAAAGTGGAGCGCAATAGGCAAGACTTTGCGTAAACTCAGCTGAAGAAGCGAGCGGTGCCGGCCTGATCTAATCCGGCCCTGTTTTCAGTCCTGCTGTTGTTCCAGCAATTCCAGGGCAGCGCGTGTCATCGCTTCGACGCCAGTTTTTAATGTCGGCTCAGGCTCTGGTGCAAAAAATGGCGAATGCAACGATGGCAGAGGAGGCCCGCCAGCCTGTGCGGCGGCCACTTTCTCCGGCGCAACTGCACCAACCCAGAAAATAAAGCTGGGAATAGTTGGCTCGACCCGGCTGTATTGGGAGAAATCTTCCCCGCCCATGACCGGATCCACCTCGATCACCTTATCAGCGCCAAAGGCTGCTTTAATTGTGTCAGAGACACGATAGGCAAGTTGGGGGTCATTATAGGTCGAGGGCGTATAGTCCTTCTCCATTTCGATGACCGGATAAAGGTCTTCCGGCAGGCCGGCTGAAATAGCCTGTGCGCGGGCTATACGCTGAATTCCCGTAATGAGTTTTTCACGCACTTCGTCCGTGTAGGACCTGACCGTCAGTTGCAGGTGTGCTTCATCTGATATGATATTATGCTTGGAGCCTGCATTGAAAGCTCCAACCGTTACAACGGCGGGCTCGAGCGGAGAAACTTCCCGGCTGACAAGGGTCTGTAACGCAAGCACGATCTGCGATGCGATAACAATCGGATCCTTGGTTGTTTGCGGATACGCCCCGTGGCCGCCGACGCCTTTGACGTAAATGTCGATCGAGTCCACATTGGCGAGCGCATATCCTGGGGTGTAGGCCACGGTACCGGCAGGCAGACTGGCAGAGTCATGCAGGGCGATGTTGTAGTCAGGTCGTGGAAAACGCGTGTAGAGGCCATCATCTATCATCGCCTTGGCACCAAGGCCGATTTCCTCAGCTGGCTGGCCAACCAGCACCAGTGTGCCAGACCATTGATCTTTCATCGCCACGAGTCGCCGTGCCGCGCCCACAAGCGAGGTCATATGCACATCATGGCCACAGGCGTGCATTGTGGGGCGCACATCCCCGAAGCGATTTGGCCCTGTCATCTGGGAAGCATACGGAAGGCCGGTTTCCTCCCGGACGGGCAGCCCATCCATATCGGCGCGTAACATCACAACAGGGCCTTCTCCGTTTTGCATCACGGCAACGACGCCCGTTCCGCCAACTCCTTCTGTTATATCAAACCCGAGTTTCTCAAACTCTGCGACCAGCCGCCTTGCTGTCGCGACCTCCATAAAGGAGAGCTCCGGGCTCGCATGGAAAGTCTTGTAAAGGTCTTCAAGATACGGATAGTCAGCAGCAATATCATTGCGCAGTTCCGCACTGGCTGAGGTAGCAGTAAATATCAGCGCAGCGCCCAGTGATGTTAACAGTTTTCTCATTCTGGCCCCGGACAGTTACTTAACAAAAACAAAATGCCTGAAGCCGGGCATGAGCGCAAGTCATGCCCGGGAGCAGTAAAATCCCCAAGCTGACTGGTCAGCCAATCGCCTTGACGATTTCTTCGCACATCTTCTTGGCATCCCCGAACAACATCATCGTATTGTCGCGGAAAAACAGCTCGTTCTGCACGCCAGCATAACCGGACGCCATGCCGCGCTTGACGAAGAGTACCGTCCCGGCATTTTCAACATCCAGAATCGGCATCCCGTAGATGGCTGAGGTCGTGTCCGTCTTTGCAGCCGGGTTCGTCACATCATTGGCACCAATCACGAAAGCGACATCCGCCGTCGAGAACTCGGAGTTGATGTCTTCAAGCTCAAAAACTTCATCATACGGCACATTGGCTTCCGCCAGCAGTACGTTCATGTGCCCTGGCATCCGGCCCGCGACGGGATGGATGGCATATTTTACTTCCACACCTTCTTTCTTGAGAAGGTCTGCCATTTCCCGCAAAGCATGTTGTGCCTGTGCCACCGCCATGCCGTAACCCGGCACGATAATCACTTTGCCGGCGTTCTTCATGATGAAAGCAGCATCATCAGCGGAGCCCTGCTTGACGGGCCGTGTTTCCTCACCCGCACCAGCAGCGACCGCCCCATCTTCAGCACCAAAACCGCCAAGGATGACGCTGATAAAGGACCGGTTCATCCCCTTACACATGATATATGAGAGGATCGCGCCGGAAGAGCCAACCAGCGCGCCAGTGATGATGAGCGCCATGTTCTCCAGCGTGAACCCAATCCCGGCAGCGGCCCAGCCTGAATAGGAATTCAGCATGGATACGACGACGGGCATATCTGCACCGCCAATAGGGATAATAATCAGGAAACCCAGCACAAAGGCAGCCATGGTCAGGAAGAAGAACAGCCAAGCGCTCTGCGCTCCGGTGGACAGCAAGACGACCAGAACAACAATGATGACAGCCAGCGCGATGTTGATCACATGGCGCATCGGCAAGAGTTTCGGTGCGCCGGACATGCGACCTGCCAGTTTGGCATAAGCGATCAGCGACCCGGAGAACGTAATCGCCCCAATCGCAACGCCAATCGACATCTCTACAATCGACAGGGCTTTGATATTGCCAGGTGTACCGATGTCATAGGCCGCTGGCGCGAGGAACGCTGACCAGGCAATCATGACAGCGGCCATACCGACCATGGCATGGAAAGCAGCAACAAGCTGCGGCATATCCGTCATGGCGACCCGGCGGGCGATCAGGGCACCGGGTACGGCACCAAGCGCCACGGCGACGACTATCCAGAACCAGGCTCCAACACCCGCCCCGTCAAGGAAGCGTGCCGATAGCAGTGTTGCCGCTACAGCGACAGCCATGCCGATCATGCCGAAGCGATTGCCCTGGCGTGCTGTTTCCGGCGAGGACAGGCCGCGCAGCGCGAGAATGAAAAGGATCGCAGCGACCACATATAAAAGAGCTGTAAGCGTATTATTCATGTCAGTGGCTCCGTTCAGTTACTGGAGCCGGCAGCAGGCCGCTCTTTTTTCTTGTACATGGCGAGCATGCGCTGGGTGACCAGAAAGCCACCGAATATATTGACGCTGGCAAGCGCCACCCCGATCACGCCGAGCGCTCTTGACCAGCCGCCAGCCGGACTTTGCGAAATATCAGCCCCGACTGCAATCAGGGCCCCGACTATAACGACAGAGGATACAGCGTTTGTGACAGACATCAGGGGGGTATGCAGCGCCGGTGTCACCGACCAGACCACATAATACCCGACGAAGATGGCCAGAATAAAGATGGTGCCGAGGAAGACATATTCATTGATATGCCCCGTATCTAGCATGGCTTCAAACGCGCTCATCTGGGAGTTGAGTTGCTGGGAAGAGGCTTCCAGCGTGTCCGTTGTTTCTTTCAACTGTTCGACAGTCTGCTGAAGCTCTTCAGCCGTCTTCTTGGCTTCTTCAGCGGATTTTTCCGGATCTGATTTCTGTAACAGGAACATCTGCGCTCTCCTCTATTCCTTTACGTCGTCGTCGGTATCAACAACTTCTGCGATCACGGCCGTTGGCTCAGCTTCCCGGGCAAATGCCGGATGAACAATCTGGCCATCGCGGGTCAACAGGACGCCCTTGATGATTTCATCTTCCATGTCGATATTGAAATCACCGGTTTCAGCATCTGTGAAAACGGTCAGGAAGTTCAGGATATTTTTGGCATAGAGGCTGGAGGCATCTGCCGCCAGGCGTCCGGGCACATTATTGTGGCCCACAACCTTCACACCATCCACCTCAACGATCTCGCCAGGTCTCGATGGTGCCACATTGCCCCCCTGCTCGACAGCGAGATCAACAATGACTGAGCCCGGTTTCATCGCACGGACCATCCCGTCACTGACAAGTTCTGGTGCCGGGCGGCCAGGGATCAATGCTGTGGTGATGACAATGTCCTGCTTGGCAATATGCGCTGCCACAAATTCGGCCTGTCGCTTCTTGAAGTCATCAGACATTTCCTTGGCGTAACCACCTTCGGTTTCGGCATCCTTCATGGCGTCCTCATCGACCACCACAAATGTACCACCAAGGGATTCAACCTGTTCTTTTGCGGCGAAGCGCACATCTGTTGCGGAGACGACAGCGCCCAGTCGTTTGGCCGTGGCGATTGCCTGCAAACCAGCCACGCCGGCCCCCATCACGAACACTTTCGCAGGCGCAATCGTGCCAGCTGCTGTCATCATCATTGGCATGGCGCGGCCATATTCAGCCGCTGCATCAATCACAGCCTTGTAGCCCGCAAGATTGGACTGGGAGGACAGTATGTCCATGGACTGCGCCCGTGTGATGCGTGGCATGAATTCCATGGAGAAAGTGTCGACACCGGCCCGCGCATATTCAGCCAGGCTTTCTTCATCGGCATAGGGTGAAAGAATGCCGACCAGCTTCGCGCCATTGGCAAACAACTTCAACTCAGTGGCGTCCGGTCGCTGTACTTTCAGGATAATGTCAGCATTTTTAGCAGCCTCCTCAGCGGAGGCAGCGATTTTTGCGCCAGCGTCTTCGTAATCCTCATTGGAGAATATGGAGGCCTTGCCGGCATCCGTTTCCACAGTCACATCGTAACGCAGGCCCACCAGCTTCTTGACCGTATCCGGCACGGCAGCCACGCGGGATTCTCCTGTGCGGGTTTCCTTCAGGACAGCAAGTTTCATTTATTCCCCTTCACATCTCTCAAGACAGGTAAGACAGGCAGAACAGGCACGGCCACAAGGCCAGTTTCAATGTCAGGTCCCCTCGCCTAGTGGGAGAAGAACATCTTGACGAAAATATGCGTGAAAATGAACACCACAATAAACAGGAAAAACCCGCCCAAAAGACCATTGTCAGCCAACAGGGCCGTAAAGAATGTGCCCAAGGCCATAGAGAATGGCAGCCCCCAGTATCCGGAGAACTTCATGACACGTTCATAAGTGCTTTTCTGGTCGGAAATATCCATCGAACCGGGCACGAAATCATCTTCTGCCATCTCTCAGTCTCCTTCGTCTGGCACGGCTTCAACCGTGAGTTATTACCAAATCCTTGCTCTCCTAACCTGACTTAACTCTGAGAGCAAACGGCTTTGTGCAACTTTTTGCCAATGACTGACCCGAATTGAGACGCCCTTAAACCGATATTTACCTCAACGACCTAAAAAGGGGTCATATCGGAATACCAAACCCAGATTGAGAGAACCCCATGTCCAAAACTGTACTGATTGTGGATGATGACCCGACCCAGCGCCGATTGATGCAAGCCGTCTGCGAAAAGGCAGGCTATTTTGTGATGCAGGCCGATGATGGTCAGAAAGCTGTGGATATTCTCAGAAGTCCTGAGGGTCAGGCAATCTCTCTCGTGATGCTTGATCTTATCATGCCAAATCTGGGTGGCATGGAAGCACTGGAACAGATTCGCCAGTTCCGCAAAGAACTGCCCGTGGTCATGCTGACGGCACAAGGGGGCATCGATACGGTTGTCGAGGCGATGCAAAAGGGAGCGGCAGACTTTTTTGTCAAACCTGCCTCACCCGAGCGGGTCATGGTCTCCATCAACAACGCCCTGAATATGTCGCAGCTGAAGGGCGAGGTCTCTCGCCTGAAGCGCAAGCGCGAAAATGCTGTCTGCTTCAAGGATCTTGTTGGGGAAAGTAACGCGCTATCGCGAGTGATCTCGCTGGGTGAACGCGCCGCCAAGTCCAACATTCCTATCCTGATCACTGGTGAGTCCGGTGTCGGCAAGGAAGTCATTGCCAGAGCCATTCAGGGCGAATCAGACCGCGAAGGCAAACCGTTCATCACCGTAAACTGCGGCGCGATTCCGGCAAATCTGGTCGAAAGCATTCTGTTCGGACATGAAAAAGGCTCTTTCACTGGCGCCACCGGCAAACATGTCGGGAAATTCCAGGAAGCCAATGGCGGCACGCTCTTCCTTGATGAAGTCGGCGAGTTGCCCCTGGACACACAAGTCAAGCTGCTGCGCGTATTGCAGGAAGGCGAAGTAGACGCGGTTGGCTCCAAAGCACCGGTCAAGGTTGATGTACGCCTCATCTCTGCGACCAATCGCGAACTCGCTGCAGAGGTAGAGCGCGGAACATTTCGCGAGGACCTCTATTACCGTCTGAACGTCTTCCCCATTGAGGTGCCGCCATTGCGCGAGCGCCCGGAAGATATTCCGGCCCTGATTACCCATTTCATCGGTCGCTATAACGCAGAAGAGCGCCGGGATGTACAAGGTGTACGCCATGAAGTGCTGGATGTCCTTGTGAACCAGCCGTGGCCTGGTAATGTGCGCCAGCTCGAAAACGCAATCTTCCGCGCTGTTGTTTTGTGTGAGGGCGCTTACCTGTCCTCGGAAGACTTTCCGTTGCTGGCTGCCGAATTTGAGGCTGCCGGTGTTCACGCCGGGCCGCCCGTTATTGAAGAATCCTACCCGGAAGATGACGCAACTGGCATGTTGCATACTGGCGGATATGGCGCGCGGCGCACGGTGCCATCTGTGTACGGGGATGATAATGCGCTGTCCGTTTTTGACCGTGAAGGTCACCTGCGCAATCTCTATGACATTGAGCGCGATCTGATCTCACTGGCACTGGAAACCTATAACGGGCAAATGTCTGAGGTTGCGCGAAGGCTCGGCATTGGCCGCTCAACATTGTATCGCAAAGTTCGCGAACAGGGCCTGGACAAGGAAGCCAGCTAAGGCCCGCGCCTTTTTGGCAAATTGAATGTGAAGGCGACAGCATCTAGGATGCTGCATGACCAGACCTCGCATCAAAATCTGCTGTATTTCTTCAGAAGATGAAGTGCGTCTCGCCGTTGCCCACGGCGCAAACATTCTCGGCTTTGTCGCCGACCAGCCTTCCGGCCCGGCCATTCTGGAAGATGATACAATCAGGCAGCTTGTGGACTGCGTGCCGCCCGGCGTTTCTACATTTCTCCTGACCAGCCGAACGCGCGCCGCAGATATTGCTGATCATGTATCCTTTTGCGGCACCGACAGTGTGCAGATTGTCCGGCACATAGATCCGGTTGAACATGAGGCGCTGAGCACACTTCTGCCTGCAGCAATCAGGCGCATTCAGGTTATCCATGTTGAGAGCCGGGATGTTCTTGACCTTATTGATCCCTACACACCACACATAGACGCTTTCCTGCTGGACAGCGGCAGGCCGAATGCGCAAGTCGCGGAATATGGGGGCACCCATGACTGGGCAATCAGCGCCGATTTTGTGCAGCACGCCAGCAAACCGGTCCTGCTCGCTGGCGGTCTCAATAGCGGCAATGTGGCTGATGCAATTTCCCGCATTCAACCCTATGGTCTGGACTTATGTTCTGGCGTGCGCACGGAAGATTGCCTTGATGAAGAAAAACTCCGCGCATTCATGACGGCGGCGGCACAACGCCCGGCAGGCTCGCCAAACCGCTAGAGATGAAGTATTCAGCAGCAGAACTCTCTAATTCAACGTGGGAGCCAAGGGGCCCACGTCATGGCCTCTATTACTACAAAGCCCGGTTCTATAATCCCAAGCTTGGCCGCTTTATGCAGAGCGATCCGATTAGCTATGGGGACAGTCTGAACATGTATGCCTATGCCGGAGGCGACCCAGTTAATAGTGTTATCCGTTGAGGCTATCTTCTGGTCTAGGTTGCCGTCCGTCAGATGGTGATTGCATTGTAGTTATCGGGCGGAGAGTTGCGCCACCTGCATCAGGCGTAGTAAATTATGGCGTATTATATGATACATTTGCAACTTCGGACTATCCAGTGGCATTTTCAAATAAAGCAGGTATTTTAATTATAGTAGGTTTTTCTGCGGAGGAATATTGTGTATTTACCCCGCAGTGAAGCTGGAGAATTCTATGAATTTTAAGATCTCACTTAAAACTTTTGCAACACTGAGCCTCTTATTAGCAAGTTGTCAAAATGCCGTCAGCAGTGAACCACCATCATCTTGCTTGAGTCCGTCCAAAGTAATTTCATCAGCAAAATCAAAATAGCTAAACTGGTGGTCGCTATATAGTCACCCCTACTTGCAAACTGACGAAGCCGATAAAAAACTGCAGATGGTAAAAACATGGGAGAAATCGGAAATTGCGTTAGATGTTGAGGGTAACGCATTATTCGCATATTGTTATTATAAAGATGATTTGGGAGACGAAATTGTTCTATCCGCGACCATCTTACCTACTAGACAGGTTGATCTAAGCAATAGGCAAATTTCAGCACAAACCGCAACTTGCTCAAACGCTTTAGACGTTTGCAAGTGGGATTGATATAAAAGCACCCCAAATACAAAATCCATTATATAAGCATTCAGATCGGAATTGAAATCTGTGCTGCAGATAAATGAGCCTCAAAAAACTTACGCGAGATGTGTGCTTTGCACTGATTGCAAGATGTGGGTTAGTAGTACCAACCCCATCTTGTTCAAGGGAGGCGCTGCCGCCCTCCCGTTGAAAATCCTTCCAGGGCTGCCCCAAAGTCCCGCATGGTCAATCTGGGCTTAACGCAGTAGAATTATGCCTCGCAGGGCCAAATACTAACGAAGATCCAAACCAACACTGCAAGCGGACTTGGCAGCAGGATGCTGATCTGTAAAAGGGTTCGGGGGACTGGTAGAGGGATCAGGACAGATGGCCTCAAAGGTAGCAGGTTTGATTTAACACAGCGCCGCCCACCCTTGTTATGGAAATACTCTATCAACGGCCAAAAAAGCAGTGCCTGTTATTCACCCAGAGCGGAAAGATATAACTCAAGCATGGCTTCCATCTCCTGCCGGTCAGCCCGATCCATCTTCCGCAAGCGGATCACCTGACGCAGTGTTTTCACGTCATATCCTTCACCTTTTGCCTCGGCGAAGACTTCCTTGATATCATTCATGACCGCAGCCTTGTCTTCTTCCAGACGCTCTACGCGCTCGATAAAGGATCGCAACCTGTCTGCTGCGACACTTGATGCTCCTGCGAGCTGATCGATTGAAGGGGCGCCGTCGGCCATGAATATCTCCTGATTTAATCGGGTGAGCAACCACCTGACGCGAATGGCAGCGCGCTTTCAAGCGACAGTTTTCCCCACTGGATGAAACACGTCCGACGAGCGTGGCATTGCACGGCACAGTAAATAATCGCTTTCAGTGCGGCGATGTGGTGTGTTAAGCCTTCCCGCATGAGCGGTTTCGCGGTTGCAACATAATTGCGGTCGCGGTATCAGTTGGTGAGAGATAGGCTGCGACTATCGCAGCACTGACCTGGAGGGGGTTATGGTATTCAAGAAATTATTTGGCGGTGGCAAACAGGATCGCAGCTGGCAAGGCCCGAAAACAGTCAAGGCACTGTTTGAAAAAGGCCTGTTATTCGTTGCTGATCAACCTCAGGATAACAAGCTCGATCCGAAAACCATTGGTGACAAGAAGCTGTATTTCTTCCCGATTGATCACGATTATCCCGGTGGCTCGGCAGCGATGCATAATGCCGTGTTCAGAAACTTCGGACTGAACAAGCAGGCGGCTTTCGTTGTCGGGGACCCTGCGAATGCGGCCACAATCTTTGACGTTTTGAAAGCTGATCCTCTTTATGATGGCGGCGGCGCCGGCTCCGGCTTCAAAGACAAGGTTGCTCCTTATCTTGACCGTCTGGACCAGTCTGCTGAAGCCATTGGCAGCGTGAATGTGATTTCGCGCGAAAATGGTGAGCTTGTCGGATATAACACAGATGGCATTGGTTTTGTGCTTGGCCTGCTGCATGAATATCCGAACTGCATCGAAGGCAAGAAAATTCTGATTCTCGGCGCCGGCGGCACCGCCCTGCCTATTGCCTATGAAATGTCGCAACGCAACCCGAGCGAGATTGTGATCAGCAACCGGACTGTTGCCAAAGCCGAAAAAATTGCTGAACTGATCTCCCCCTTCACCAAGGCCAGAGCTGTTGGCGAGGATGCCATTGGCGATGAAATGGAAGGGGTTGGCGTGATCGTGAATACCTCTAACAAGGGCGCACAGCCGAACGAGAAGTTCTCTGCGTTCGCACCGATGACCGGTGACGTTGAAGGCGACATGGCCATCAGCATGGCGAATGTTGCGCGCCTGCCAAAGGACGCCATTGTCGCGGATATCCTGCTGGAACCCCTGACGACAACGATGAAACTGGCTCAGGATAACGGCAACAGAACCCATAGCGGGCGCTTCATGAACCTGTTCCAGGCCGTCCCTGCCTTCAAGATCATGAACAAGATGAAGGATGAAGACCTTCAAGGCATCATGAGCAGCGTCAACACCTGACGCTGCTGCCTGCCCTGAGTTTGTACCAGTTCAGTAATTTGCGTAAATTTCCTGTCGTAACACTAATGCGAGGATGTCCTGATGGAACTGCCCCGTAACGAGATCGCTTTTCGCAAAGAATACGAAGAACTGGTCTTACTGAATGCGCTGACGACTGTTTTTCGACCCGGTAATCGCGTTTTTCCAAACTGGCGCGGCTATAAACCCGGCGAGGTCATCACGGCACGCATTATCGAAAAATGTGGCTGTGACAAACAGGAAATTGCGCCTGTGTTCAATCAGCACAAGATCAAGGTTCAGATCGCCTCTATTCGCACACATCACATAGATGAATTGACGACAGCACACTTTGTCGGCAGCTCTCCCGATGTGTCTGACATAGACAGCCTGAAAGAGCATCTGGCTCATATATATGGCAAGCCGATTTCTGCGTATGAAGATCAGATAACGCGTATTGAGCTTGCATATATCAGTTGAGATTACGCGATCATGCCCTTCCCGTGCTTCCCGACAGCAGGCCGGGACCATGCTGATTATAAGCTGTTATGGCTGGAACTTGGTGTCTTATGAAACTGTATAATTACTGGCGCAGCGGTACTTCGTATCGGGTACGGATTGCTCTGCAACTGAAGGGCATTAGTTACGAATACGAAGCAGTTGACTTGCGTACCGCTGCTCACAAGAGCCAGGAATTCCTTTCCCTGAACCCTCAGGGCCTTGTCCCCTCTCTGGTGCTGGACGATGGCACCACCCTGTCACAATCTCCCGCGATTATTGAGTATCTTGAAGAACGATACACAGACAGGCCGTTATTGCCGGCTGATCCTGCGGCGCGTGCGCAGGTAAGGGCCATGGCAGCGGTGATCGGCTGCGACATACACCCCCTGAATAACCTGCGCATACTGAAATACCTGCGAGGTGATCTTAGACTGGATCAAAACCAGACTGACATATGGGCACAGCGCTGGATCAGTGATGGTTTTTCAGCTTTGGAAGCCATGCTCGCCGCAGATAGTAGCCGGGGTGATTTCTGCCACGCGAACCAGCCCGGGCTGGTTGAATGCTACCTTTTACCCCAGATATACAGTGCCCGAAGGTTCAATCAGGATATGTCGGCCTTTCCGGCTCTCTGCGACATCGAAAAGGCCTGCATGGAGCTGGCAGCTTTTGAGAAAGCCTTCCCGGAAAATCAGCCCGACGCGGACTGAGGGAAACGAGCGCTGTCAAAGATGCTCTGCACTTCATCGGCATGCAAATCATAATAATGCTCAGCCGGTGCAACAAATAGTAGGAAAAACAGTTTGTTGTCCACGACAACGGCTTTGCCATCGCCGTTCATGCTCAACCCTATCTGCGTATCGGTCACAAAATTAAATCGCACCCCCGTGTAAGGAGGGAAGTCGTCCGGTCTCAGATTGCTGATCTGCACATCCACAAGACCGTTATACTCAAGACTGTCTCCGAGAAATTCGACAATCTCACGATCCGACATACCGGCACGAAATCGTGGCACAAGCTTTTTAGGATCAGCTGAATATATCAGTGCTTCCCCATCCTTGATGTCCACGCCAAAAACAAGAACATTTAGAAGAACGCCGTCTATGGTCATTTCCTGAAGATTTGTACGCGCATCAAATGGAAGCGCAGTCCACGCCTTGCCAAGCTCAACCTGATAAGTTTTCTGCACCTGAAATGAACCCGGGCCAGCTATTTCAATGCCCGTACAGGCAGCAAGAACAGAAAGGCAGACCAACGCTATGGCAGAGCGTATCCGGGTAATCATGATGGTGATCCTTCCAGTGCAGCAATATATGAGTCAATCAACGCCCTGTCGGCAGCTTCGGGCGCTTTCTCGAGATAAGTCCTGTATGCCTCCAAAGATTTTTCTTCATCACCATTGCGACGGTGCAATTCACCGATCTCCCGCCAGGTCGCAGGCGGTGCATCTTCGAATGTGGTCGCCTTTACATAATCAGCCAAGGCCAGCACCTCATCGTCATCATCTCGGCGCAAGCGATATGCTTCACCGCGACGAAAATAAAGAACCCCCTGGTTGGCGCCGCGCTTGATAAGGTGATTGATCAGAAAAAGGTGTTTGCCGAAGTCACTCTGCACGAGATCGTCATCAAGCCATGCAGACAGAAATGGTGCCGTCGCCTGGATATAGGCTGGCGCTGCGGTGTCACCGGCCTCTGCCTGTCCTTCGGCTAACGCTTCAAGGTTTTCTATCCGTTCAGATGTGACAGGGTGGGTACTGAAAATGCTTGCCCGCGCAATATTGCGCCGATTGCGTTCAAGGTCGGAATTTTCAACCTCAGAGACAAGATATTTCCAGATCGCCGCAGCTTCCTTCCCAGCATATCCTGCTTCCGCAGCAAATGCGAAACCAAGTTCATCCGCTTCGCGTTCCTTGTCGCGGCCAAATCCGTAAAGCCTCGCTGCGATTGAGAAGTCACCCAGCACAGCCGCTTCGGGCACACCAGCCACAGCCGTTCCGAAGCTGAATATCAATGATGCATTTGCCAGATTCTTGATCTCACGCCATTGCTGTAGCGAATGTCGCTGGCGATAATGCGCGAATTCGTGCCCGATGACAAAAGCCAGCTGCGCTTCATTTTCAGCACGAAGAAGCAGACCGGTCCAAATCTGCATCTGACCGTTTGGTGCCATATTGGCGTTGAAAAACGGCTGTTTCACCACATACACGCGCAAGTCAGGACAATAATCAGGACCGATAACCCGGCAGGCCACTGACTGAACATATTCATTCAGCTGTTTATCGGTTTCGACCAGAGCTGACGATTTTAGCAGCTTTTCGGACTCATCCATCTGCAACCAAAGCCCGGCTTCATCAGTCGTTTCTTCCGGTCGCTCGCTGGCAGCAATGGGCGCAACATTGGTCGTTTCACATGCTGTGAGCAGGAACGTTATCAAGGACATAATCAGTATATGAACTGGTGTTTTCATTTTCATGACGCGTCCTCCGATTGCTGGATCAGAGGCATGTCCTTGAAAATGGTTTCAATCAGGGATGCTGCCCCTTCAGGCTTGCGCATGTCTGTGCCAGGACCAGTTTGTGCAACATTGAACCAGACTATGTCGCCCGTACGTGTATCCACAAGCGACGCATAGGCCGCCTGCCCGCCCGTGCCGATACCGCCGACGCCGGCAACCGCCAAGCCAATCGCCATCGCCTGACGACCTGAACTCGCATATGCCCCTCTGGCAAAAAGGAACAGCAGATAGTCTGCATCCTGCGTGCCCTTGAAAACCTGCACCCCGGACCCGAGGGACCAGTCAAAGGTGTTCTCCTTGGTCGGTAGCGGTACACCCAGAAATCTGTGCAGGAGGATGGTTTCCCCAACAGACTCATGCAGCCGCACAAGCTGTATTTCGCGCTCTTTAGCGTCATTCAAAGAATAGGAAATGATCTCATGGTCACTTGCAGCGAGCGCGTCTTGCATACTGGCAAGCAGGTTTTCACTGCCCTGCCGGGTCCAGTCAGCCCGCACTTCTGCAATACCTGATGCTTTAAGAAAAGAAAGCCGGACATCCGGCTCGACCAACAGCACCGTCAACGCCCCATCCTCAATGGTGACATCATTGGTGGTCTGCATACTGCGCGTGGTCGTGCAGGCACAAATAAACGCAAGCAAGGCGAGGCAATACGCCAATTTGTTTGAGGGGCTTAATGGTAGCATTCTAAATAAACGCCTTATTCTCCAAACTCACATTCCCACTAAAGGAATATGATAATACTAGGAGCCCAGTTTCTCCAAACGAGGAGTGCTCACTAGACAAGAAAAAAACTCCGTCGTTTTACCGACGGAGTTTCTAGGTGGTAAGACAGAGGTCACCACATTGTATTTTCTGATTGGTACCAGATCAGAATTTCAACTTACCACCAATGAACAGGAACCGGCCATTCGAGTCATAAGTTGACGGGAAGGTGTTACCATTCGCAGTGAAGCGGAAGTCTGAAATTGGAGGATCTTCGTCCAAAGCGTTATTAATACCGGCATGTAGTGTCATATCATCTTTGACATCCCATGATGCGAAGAGGTCAAGATAGTTCTCAGCATCGAACACGTTACCAATACCACCAACTGGCACTTCGTTATCCTGGCTAGAAACCTCGCCGATGTGACGCCATGTAGCAGTTACGTCGATATCGAAATTAGAGTCCCAAGTCAAAGACGCTGTGTGTCCGTATTCAGGCGTGATGTCACCGGTGAAGCAAGAGCCGCCCCATACTGCGAGGCAATCCGTGACCGGCGCGCCTGGGAAGCTGGTTTGCTCAAGTTCAGTGTTATAGGTAGCAACATAATCAATGGTCAGACCACCATTTTCACCCATGCCGATATCGGCCAGATCAAACTGGTATCGCGCATTGACGTCAAAGCCTTTTGCAGACCGCTCAGCAATGTTCTGATCCGTTGATACGATGAACCCATCAACCTGAAGTGTGCCAAGCGCATCACGGTTGATGAAGTTACAGAAATCCGGAACACTTGAATCGATACATCCGTCGAGTATAGATGCAGCAGGGATCCCTGTAATGAAATCTTCAACAGTAATGTCGAAGTAATCAATGGAGACCGTCAGCCCTTCTATAGCACTCGGCGTGATAACAGCACCAAGTGTATAAGTGTCAGACTTTTCAGGTTCAAGATCGGTGTTACCACCAGTCAGTTGTTGTAACTGCCCAGCATCTTCGGCCACCAACCCATAAAGAGCCGGATCAAGACCTGTAAGCTGACATTGCTCAACGGTCGCGGTGAGGTTTGTACTACCAACCGTACCAGAACAAGGGTCACTATCGCTGAACAAGGCGAGTGATTGAGGATCAAACAAGTCGAATACGTTTGGTGCACGAACGGCACGCTGATACTGTGCACGGAAACGAACATCGCTTGTAGGCGCCCATGCAAGACCAGCCGCATAAGCTGTACTCTCTGTACCGTCAGACTGGCTACCGCCTGGAACGTTGTTGTTGTAGGTGTACTCTGAGTAACGATACTGAGCTGTAAATGAGAGCTCCTCAAAGAACTCACGGCCATTTATCAGCGGAACAGCAACCTCACCAAAGACTTCCTCTACCTTGGCGTTGGCGTCAACTGGCAGTGATGGTCCACCAAGACCTGTTGACCCACCTACAGTAAGGATGGAGTCAGGCTGGCTCTTCAATTCATCTTCACGAATTTCAAAACCGATAAGAGCAGCTACAGGAGAGCCCGCAGAAGGAAACTTGAGTTCAGGAAGTTCGCCTTGAATAGACCCACCAAAGACTTTCTGCTTAATCTCACCAGTCAAGATTGTTGGCGTCAAAACAGCGGCAAGTGCAGTTGTGTCAACTGGCGATGTCCCAAACAGGTTGAGCGGCAAACAGCCCGCGCGACCTGATGTACAAACAGGATTATCACTTGTGCCCGTAACAAGCAATGCCTCCTGCAGCAGGTTGATGTTGCCATCATTTGTATTCGTGTCAGACTGCGATGTTACAGAATACTGAGCAAACAAATCATAGTCCCAACCTGTATTAGCAAGCGGACCACGAATACCAGCTACAGTACGTATACTATCCAACTCAATAAACGAGTTACGGCCGCCACCTTCAACAAAACGACGATTGATCTGGACCTGAGCCAAATCACTACCACTAAAGCCACGCTGGGTACAGATGATATCCACCAATTCCGCAGACAGGAAAGGGTTGTCACAATTTACGGACTGAATTTCACCAAACGTCGCAGATGGCGCAATTTGAGCGTCTGTGGTGTTTCGGAAGAAAGTAGCATCCAGATATGCTTCAACCTTATCGTTGATCTGGTAGTTCGCAAGGAAGCCACCTTGGATTCGCTCAGTCGGACGCTGGAAGAAGTTCGTCGGGTTGAAGTTAAATGCATTGCTTGACCCAAGAATTGGATCACCATTAGCATCCCGAGGAACATTACCGTTGGCATCCAAAGACACCACGCCTACGATACCGCCTGTGATTGGATTACCCTGCGCGTCGAATGCCCCAAGAGTTATTGTCGTAGGATTCGGGCCGAAATTAGAACCAACACAGAAAACATCATTTCCTGCTTCAGGGCCAAAATCCACTATAGCACAACGGGAAATATCCCGCGTTCCCTGCAGCACCGCTTTTTGGTCAACGTAGCGCAGAAAACCTGTCACGTTACCTCTATCGTTGTCAAAATTGGTCCCGAATACGGCAGAAATATCGTATGTTTCACCGTCAGTCTGAGTGTCTGATGGTGTAATGCCGTCGGTAGAACTAAGGTTAGTTACAGCTTGAGCGAACTTGTTGTCGTTGTCGTCTCTAAACTGGCTAAAGTTTGCACTAAGCTCCAAACCTTCAAAGTCACGCTTGAGAATGAAGTTAGCAACGCCAGCAATAGCATCAGAACCATAAACAGCTGAAGCGCCGCCAGTAACAATTTCAACACGATCAAGCAGTGGCGTTGGAATCTGGTTCAGGTCAGCGGAAGAAATATCCGGACGACCAGGGCCAAGGCGTTTGCCATCAATAAGCACAAGGTTACGGTTTGAACCAAGACCGCGCAGGTTCAGGGAAGCTGTGCCTGTAGCGCCATTTGATACGTTAGAATCTTGCGCCGCTGTAACGCTTGGTAAATTGTTGAGAACATCAACAGCATCTACTACGCCAGCTCGATCAAATGCCTCTTCGCCGATAGTTGTTACTGGCGAAGTAGAAGTGATGTTAGCATTTTGCAGGCGTGAGCCTGTAATGACAATAACATCACCTGAAGTATCATCCTCTTCCTGAGCGACAACCGCTCCGGTAAATGCCGTTGACACAACCCCGGCAAGGATTGTGGTTTGGAGCAACCGCCCCGTAATTGATATTTTTGACATATAGCCCTCCAGCTTTACTATCAGTTTATAGACCCGATTGAGGATCATATCGCTTAATTAGTCGACCGCCCCAAAATGAGTTTAGTCTAATCATAACTCGATTAGCCAAGGCTAACTATGATTAGTTGTGATGAAGCGTCAAGGACGAGCAACCGGCATTTAGAATTTCCTTTAAGTCATTGTGATAAAATTGACACAAATTAGACATTCACCTCTTTGACCCTAGCGAGACATCAAATGGCGTCGTTATTCTTGGCTCCATGGTCTGGATAGGCTCTACTCCATGCCAGATATATGAGGGAAACATGATTATATGCCCTGGTTCAGGCTTAATATATCTCTCAGGACCGAGTTGAAGCCCTTTTACCCCGGAGGCTCCTAGCCTTAACCATCCTGCCTTGCTCCCTTCATCAGGGCTCATCTGTTCGGGCACAGTCACATAATGAGAGGCGCTCATCCACCCATCTGGATGGATATGGTCGATATGCCCTCCCTGATTTGTAAGCTTTACGGCCCATGCCCCGGTGTACCGCAAGTGTCTACTGAAATCAGATTTACCGAGCATCCTCCGCAAAAATGGATGTTCTTCATCACCCGCAAGCTCCATCCCCTCAAGAAAAGTTGCCACACAATCGAGCAAACAGACTTTCAACTCCTGCAGTACCGGGTTTCTGATATCCCATAGATTTCCCGGAGTCTGTAGGCCGTGAAACAAGGTCTGATCAAGCGGTGCTTGCTGCGTGCTAAAGGCAGGCTCCAGAGCCACCTGAACTGCCTCTAGGAAGTTTGCCAAAGATCCGTATTTAGGTGGTGGAGTAATCATACGACTTGCCGTCAGGCGATCATAATCATACCAGTATCGGTAACGCTCGTCTCCTGTGGCCCTACACGCAAGTGCCTTGAAAGCAAGGTGGCGCTGTAAATGATAGTCTGCCACGTCCTTATCGAGCAATATCAAAGCTTCCTGAAATGCCTGCTGTTCCATCAAGAACCCCGCGTATGAATGCAGGAATTTTGTCGCATCAGGTTGAGCTTCAAGAGCTTCCCTGTAGAACGCATCGGCAGTCTCAACATCATTGCGACGTTGTGCAACACCAGCCAGCCCCGCCAATATTGTCGCTCGATCCTCCGTGCTGGCTATGGGCAGCGCCTGCCTGAATGCCTCTTCAGCTACATCGTCATCTTCCCGAAGCCTTGCCAACTCGCCTTTTAACCCCAACAATGATCCGTGGCGAGTCTCATCGGTTTTGCCCAAGGCATAATCCAGCGAAACCAAAAACTGTTCTTTATGTCCACTTTCCCAAAGCAACCGATTAAAGTCGGAATGCAGGAGCAGATCTGAAGGCATCAAGCGTATTGCTTCCTGATAAGCAGCGAGAGCCCGTTCAGTTTGGCCAAGGCGCTGACAACTTCTCGCATAACCGGCTAGCACTGCGGGATCATTCGGCAATGATCGCAATGCCTCAGTCTGGTCTGCCAGAGCCTCTTCAAGCATACCCATGTCATGTAGAACATTTGCGCGTTTTGCCAGTGTCTGAGGGTGTCGGGGGCGCAAAACAAGGGACTGGTCCAGCGCTATTTTCGCCTCTTCAAGCTCACCTATTTTTCGCAATACTTGCCCGAGATTGCTCCATGCGACGGCGTGATTATGCTGAAGTTCAACGACCTTCATGTAGTCGGATATTGCTTTTTCAGCATTGCCATCAATGTCCCAAGTGAGTGCGCGCGAAAACCAGACTTCCGGATCGTTTGGAAATCTCCGAATAGCAGAATCTGCAATTACCAGTGCTTCATCAAGAGACCCGAAAGTACGCTTCATATCAGTATATTGAACCAATATTTCGGGGGAATTCGGTTTAGCCTCAATGGCTTTTCGATAATACTTGTCAGCTTCATCAAGTTGTTGCAGCTGAGCGTGACACATGGCCCTGATGTGTAGGACCTGCCCCTCTTGGCTTATATTTCGGGGCAAGTCTTTTATTAATCGCAACGCATCTTGAAAATGTTGTTGCTGGAAGTGCAGAACAATTTGCTCCAGAGCGCCTGACATTCAAATACCTTTTCAGCGTAGTCGAAAAGGTACGCATAGAGCGTTTCAAACCGCAACGCAAAAACGAAAACAATCAGCCAATCAGAACGGCGCGGTTGGCGGATAGCCATTCGCGGGCGAGCTTCTGAGCCTGCGCAACCTGGTCTGTGGTCATCTCCAACAGCAGCTCCTTGCAATAGACGCGTGCCTGCGGATTGCCTTTCATGGCTGACAGGTTGAACCACTTGTGCGCTCTGACAACATCATAGTCCTCAGCGCCGGGTGTGGAAGCCTCCAGCCCCTTGCGATACATATCCTCGCTGGACAGGATTGGCTGTGCCCCTTCAAGGTCGGTTGGTAAAACGGTAACGGACATTTTCGTCCCCTCATTCTGCTTGTTATGATGGCAACAGCTCTCTCTCGAACTGTTAACCAAGCAGATTTTGACCAACTTATCCTGAAGATCACGTTAAAGTGAAATTTATACTTGGTTTACTGATTATTAAACTCTCGTTAATGGTTACTATTTGCTAACCATAATTTACGAAGTGCAAAGATTTTCATACGCCGGGTCTGTTACCGGAATCGGGGAAATCCCCCATTGGGTCTGGCGCCAATCCGCTGGCCTCATTGGGTGCCGCCATTGCGCGTTGACAAATAGCGTATCTTTTTGATCTGTAATGTGACGTAATTTCTGCTCTACCGGCTGCCCGAGCAGTTCTTCCGACCAGACAAAATAACAGGGCTTGTCAGCGTGGCGGTCCTCAATGGGGTTATAGAACAGGAGATTATAGGAGCGCACCGCTGCGCCCGGCATCAATCGGCGCAGATTGCCAGCAGTATTTTCCTCATAGCCGATATACACCGCCTGCTCATCAAGCTCCGCCTTGCGTATTTCACCCAGTATCTGCGCGTATGGTCGCCACCGCTGACAATCTTCACAGACGGGCGCACCGGGGTAGAATACACCAATAAAACGTACAAAGAGCAAAAAAAGCGCCGCGCCAACAAGCACCCTGCTCCACCGTCGCACCCGTTCTGGCGTCCCAGCATTTTTCAGAAGAAACATGATCCAGAAAAAACCGGGCAAGAAGAATGGAATGACATAGCGCTCCGTCACATTGGAAATACCGAACAGGAAGACACCTGCCATAATAAGCAGAAAGGCGAGCGTGCTGGATCGCTCCAGCAGCCGCATCATGTGATCCTCCGGCAGGCGCGCCAAATGCGATGGTGTGAGCGCACCACGAAAGAAGCCAGGGGCCAGAAGCAGGAAGGGCAGATAGAACGAAATCACCGCGACCAGCGTATTGCCGATCCCTTCACCAACACGTGGGAAATAGCCCCCGTCTGTCTGACCCAGCTTGTTTGCGACATATGAAACAAACAGTGCCTGATTGTCCTGCACCCAGAGGAAATGCGGCATGGCAATCAGCGCGGCAAGACCCATCGCGCCCAGCATCGGCCAGTTCAGAAGTCTCTTTCTGATGTCCCGGTCCAAAAGGCCGGACAGCAGCATCACCGCCAGAAAACCGGTGAAATTATATTTGGATAACAATCCCAGGCCGACTGAAAACCCGAAGAGCATATAGGCGGGGAATGTTGGCTGCTGCACAAGGCGCACAAGAGTCCACAGTGAAAAGGCCACCGCCGCGATCACGACAAGCGAGTGCGTGAATGCCTGATGGTAGTTATAGCCAAGCTGATACAGCAACAGGCAAGAAAAAACCGTCAGGGCTGCCCATTTCTCACTGCGAAATAATCGCCGTCCCGCCAGGAACAGGAACAGGGCTGTAATCGTCATCAAGATATATTTCACAATCAGGAAACTGAACAGGGTCGGGCCAGTCGCCTGCTGGACAAGTGTCAGGATCCACTCATAGAGCGGCGGATTGTCCGGCAGATATCCCCAGGAGAATTTCTGGGTAAAGATATTTTCCTTGGTATCATCAAGCGCCAGATTGACACCCGCCGTCAGTCGCACCAGCGCATTGGCCAGGCCGAAAAGCGAGGTCAGAACCAATACGCCGGCAAGGGAAAAAGGCTCAAAATCGCGTCTTGCTCTGGAAAACATCCCGATGGTCTCGCGATTTCCTGTCAGGTGACTATTCCACACCCAGTTTGGCTTTAAGGATTTGATTGACGGCTTGCGGGTTTGCCTTGCCGCCCATTTCCTTCATCACCTGACCGACGAACCAACCCATGGTTTTCGGCTTTTCTTTGACCTGTTCAACCTGCTTTGGATTATCGGCAATGATTTTGTCGATCACAGCTTCGATCGCGCCTGTATCGGTCACCTGCTTAAGACCACGTTTTTCGACAATTTCTGCCGGTGTGCCGATTTCCTCGCCCGAGAACATCAGGGCAAAGACTTCCTTGGCAATCTTGCCGGAAATGGTGTTGTCCTTGATAAGACCAATCAAGCCCCCCAACTGGGTCGCACTGACCGGGCTGTCGCTGATCTCCAACCCTTCCTTGTTGAGCGCGCCGAACAGGTCACCCATAACCCAGTTAGCGGCCATCTTGCCATCTTGCCCCTCTGCCACGGCCTCGAAATAGGCCGCCGCCGTCTTGTCCGCTGCCAGCACAGACGCATCATAGGGCGGCAAACCATACTGCTCGACGAAGCGGTGCTTCTTGGCATCCGGAAGCTCCGGCAGGGACGCACGGATTTCTTCTACCCAGGCCTGTTCAAATTCCAGCGGCAACAGGTCCGGGTCCGGGAAATAACGATAATCATGGGCGTCTTCCTTGGAGCGCATCGTGCGCGTCTCACCGGTTTTCACGTTGAAAAGGCGCGTTTCCTGATCAATCGTGCCACCAGCTTCCAGTACTTCGATCTGACGCCGCGCTTCATATTCGACAACCTGACGGACGAATTTCAGGGAATTGACGTTCTTTGTTTCTGTCCGGGTACCAAGTTCTTCGCCGGGCCGGCGTACTGAAACATTCACGTCGGCTCGCATGGAGCCCTGATCCATATTACCGTCACAGGTGCCAAGGTAGCGCACGATGGTGCGCAGCTTGCCGAAATAGGCCGATGCTTCTTCCCCTGACCGCATCTCAGGCTTCGAGACAATCTCCATCAGGGCAACGCCGGACCTGTTGAGGTCCACATAAGAGTCTGTCGGGGACAGATCATGGATCGACTTGCCCGCATCCTGCTCCAGGTGCAGGCGCTCAATGCCAACCGTGATGGTTTCTTCCGGCCCAAGTTCCACCTCGATCTCGCCCTCGCCAACAATCGGGTCAAGATACTGGGAAATTTGGTAGCCCTGCGGCAGGTCCGGGTAGAAATAATTCTTGCGGTCAAAGCGGGACCAGGTGTTGATCTGTGCATTAAGACCAAGCCCCGTGCGGATGGCCTGTTCCACGCAATATCTGTTGATGACCGGCAACATGCCCGGCATAGCGGCATCCACCAGTGACACATTCTCATTGGGGCCAGCACCATAGGTAGCGGGCGCACCGGAAAAGAGTTTCGACTTTGAGGAGACTTGAGCGTGGACTTCCAGCCCGATCACAACTTCCCAGTCGCCTGTTTCGCCTTTCAGCAGTTTGCGCGGTGCAATTTCGCTCATGTCTTTAATCCGTAAATCTGTTAGCGCTATCCCGAAAGCTGCGGAATAGCATAGGCTTGGAAGCTACAACGGATATGCGCAAATGCAGTGCGCTTCAAGGCCAAAGCTGCTTTTCATCTCTGAGGATTAAAGACCGAGTGACAAATTCACTGAGGCCGTCTTGTGCGGTGTGTCCTGTGTTTCGTAGCTCTGGCCGCGCTCCTGATAGGTGAAGCTGACCTGCGCGACGCCAAGCTCTACCACGGCGCCGGCATTCCAGTCTGGCACGAAAAACTCCTTGTCCACACTTTCGCTGTCGGAGAATGTGTTCCCGTCAAGGAACAGATCGCGCGCGACCGCCCGAACCGTGCCGCCAATATAGACATAACCGCTGAGGCGACTTTGATTATCCCACTGACCGGCACTGACATAAGGGTAGAGTTTGACCGGGCCGAAATCGTCAGAGAGGTCAAAGCCCAGTCGCCAGTTGGCGGCCACATGTGCCTGTGTCAACAAGGTGCCCGCTGTGACGCCGGCATTGGCAATGACTTCGCTCTCCAGACCGCCCCACTGAAAAACGGGGTATTTGCGTGCCTGATCATAAGTGGCGGCGAAGGCAAGCTCTGTATCAAGTTGCGTTTCCCAGCCCTGGGCTTCATCATCACCAAAGGCATTATGGAAGACGTCCTGCACATCTTCCCCGAGCGATGGGTCTCCCGTCAGGCCGACCTGTACATGAAAACTGTCGAGACGGTCCTGCCCTTTCTGGGCCAGAACACCATAGGTACCATACAGAAACCCTGCATAAGGGTGCTGCCCTTCGGGGGTACCGGGGCCGGTTGTGTCTTCGGGGATGAAAATATACTGACCGACGGCGATGCGCTTGCGTACCGGATCACTGCCTGTTGCCTGCAAGACATCACGCGCGATGCGCCCGGTCAATCCATCCCTGCCCTGTTTGGCCGGAGAAACATAATCGAGCTGGAACCCGCTGGAATAGTCACGATCCTGGTTGAATACGTAATCATTCTCGATGACGACGGTGTAAGTCGCGTCTTCCGCCTGTGCCGCGCCGGCTGTGACGGCCAAACCACCTGCCAACGCAAGCGCTATCACTCTGTTTTTACGCATGAAATCCTCTGTCTCTGGCACGCAGCCATGCCTCATGTCAGCTTTTGTTAATCATACCTGATGCGCCAGGGAGTCGGAAGCATAATTTCTGCCCTGCAGCATTGCCGAGCCGGAGAGAACGTGGTTGCATATCTGCTTCTAGATAAAGGACTTTTTGCCATGAGACTGATTGCTGCCCTCAGCGCCTTTTGCCTGTTCGCCACATCTGTTGCTGCCGAGCCGGTCTATCTGACCGCCGCGTCACTGGCAGACCCGGCCAGTGGCAGGATTATCAGCAACCCTGTGGTCGTGATCGATAATGGCAAAGTAACCAGCGTTGGCAACGCCGCCGCCATGACAATTCCGGCGGATGCGGAGAAAATTGACCTGGGCGCGCGCACCATTCTGCCGGGTCTCATTGACATGCATGTGCATCTGACAAGTTCCGCCACCAAGGGGCGCGGCTATGACCGGCTTGGTTACCAGAAAGAGCGGCGCACGATCTGGGGCGTGATGAATGCGCAAAAAACACTGATGGCCGGTTTCACAACGGTGCGCGATGTTGGCAGTCGCGACTACGCGACTGTGGCCTTGCGGGAATCCATCAATGAAGGGGAGATTCCCGGCCCGCGCCTGTTCGTGTCCGGCCCGCCTGTCGGCATTGTTGGCGGCCACTGTTCTGATGTCAGCTTGCTGCCGCCGGAGTTCAACGCCAAGGGCCTCGCGGTTGCAACCGGCCCATGGGAGATGCGCGAACAGGTGCGCGAGAACATCAAATATGGTGTCGACCTGATCAAGACCTGCTCGACAGGTGGCGTCTTTTCCAAAGGCACCACACTGGGCGCAGCGCAGGGCACCGTGGAAGAACTGACCGCGATTGTTGAAGAAGCCCATGCCAGAGGCCTCAAGGTTGCTTCTCACGCCCACGGCGCTGTGGGGATCAAGAACGCGATCACCGCCGGGGTTGATACGATTGAACATGCGAGCTTCATGGATGACGAAGCCATCCGCATGGCAAAACGTGCGGGCACATATCTTTCCATGGATATCTACAATACGGAATATACGCTGGCAGAGGGCGAAAAGCTGGGCGTGCGCGAAGAATCTCTCGCCAAAGAGCGTCAGGTTGGGGAGATTCAGCGCAACAGCTTTACCAAGGCTGTGCAGGCCGGGGTCAAGGTCGTGTTCGGCTCTGATGCCGCCATCTATCCGCATGGAGATAATGCCAACCAGCTCTCACGCATGGTACGTTTCGGCATGACGCCGGTTCAGGCTGTTCAGGCCGCCACAGTTGTGGCCGCAGAAGCTCTTGGGCAGGAAGATAGTGTCGGCAGCATCAAGGCAGGCGCTTCGGCTGATATCATCGCTGTGGATGGCAACCCGTTCGAGGATGTATCCGTGCTGGAAAACGTCTCTTTCGTGATGAAAGAAGGCGTTATCTACAAGGACTAGGGTCTGATCGTGTTGATCTGTCTCGTATTATCCGGGCAGACTTGCGCAACGTGATATAGCTGGCCCATAAGGTAACATGTGCTTGAAAGGGCTATAGC
Organism: Parvularcula sp. IMCC14364; assembly: GCF_030758415.1. NCBI lineage: Bacteria > Pseudomonadati > Pseudomonadota > Alphaproteobacteria > Parvularculales > Parvularculaceae > Parvularcula > Parvularcula sp. IMCC14364. The sequence goes on along the minus strand of NZ_CP132334.1, from coordinate 556,897 downwards.
GCGCACATGCAGAATATCTGGCAACAATTAAAACAGAACCGCTATTTCACTGCCATTGCAGGTTATCTGATGATTTCCTGGATCATCATGCAAGTGATGGAAGTGATGGGGCCGGCCCTAAAGCTGCCGGACTGGAGCCTGTCGGCCGCTGCCTATCTGGTCATTTCCGGCTTTCCGCTTTTCCTGCTTATCACCTGGCTTCTGGTGCGCAAAACAACGCACAGACACATGGACGAGGCTGACAAGCCTGCTCTTGCTCTGGGGAAATGGGATTATGCCCTTTATGGTCTCGCTGCGCTGGCCGTCACAACATTAGCCATTCGCTGGGCAATGCCTGCAACGCCAGAAAACAATGGCGGTATCAGTACGGCGCAAACAGTTCAGGCCGCTGAGACAGATATGGCACTGCAACAACAGGCTGGCCCGGCTACGACGTCGGAAGCCAGTACCCTGCGGGCATCTAACCCGGCCGCCACAGCCCCGGAGAATATTGCGATTGCGGTCATGCCTCTGGATGACCTGAGTGCGACACAGGATCAGGAATATTTCTCTGACGGTATTTCGGAAGAGATAATCTACACCTTGTCGCGTATCGACGGGCTGGATGTCACGGCACGCACATCGTCTTTTGCCTTCAAGGGCGAGAATGTGTCTTCAGCGGAAATCGGACAGCGCCTCGGGGTGAGCCATATTGTCTCCGGCGCCGTGCGCAAACAGGGTGATCAGGTGCGCATCACCATTCAACTTAATGATACGACAAACAATATTACTTTGTGGTCTGACAGCTTTACACACACGCTGGAGAATGTGTTTCAGGTGCAGGAACAGATCGCCCTTGCCGTTGCGTCGGAACTGGAATTTCTGGTGGGTGAGGATGACCAGGAATATCTGGACAAGAGGGCAGCGCAGAACCCGGCTGCCTACGCAGGCTTATCTGCAGGCGCGCTACCTTCAGAACTCTTTACAGATTGATGCCATAGACGAGTCTATTGACCTGCTTGAGAAAGCCGTGGAACTTGATCCTCAATTTGCCGAAGCGTGGGCAGAACTTGGCATGGCCTACTGGCAGAAACAGACTTTCGCCGGCGAAGTTACCAATGAACTGGACCTTGCAGAGCTTAGTGCTCTCAAATCGCTGACGCTCAGCCAGCAGAATGCGCGCACCTATGTCGTGCTCGGCCTCACGGCAGCCAAGCGGCGCGATTACGTGTCCATGCGGACCAATCTGGATAAGGCACTGGCACTGAACCGCAACAGCCAGTTGGCCTTGCGCTGGTACGCCTATGGCCTGTTAGCCGTCGGCGAGATTGAGGATGCCTTGCAATATTCTGCCCGCACCCTGAAACTTGATCCACTGCAGACTCGCAACCACCTGTCACACGCGACCAACCTTTATGTAAGCGGTGATCTTGAGGCGGCGCGCAACGTGGCAAATCAGGCAATTGCGCTGGGGTTTCAGCCCGCTCAAATGGTGCTGGCTGATATCGCCAAAGCTGAGGGCGATCCGCAAAGAGCTATGGATCACGCCCGCCCGATGGTGACGCAAGTGGCGCAGCTGTTGACTGAACAAGAAATTGAAACAGCGTTGCAGGGTATCTTTGTTGGCGGGGAAGCCCGGTCCAAGGCGGTTCAAATGATCGCAGGCTTGGCCGACCAGCCCGACAGAGCGGCTCGGATGTTCTTCGGTAACTTCCTGGTCATGCTGCAGGAACCTGAGCTTGCTTTCGAAACCTTCCGCACCAATTCAGGCGGCTTTGACGTTGCGTTCTTTGTCGCACTTTGGAGCGAGCGTGGAGAAGCTGTACGTACCAGTGACGCCTTTCAGGATTTCGCCCGGCAGATTGGCCTGGTTGAGTATTGGCAGACCTATGGCTGGCCGGCCTTATGCACGCCGGATAACCCGGCGGCTGAAGGCATTGATGTGGCATTCGGCTGCCAGTGAATCCCGATAAAGCCCAACGGGATTTGCAATCAGCCTTCGTCAGGAAATATCAGAAGCCGCGTAATCTGGCGTAGCGCTCCGTATGGAAATTGGCATCTCCGTAAAGCGCTTCGGCGACGCGCACGCGCTTGATGAAGAAGCCGATATCAAATTCATCCGTCATGCCGATGCCGCCATGCATCTGGATGGATTCCTGCGCAGAAAGCTGTGCCACCTGACCAAGTTTTGCCTTGGCGGCAGACACCATGAGCCCGGCCATTTCCGGTGCCTGATCCATCATCTGCAGGGCTTTCATCACGACAGACTTGCCAACCTCAATTTCTGAATAGAGGTGACTTGCGCGGTGTTGCAGCGCCTGAAACTCTCCAATTGTGCGCCCAAACTGCTTGCGCTCTTTCAGGTAATCGACGGTACGCGTCAGGCATTCCTGGGCAGAACCGGACATTTCAGCGGCAAGACCTGCGCGGCCTGCATTGAGGATGACTTCCAGCGGCTGGTAACCCCCATCAACCTCACCCAGCACCGCATCAGCCGTCAGTTCAACACCATCCAGCCTGATGGTTGCTGCATTGCGGCTGTCAACCATGGACCTGCTTTCAGCGGACAGCCCGGCGCTCTCGCGTGGCACAAGGAACAGGGTGATACCATTTTCATCTCCCTCAGCCCCTTCTGTCCGGGCCGAGACGATCAGGGCATCGGCAACAGAACCGTCAGCCACGAATGCCTTTTCGCCGGACAGTTTGAAGCCATTGCCAGAGCGTTCTGCTTTGGTGGCAACAGTTGACGGGGCATGTTTGCGGCTTTCGTCCACGGCCACAGCCATGAGCGCGCCACCTGCTGCCAGTTTCGGCAGCCAGTCATTTTTCTGATCAGACGAGCCATATTTGTTGAGTGCCGTAGCCCCCATGATTGCTGTAGAGACATAAGGGGATGCCGTCAGTGTACGGCCCATTTCCTCAGCTATCAGACCCGCCGCCTGATAGCCCATGGCAACGCCATCATGCTCTTCGGGCACAACGACACCCGCCCAGCCCATTTCAGCCATGGAATCCCATGTGCCACGATCAAATCCATCCGGGTTGCCGCTATCGCGTAAATCCCGCAACTGGCTGACGGGAGCTTTCTCTGTCAGAAAGCCTTTCGCCATATCCTTGAGCATCTCCTGCTCTTCGTTCAGTACCATTGCCATGTGCCTGTTCCTGTTCTTCTTGTTTTTTACGCGCCCGGCAATTCGAGAATGCGTTTGGAGATGACGTTGAGTTGCACTTCTGACGTGCCACCTTCGATGGAATTAGCCTTGGTGCGCAGCCACTGGGAAGCGACATCCTCCTCAGCACCCCATTCAAGGCCCTCACTGCCTGCGCTGTCCATCATCAGTTCAAGGCGCTTTTTATTCAGCTCCGTGCCATAATATTTGAGCATGGAAGAATTCGCACCCGTGCCCTGCCCGGCTTTCGCCTCATCCTTGAAGCGTTCCATCGTGGCCATAAAGGCAAGACCGTCAATCTCCATCCGGGCAACGTCCGTCCGCAATATCGGGTCGGCGAGACGGCCATGCTCATCCAGGCCAATCTGCTGTGCGGCAATGTCGCCCATGGGACGCATAGAGCCTGAGCCCATGCCACTGATCATCTCACGCTCATGGGTGAGCAGGTATTTGGCGACCGTCCAGCCCTTGTTCAGACCGCCAATGATGGCGTCTTTCTCGGCTTTCGCATCATCAAAAAATGTCTCGCAGAAGGGCGACTTGCCGGAGATCAGCTTGATCGGCTTGGTGGTGACACCAAGCTGATCCATGTCCACCAGAATAAAGCTGATGCCTTCGTGCTTCTTCGCAGCAGGATCAGTCCGTACCAGAACAAATATCCAGTCCGCCTCATCGGCATAGGAGGTCCAGACTTTCTGGCCATTGATGAGATAATGATCCCCCTTGTCTTCACACTTGGTTTGCAGGGAAGCAAGATCAGAGCCGGAATTGGGCTCCGAATAGCCTTGCGCCCAGCGGATCTCACCCCGGACGATTTTCGGGATATGCGTCTGTTTCTGCTCCTCTGTGCCATACTTGAGCAGCGCTGGCCCAAGCATCCAGATGCCGAAAGAGATCAGTGGCGGGCGCGCCTTGATGCGTTTCATCTCGGCGGCCAGAATCTTGGCTTCGGCTTTGGACAATCCGCCTCCACCATATTCCTTTGGCCATTCCGGCACCGTCCAGCCACGCTCTGCCATGCGATCAAGCCAGAGCTTCTGGGCGTCGCTTTCGAAGGTGAACTTCTTGCCGCCCCAGCACGCATTCCTGTCCACACTCATCGGGGTGCGCATTTCCGGCGGGCAATTTTCTTCGAGCCAGCTGCGGGTTTCTTCGCGGAATTTTTCGAGTTCGTCAGACATCAGGTGTCTCCTCAAGCAACTTCAAACAGACCGGCAGCACCCATGCCACCGCCAACACACATGGTGCAGACAACATATTTAGCGCCGCGACGCTTGCCTTCAATAAGCGCGTGGCCAACCATGCGCGCGCCAGACATGCCGTAAGGGTGGCCAACGGAAATGGCGCCGCCATTCACGTTCAGCTTCTCGTTCGGAATGCCCAGCTGGTCGCGGCAATACAGCACCTGCACAGCAAACGCCTCGTTCAATTCCCACAGACCAATATCATCCATGGTCAGGCCATTGGCTTTCAGGAGTTTTGGCACCGCGAAGACAGGGCCAATGCCCATTTCTTCCGGCTCAAGCCCGGCAACCGCCATGCCACGATAAATGCCAAGGGGTTGAAGGCCGCGTTTCTCGGCCTCTTTTGCTTCCATGATGACACTGGCAGACGCACCATCAGAGAGCTGTGAGGCATTGCCCGCCGTGATGCAGTGGCCTTCGCCGCGCACAGGCTGCAAGCCCTGAAGACCTGCCAGCGTAGTCTCCGGGCGGTTGCCTTCGTCTTTTTCCAAGGTCACTTCTGTCTCAGAAACCTCGCCGGTCTCCTTGTTCTTTTTCTGCATCACGGATGTCAGCGGCACGATCTCGTCATCAAATTTGCCGGCCTGTTGGGCTTCATGGGTGCGTTGTTGCGACTGGAACGAATACTCGTCCTGCGCGTCGCGCGAGACATTGTATTTCTTCGCAACGATTTCGGCCGTGTCGATCATCTGGATGTAGGCGTTGGGATGCATTTCCACGAGCTGCGGGTCTGCGGCCACGCGCATTTCCATTGTCTGGACCATGGAGATGCTCTCGACACCGCCGCCCACAACAATCTGCTGACCATCAGCGATCACCTGTTTGGCAGCAATGCCGATCGCCATCATGCCAGAGGCACACTGACGGTCCACACTCATGCCCGCGACCGTTACCGGCAGGCCGGCGCGTAAGGCAGCGTTGCGCCCAATCGTTACCTGAACGCCTTGTTGCAGGGCGGCACCGATGACCACATCATCCACTTCGCCCCCGTCAATGCCAGCACGCTCGACGGCGCTTTTAATGGTATGTCCGGCCAGTGTTGGGGACGGGGTATTGTTGAAGGCGCCGCGATAGGCTTTGCCGATGGGGGTACGGGCGGTTGAGACAATGACTGCTTCGCGCATGGGGGTTCTCCTTGAGAGGCTTTTTAGGGGTCTTGAATTCAGATCAATGATGCCAGTTCAGTTACGGTCAGGTCAGCCAACCATCTGCATGGTCAGCCATTCGGCGACGAGGGCAGGTTTTTCCTCCCCCTCAATCTCAACCGATACGTCATAGGTCAGCATCCACTGGCCTGGTTTTTTCTCGATGGCATCTATCAATGTGAAATGGCCGCGGATTTTCTTGCCGGCACGCACAGGCTGGACGAAGCGGACTTTTTCAAAGCCGTAATTGACGCCCATCTTGATGCCTTCCAGCGCCAGTGCCACGCCCATTGCCAGTTTTGACAGCATGGACAGGGACAGGAAGCCATGCGCAACCGTGCCGCCAAACGGGGTCATTTTTGCGGCTTCTTCATCCACATGGATGAACTGATGGTCTTCCGTGCAGTCAGCGAACTGGTTGATCCGCTCCTGGCTGATTTCGGTCCAGTCGGAGGACCCGATGCTCTGACCGATCTTGGCTTTAAGGTCTTCTGGCTTGATGGCTTGCATATTGTGCTGTCTCCTCCCGCTGCTTCGGCGGCTGTTATGCTCCATGATTATTCGGCGTGAGGGGGTGGATGCAAGGACGGGCAGCAGTTGGCGCTGTGGACGGCAGCCCTTACGGGTGGCGAACTGAAAGACCGCACCGCGCAGCCAGCTTTTCTGCGAATTTATGGACGCGCTCGAGACATTCACTGCCCATGGCCGCGTCTGTCGCAGGCGGCTTGTCTTTGCCATCCTTGCGTACGCGCTCGAATTGAGCCCCGGAAATCAGAAGGAAGCTATTGTGCGGGTCTTTCAGGATGATGCGCAATGGCGGCGTATTGAAATGACCATACCAGTATTTTCCGGGTTGTGCGGCCTTGCGCGCGGGCGGAGAGTCCAGAACCTCAATCGCCTTGACAAAGGAAAAATCAATCCGACTGAGCACGAATGAGCGCTCATTGAGGATATGCAGGCAGTCCTCTTCGTCATTGAACGTGTACATCACCTCCAGTTGGCCGAAATAAAGCTGGTTGACAGCGGGGACAAATCCTTCCGCTTTATTGGCTTTGGCCGGGTCGCCTAGAATGAGGTTGCGCAATCTCCGGGTCAGACCCGTGACGCTGAACAGCAGTAACAGATAAAATACAATAAGCCCGGCCCTCAGGACGATGCCTGGCAAAGCGGCGAAAACCTGCTGCATGTTCTCGCCGGTCAGGAACATCGCCACGACAACCCCAATGGTGCTGATCAGCAGGATCAGCAGTGTGGTGTAAAAAGACGCAATGACTGTCCGGCAAAAACGCTCGAAAGCCTTCCACACTTTCATGAGCGGACTGTCAGGCTTTTGCGGTTTCGGGGGCGGCTTCAGTTTCGGGGTGAACTGTTCACTGGTCTGTTCATAGGGGCCTAATTCGGACGTGAAGGACTGTCCCGTGTAGCCGGACACACCGGAAAGGTCTGACTTCAGCTGCGCAAAAGCGTCTGCTGGCTCACGCTCTCTTGATCCAGACTTAAAGGACACTTGCACTCACCCCTTATCCCCGTATCCGGGACGTAACTCTCCTCATTCAAAATACGCATGATATGAGATGAAAGAAAGAGGCTCAAACGTAAATGTTTTGGGACAGTTGGTGATGTTATCCCATCCAGTTCCAGTTCGCGACCAAATGAACCGGGCGCGCAGCATGTGGTCCCAACCCGTTATTTTTAATGTGCCTGCGGATCAGGCCACCAGAGAGGCAAGCACCCGGCGTTTGCCCTCAAACGGGCGACGGCCATGCATGACGATGAAATTGTCCACCAGCACCACATCACCTTTTTGCCAGTTCATGTCGAAAGATAATTCATCCGATAACTGAATGGCGATAGCCATATCATCCGGGTCAATGCGACTGCTATCCCCGAAGGTGATGGATTTTGACGGGTCATTGCGCTCATCTTTCCAGCCCCGGAAGGCTGCAATCAACTGATTGAAGAAAACCCTGCGGCCGTCTGCGAGTGTTTTCACTGCATCAAGGCGCGGGGTTGTGACAACCAGCACATCGTCCTCCTGCCACTCCCAGCTATAGCCAAGCTGGCGCAAGCGCGCCTGCGCCTGGTCTCTCGTCTCGGCGGTGAGTGTGCTGCGCCAGCTACGACCAAGGCCGGATTGCGCGTCATCATTCGGCGGCATGACGGTTTTATATTTTACGCCCCGCGCCTCCAGCGCCTGAACAAAGTCTGGCGCCTTTTCTGCAAGTTGCTCCAGAAGAATGTCCGACCGGCACAATGGCGTTGCGCCGCCATCTTCTGCAGCAATCTCGCAATAAAAAAACAGCTTGGACGGATAAATCGGCGTCTGCGCCATTTCGTGATGGAGAAAAATCGAAATATGCGGCGGTGCTTCGTTCGCCGTGAAGACGCGCTCGGTCAGGTTCACACGCACTGCGTTGGAGAGAGATTCCTTATACGGAAAGTTTGGCGCTTCAAAAGCCGTCACGGCCTTATCGAAATCCTCGACAGACTGAACATCATAGCCCCGGAACAAGACCGCCCCGACCTGCTCAACCTGCTCGGTGACGGCTGCCTTGTGTGCCGCCATGGTTTCGGCGAGTGATTGGCCGCTCTGCGTATCTCCAAAAATGGCCGGAAACGCCGCGCCGTGCCACTCCTGTATCTCCAATGTCTTGTCTGTCATCAGGTCTCTCCCATCAGTCGTAAATCGGGTGAAAGCGGCCAAAGGCCTGCTCGCAAAAAACACCCGGATCGTTGAATCGTCGGTTTTTGTTCAGGGCAGAAATCTGTTCCATTTCCTGCACTGAAAGTTCAAGTTCCTGCGCGGCCAGATTCTCACGCATATGCGCCACCTGCGTTGCCTTCGGGATAATGGACGTGCCGCGCTGTATGCCCCACCGCAGGACGACCTGCGCCGCGCTTTTGCCATGCCGGTCAGCAATATCCTGTATAACCTTGTTGGCCAGCACCATGTCCTGATCCGCAGCCATGCCAAGCTCAAGATAGGATGACGCGCCCAGCGGCGAGAACGCCGTGACATCCATGCCGTAATTCTGCGCCAGACGGATCAGTTTCTCCTGCGTGAGGTATGGGTGGCTCTCGATCTGCAGAGCAGCCGGCTTGATCCGCGCATAAGCCATAAGGTCATGCAGCAGCGCACTGTTGTAATTGCAAACACCGATCTGTTTTACGAGCCCGGCATCGACCAGCTCCTCCATTGCTGCCCAGGTTTCCACCAGCGACACAGGTGCGAGCTTCATTTCCGTTTTTGCTGCGGTCGGATCATGCAGCCATTCCGGCGGATAGCGCGTATCAAATGGCACATATTCCAGCGCGATAGGGAAATGGACCAGATAGAGATCAAGCTGCTCGACACCGAGATCCGAGAGGCTGCGCTCACAAGCCGGGCGCACATGCTCCGCCTTGTGATAGGTGTTCCAAAGCTTTGACGTGATCCACAGATCGTCACGCGTGACCAGCCCGTCAGCTATCGCTGTGGCGAAACCCTGCCCGGCTTCGGCCTCATTGCCATAATCGCAGGCGGAATCGAAATGGCGGTAGCCGACCTCAATCGCGTCATATACAGTCTGTGCACAGACCGCTCTGTCCACTTTCCACAAACCGTAGCCTATTTCAGGTATTTTTGTCATGATCTTCTCATTTCAGGTTCTGTAGGGTGTATCTTCCAGAGGTAAGCTCACAGCCTGCCCGGTGGCAAGAGAGCGATGCGCCGCAATACCCATTTCGAGAGACCGGATACCATCCTCTACGGTGATCGGGAAAGGCTCCCCGGCAGTGACAGCCTGGTGAAAGGCTTGCAGTTGAAAATAGGTGGCACCGTGATGCTGACCGGCCAGCATCGCCTTTTCCGGGGTATCCACATGCTCGACAAACGGCCCGGATTTGTCTCTGGGTGACCAGGTGACATCCGCGCCGGGGATGCTCACTTCCAGTTTGCCCTGCGCCCCGACAACATGAATCACTTCCTGTTGCTCTGACCCTTCCGCATACATACACAAATCGAGGATGGCGCGCGCGCCGCCGCGAAAATCAACAACGACAAAGGCATTATCGATAATGTCCGGCGTCCTGCCATCATAGGTTTCATCGAGATGATTGACGTCCTGCGCCCCGGAGGCATAAACCCGCACCGGCTCATCACGCAGAATATGCCGCATCAGGTCAAAGAAGTGACAACACTTCTCGACCAGCGTGCCGCCGGTATTCTCATTGAACCGGTTCCAGTTGTCCACCTTGGGCAGGAACGGGAAACGGTGCTCACGGATAGAGAGCATCCGCACAGGCCCAGCTTCCCCTGCATGGGCGCGGTTGATGAACTGCGTCAAAGGCGGCATGTAGCGATATTCCAGGCCGACCGCGAGCCGGCAGGATGCCGTTTCTTCAAGCATCACAAGTGCCTGTGCATCGGCCATGGTGGTGCAGACCGGCTTTTCAATCAGGATCGCCGTCTCAAGGTGGGCCAGATCCCTGACGATCTGAAAATGCGTGTGATTCGGCGTTGCAAGTATGATCGCGTCACAATTCTCCCGGGCCACCATCTCCTGATACTGATCGTAATAAGTGACAGGGTGATGCGCATGGTTCTGCATCATGGCGCGTGCGCCATTCAGGGAGCCCTGATCCGGGTCCGCGATGGCGGCTATCTCCGCGCCGTCAATAAGATTGAGATTTGCCAGATGCTCCTGCCCCATCATGCCGGCACCAATCAGGCCATATTTTATCATTCTGCGTTCACACCCGATAATGATTTTTGCTCTTGGTTAGTTGCGTGAAGCTAGTGCGCCCGGCGGGTTCATGCAATGGATGAGTTGCAGTCGTGAATGGGCGGATAAAGGGAGCGAGTTCCGAGCAAAGGCCGTCAGAGAATGGCTTGGTCGTATCGGGGTTTCGTCATAAGGATATACCGGGTTCATTATAAGGTGGAGATGATTATGCGGATTTCCTTACTACTCACGGTAGTTTTGGCTTCATTACCGGCCTGTGCCCAGAGTATTTATACACACAGGTTTTCTGAAGCAGAGGTATCGGACTTTTTTACTGATGGGAATGTGGCGCAGCTTGCTGACGCAGCTTGCAGTGGCAATCGCTCCCGTGTGCGCGAACGGGTAGGTGCAGGCGCGAACCCAAATGCTGTGGGCCGTGAGAATATGACGCCACTCGGGTGGGCACTCGTGTGTCGAAACCTGTCAGGTGTCAGAGCGCTGCTTGATGCCGGGGCTGATCCAAACCAGATCGTATTTGCTGATAACTATTCATTGAAGGTAGCAATATCATTACGTAATATTTCCTTCCTGGAAACTTTATTGGTACAGGGAGCAGACCCTAATTACAATTACTCAATGGCCTTTGGGGCTGCGCGCGAGGCAATATCTCTGAATAAGGATACGGGCTCATGGACGCATTTTGATTTATTGATGCAATATGGCTTGAATTTGGATCTGCTTAGGGTGTGGACTCAATTGATCCAGCATTTTGCTGCGAAGAGATATATCATGTTGATGAAGTTCCTTCGAGATTTCTCGAACCGTGTAGCCAGCCGTCTCATGTCTTTCATTTTGCAGAAGAACCGCTCGACAATATTACGCATGGCGTAAAGGCTGGTGTCATGCGGGACCGGATTGCGCGCATTGGACTTGGCGGGAATAACCGCCAACGCACCTTCATCGGCGATATCGCGCCTGATCTTCGCACTGCCATAGGCTTTGTCCAGGACCATCGCCAGAGGCGGCATCTCCCAGTCGAGGAAGACATTCATCACCTGGCTGTCATGAACATGGCCGCCAGTGACCTCAATGCGCAATGGCCTGCCATTTTCATCTACGGCCACGTGAACTTTGCTTGTGCGACCGCCCCGTGAGCGTCCAATATCTTCCGCCAGTTCCCCCTTTTTGAGCCACTCGCTGCGCGGTGAGCTTTGACAATCGAGGCGTCTATGAAGATCAGACTGTCCTCACATTCTTCAGCGAGCGCATCGAATATGCCCTTCCAGACGCCGCGCTCGCCCCACCTGTTATACCGATTGTAAGCAGTCGTGTACGGTCCATATCGTTCCGGCAAGTCCCGCCATGGCGCGCCTGTGCGCAAAATGTAAAAGATGCCGTTCAGGATCGTACGATCATCTTTGCGCTTCGGGCCGCGGCTAACCTTTGGCAACAACGGTTCAATCACCGCCCATTCTTCATCCGACAAATCAAACCGCGCCATTTAAGACTCCCTTTCGGAAATCCCTGAATCACGCTTTGCACAAACAAATCAATCAGTTAAATTGGGTACAGACCCTAGTCCAAGCCGTGGAGAAGAGAGATTTAAGTCTCCTATTTTTATTCGCCTAACTGGGAGTAATAAATTTTGTAAGAGCCTGATCCAAAAGTATCTGGGTGATTTCAACGACTTATGATTCTCTTTGTTTGCTTAAGACACGGAGGATCAGATGAGTTGGAATGAAACCACCCGCACATATTATGACCGCAGTTTCCTGCGCTATGCAAGTGATCTGACGGACGACGAATGGGCTTTGATTGAACCTGAAATACCTCTTCCAAATCGGATGGGGCGTCCTCGCAAGTGGCCGATGCGGGAGATCATGAACGCCTTGTTGTATATCGCGTCTACTGGCTGCCAATGGCGCATGTTACCAAGGGATTTCCCGCCTTTTTCGACGGTTCAGAAATATTTTTATTGGTGGCGTGATGACAGATTGCTGGAAAAGATCAATCACCGCCTGCTGTTTGAATGCCGCGAAGCACACGGCAGAAGCCCACACCCCAGCGCAGGTGTGATCGATAGCCAGTCGGTTAAAACCACAGAAAGTGGCGGTATTACTGGCTTTGACGCGGGCAAAAATATAAAAGGCCGCAAGCGGCATATTCTGACGGATACGGAAGGCTTTCTGGTGACAGCACTTGTGCATGCCGCGGATGTACAGGATCGCGACGGCGCACCAGCGGTGTTGATGGAAGCGCGAGACAAATTTCCATGGCTTCGCCATATCTTTGCCGATGGTGGCTATGCGGGAGATAAGCTAAAGCGCAAACTTAAAAAAGTCGGTCCATTCCGGATGGAAATCATCAAGCGATCCGATAAAATGAAAGGCTTTAAAGTCCTGCCCCGGCGATGGGTCGTAGAACGCACATTCGCATGGTTAGGGCGATCACGCCGTCTCGCCAAGGATTGGGAACGATGCTGGACCTCAGCTATCGCATGGCTATTCATGGCTCACATCCGTATCGCAACAAGACGACTGGCAAGAGCATGTTTCATATGAAAGACTTTTGATTCAGACTCTAAGGCGCTGACTTACATACGAAATGAACGTAGAAAAAACGAAGAAATTATATTACGTTCTACCATAATTGCTAGAATTAATCCGGCTTCTCCAGAGTATCAGTGTCAGCAAGAAATGCTTGGTATTTTGATGGAGAGAGTTGGAGAGGAAAATTATAAAGCTTTCGAAGCTGAGCTTTTCGATCGTAACTCGGGCCGTAACTAAGAGTACTCACATGGCCGAAATAATGTGTAGGTCACACGCAGACATCTGAGTTCTCTTATAATGGCTTTGGTTCTTTGCAGCGTGCCCATGTTTATGATGGTCGCGAGCGAACCATCTCCTATGTGACGGATCATTCCGGCCCGATCAGCCTTCCATCGGAGGCAATATCATGGTTACATAAAAAATGGCTGCGCCATCGGGGTTTCGTCAGTTTACCCCCCCAACAGTTGCCGCAATTTAGAAAATTGGTCGTTGATCCTTAAGGAAACTACACGTGATTGAGCACTTGAAAACAATCATCTCAGAGCGCGAAGAGATACTGAAAAGCAATTCAATCGAGATTGACTTCGATGAGGGAGATGGCGCTGATGAATGGTACGAAAAAGCCAATGTGCCCTGGATGAAGTGTGAACTAGCTTTCTTAGACGAGAAAATGGCGAGCATTACCTGGTGGGAAACCGGGTATAGCAGTTTCAATATCGCGACAGTAGAGAATAACGAAGTCAAAACCCCTTATGATGAATTTTCGGATATTACGTCTGTGGAAGAGATGAAAAGTGCCGTGGATGAGTTCATCAAAAAGTTTTTAGAAGCTTGAATTAGTTGACGGCAAGATAAAGCGAAACGGCGATTTGGTGCATTGATGCATCTCCTGCTCTTTTAATTGACCTGCTCCCCATCACGCCCATCTTCAACTATGGCCACCCTATCAGCTACTGAAAATGCTCAGAATATGGCTCAAACTATACGTGCGGAAGTAAATTTCCGATACGATCCCCTAATTATTAAAATCTATTTTTTGGTGACTTTGTTTGAGTAATGTTTCTTTTTCGCATATGAACACCCTAGGCTCAGGACCTATTAATCTTGTGATCTGATACGAACGGTGATTCAAGATTGCAAAGGAGGCTTTGCAATGAGCGATTTGATTTGGTTATCGAAAGAGCAGTTGTCACGGATTGAGCCGTATTTTCCTTTATCCCATGGTGTTCCGCGCGTTGACGACAGGCGTGTATTGTCCGGGATCATCTTCGTGATCCGCAACGGTTTGCGCTGGCGTGATGCGCCGAAGGAATATGGTCCGCACAAGACTTTATACAATCGCTTTATCCGCTGGAGCCGCTTGGGCGTTTTTGATCGCATCTTTTCGAACCTGTCTGCGCAAGGGGACGTTTCCGAAACGCTGATGATTGACGCCACGCATTTGAAAGCCCATCGCACCGCGTCCAGCCTTTTAAAAAAGGGGCTTTTCCCAGGCACATTGGACGCACAAAAGGCGGCTTGAACTCAAAACTTCACGCCGTTGTCGATAACATGGGACGCCCGCTGATCATGTGCCTGACGGCTGGACAGACAAGCGATCATATCGGCGCAAAGCTGATCTATCCGGCACTGCCGGAGGGCGCGAAAACCCTGATCGGCGACAAGGGTTACGATAGCGATGAGTTTCGCAGTGCTCTCACCGCTAAAAACATTCAGCCCTGCATCCCACCGCGAAAAGGACGGCGTCATCCAGCGGAGTTTTGCGAAACTCTCTATAAACAACGCCACAAAGTCGAGATCATGTTCGGAAGACTGAAAGACTGGCGGCGCGTCGCCACCCGCTATGACCGCTGTGCTCACACATACTTCTCAAGCATCTGCATCGCAGCTACGATAATCTTCTGGATCAATCAATGAGTCCTGAGCCTAGGATTATCTTCAATCAGACGCGTTAATTTGTTAAACAATGGGATTTGACTGATATCTTTACAGTATTCACAAAATAAATAATAAAACAAATTATGAGCCTCTAAATCATTATTTGTATTTCGCTCTATTCTACTTGCCCAATTATCAGATGTATCGCCAACCAGCTTGTTCATGACCCAAGCCTCGAAGTCCGCTAGCAATTCAATCTCAGGCACTGTAGATGGAGACACTGCATACGACCAGCCAGAGATAAATATAATCATATCAGATAGAGAAACACCACCAATATACATCCCTGGTCTTTCAGCCATATCCTTCAAAAAATCTATAAATGTAACTTCAGTAAAAGATTCAGTTTTAGCTTACACGTTTAAACCTCAAAAATTAGTTCAAAAATCAGAAATTGACGCCTTTACACCATTGGGGGCATGAAAGTCAGCCAACCATTGATCTAGAGGAACTCCATTCTTGTGAATATTATCAAACACCAAACCATCGACGTAACCCCCCCCCCCCTGCGAAATCCATTTTTTGTAATTAAGAACCAAACCAACCATCTCTGATACATTTTCGCGTCAGCGCGCCTCAGAGCTTTTACGCCGTTCAATCTATGCAGGGTACATCAATTTACCTGATTGGGGCTTTCACATGCATAAGGGTCTCCATGAGCCCATCATCAGCCTCTCACTTTGGCAGAAAGTACAAGATAAGCTGGATGGCAATCGTAATCGCCCGGCCCGGTCCGACCTGCATGAAGATTTTCCACTTCGGAACTTTGTGGCCTGTGACGTCTGTGGAGGTGCTCTAACCGCTGGCTGGTCCAAAGGCCGCTCAAAACATTACGGCTATTATTCCTGTCAGGCGCGGGCCTGTAACCGATATGGCAAGTCCATCCGCAAAGATGATCTGGAAGGAGATTTTGCCGCTTGGTCAAGGACATGACGCCAGCACCTGAGTTACTGGCCGTCACAAAAGCCATGATTGAGAATATCTGGGAAGCCAGACTAAATGACGCAAAACAAGCCAAGGCGGAGATCACCCATAAGCTTAAAGTTTTGGACAAGAAAATAACAAAGGTTGTTGATCGTCTGGTTCAAGCAACAAGTGACACGATCGTTGCTGCCTATGAGCGCGAACTCCAAAAACTTGAGCATGAAAAACGCCTCCTCAAGGAACAACAGGCAGGCGTTCTTGAACCGCAGAAATCTTTCGAAGAAAGCTTCAAATTAGCGATGGCCTTGGCTGCAAACCCTTGGATTCTATGTGAGAAAGGTGGCTTTGGCCATAAGCGCCTGCTCTTACGCCTCGCAATACCTCGTACACTGACTTACCACACAAAAAACGGGTTCTTGAACCCGGAATTATCTTTACCATTCAAGCTGTTAGGAGGAGTCAACATGCAAAAAAAACATATGGTGCGGACGGCCGGACTTGAACCGGCACGAGGTTACCCTCGACAGATTTTAAGTCTGTTGTGTCTACCAATTCCACCACGCCCGCCGTGAAGGAAGAAACCTTCTAAACCGGTCTCTTGCTGTATCGCAAGCTAATTTCCGGGCGCCCTGCCCTCAGCACTGGCATAAACGCAGGCAAAGCCGCCACCGGGCGTGCGCATGTTCGTTGTCTGCCCCTGATAGCGCCGGGCTGCAAGCAACTGGACGTCGCCATCATAGGCATAGGCCCGGATATCCAGCTTCATGGCGACGGGTTGTCCATCCTTTATGATCGTGGTCTGGCCGGGCGGCACAAATTCTTGCGCAATATATTCCGCCGCCAGCATGTCCTGCCAGACACGGCGGGTTATTTTGTCACCGCGATACGCGCCACGACTACCATAGCCTGCCAGGGGTTTGAAGAACCACTGCCTGCGTGTGCGCCAGAGGCGCTCCGCACTTTCCGGGGTCAGCTTCTCACAGAGGGGGATGATGGTGGCCAGTTGATCCTGAGATGCCCGGGGCAATCCCCAGCGCGCAAGAGCGCGCCTGTCTGATAAGCGGGCAAGATTGTCCTTATTCGCCATGAGCCTGTGATGACGCGGCGATGGCGTGACTACAGCGGCATCCCGGATCAGCGCCTGCCGCAGGGCGCTGTTTTCTGGCTCAGCCAGCACGAAATCCGTCAGGCGATTATAGACCATATCCACAATACGGCCCTGATGCCGCAGGTGCCCGTCCTGAAAGTACAGATCCTGCGGCGCGGTAATGGCAGCCTGTATGCCGGCACTCTCGAAGAGTTGCCTGAATAGTACAAATTCAGGGTACAGAAACTGTTTTTCCGGCTGCTCGTCCACAATGACAATATAGCCAAGGGCATCTGCGTTCCCTGTATTCCCTGCGCGCCCGGTTCGGCCAGCATATTGCCACTCGTGCAAGAAGCTCGACAGGATATGCTTCCCTGCATCGCCGTCGCCGCCGAAGCCTGTGATAATGTCTTCCATATAGCGGCAACAGGCCTGCTGCGCGCGCATCATGCTGGACACGAGCAACGCGCCGCCGGCATTGGTGTTCACTTCAATCAACTTCGGTCCCTCCGGCGTCAGATGGAAGTCAAAACCGGTGAGGACGCTGCGCGTGTCAGGCTGACACTGTGCCAGGTCAGGGTGAGCGGCGAAAACTTCCTCCCTGTAGTGATTACTCTTGAAAACCGCATTCAGGGCCGCAACCGACTGCCTGATCTGCTCGATTGTATCTTCTGGCAGAAAGACAGGCTCAGCCGATGCAATCGTGTCATAGATATTTTCCGGGATGGTCGCCTGAGCATACAGCTTTGCCTCTCGCCGGAAAGCCTCAAGGTTGGTATTGACGCAGCCGCATTTCGCATTCTCAAGCTCGAAATCTGTTTCTGCTGACGGCAAGGTAATGCGAGGTGGATGATAATGCGCAGGCAGATCAGTCACAACAACTCTCTTTCAGGCAGGACGTGGGATCGCGCCTGCAACAGTCACTCACGATGAACCGGATGAGATCGTCCATGCCGTTCCAGACAACAGCATAATGAATATGGCGGGTCTCCCGTCGGCTGGTCACAAGCCCGGCCTGTTCAAGGCGGGCCAGATGCCGGGACAGTGTGGAATCATTCACCTGCAGCAACCTGCTTATTTCCCCCGCTTGCAGCCCACTGTTCCCGTGCTCCACAAGAAGGCGGAAAACCGACAGGCGCGTACCCTGCCCCAAGGCGGTAAACATGCTCGCTGCTTCATCCATTTTCATATTTGCACAATAATACAAATATGAGATAAGGCAAGCGTAAAACTGCGGTGTCAGAATCCACCTTTACATCGCAGCCTTTGCGGTTTTGTCACAAATGTTGGATAGCTGGAGGGGACAATGAGGAGAAGCCCCATGAGAATGACTGTCGCAAGTGTTCTTGCTGTTCTGCTGAGCAGTGGCTGTAACGCTGATATGACCATCACGGCAGACGCTGACAAGGAAGCCAGCGCCCGCGCAGAAATACCAGGCGCTGAATCCCGTCTTGCAGGGGATGCATGGTATCAGCTTGGGCAGGACACCCTTGCAGCCAATCTTGCACGAGAGCCGATTGTGACGCCTGCCAGAAATGTCATCCTGTTCATTGCCGATGGCATGGACCCGACAACCGTGACAGCGGCGCGGATTTATGATGGCCAGAGCAAGGGCATGGCGGGCGAGGAAAATATTCTGGCATTTGAAACGCTGCCACATCTGGCACTAGCCAAAACCTACAACACCAATATGCAGACGCCCGACTCTGCCGGGACAGCCACCGCCATGATGACGGGCGTCAAGACAAAAGCCGGGGTCATCAATGTGACCGATGCCGTGCCGCGTGGCGACTGCGCCGCCAGTCTTGCCAACCCGGCCATCGCCGCAGGGGAACTGGCTGAGATGGCCGGCATGGCCCTCGGCGTTATTTCGACGGCACGCCTCACGCATGCCACCCCGGCAACCGTCTATGCCCATGCACCAGATCGTGGCTGGGAAGCGGATTCCGACCTGCCAGAGTCAGCAGCTGCGTGCCCGGATATTGCCCGTCAACTGATTGACTTTCCGTATGGAGACGGCCTTGATGTCGCCATGGGCGGGGGGCGGCGCAATTTCCTGCCTGCCGAGACAACTGACCCCGAATACAGCTTTGCCAAAGGTCGCCGCGATGACGGGCGTGACCTGACCGCAGAATGGAGCGCCAAATCCGGGGACCATGTCTATGTTTGGAACCAGAAGGGTTTTGATGCGCTGGATATTACAGGTGACAGCAAAGTGCTGGGTCTGTTTGAAATGTCGCATATGCAGTATGAAGCGGACCGGGCTGAGGATGTTGCTGGCGAGCCTTCCCTTGCTGAGATGACGGGCGCTGCCATCGATATTCTGTCACAGGATGAAGATGGATTTTTTCTGATGGTGGAAGGCGGGCGCGTTGACCATGCGCACCACGCAGGCAATGCCGCGCGGGCGTTACAAGATGTTCAGGCGTTCGATGCTGCCGTGCAAACGGCCCTGGACAAGGTTGACCTGCAAGAGACACTGATCATCGTGACCGCAGATCATGGCCACACGCTCTCCATTCAGGGTTACCCGCAACGGGGCAACCCGATCCTTGGGCTGGCGACCGCGCCAAATACTGACGGCACCAAAGGGGACAGCCCAAGCCTTGCAAGTGATGGCAAGCCCTATACCACCCTCGTGTATGCCAATGGCCCGGGCTCGCTTTTCTTTGGCGGGGAAGAGGACGAGGAAATCACGCGCCCGGTGGTGACAGAGGAAGACGCGCAAGCGTTGAATTATCGTCAGCAGGCGTTGGTCCCTTCAGGATCAGAAACCCATGGCGGGCAGGACGTATCGATTTATGCACAAGGGCCAAAAGCCTATCTGATCGACGGTGTGGTTGAACAGAATTACGTTTTCCACGTCATTGAACATGCCCTCAACCTGAATGCACGGGCAGAAGCTGGGGCAGAATAATAGCTCTTCACCAGCTGTTGTGTGCTCAGGCCTGATTGACCGGATCGAGCCAACCCCATTTGTCTTCGGTCTGACCCGTGAACAGACCGAAGAAAGTCTTTTGGAGGTGATCCGTAATTGGATAGTTTCCAGAACCAACTTTTATGTCATCGACTGACTGGACTTTAGTTACCTCGGCTGCGGTGCCAGTGAGGAAGACTTCATCGGCGGCATAGAGCATCTCGCGCGGGATCGATTGCTCTACCAACTCATAACCAAGATCTTTTGCCAGCGTGATCACCGCGTCACGGGTGATACCACCCAGAATGGAGGCCGCATGGGGCGGCGTAATGATCCGCCCGCCCTTGACCAGAAAAAGGTTCTCACCGGCCCCTTCCGAAACAGTGCCGTCATGGGCAAGCCCGATCCCTTCCACATATCCGTTCTTCTTGGCCTCAATCGTAATCAGGCGAGAGGAGAGATAATTACCGGCTGCCTTCACCCCTGCCGGGATCGTGCCGGGAGCAGAACGCCGCCAGCTGGAAACGGCAACACGAATGCCTTCTTTCAGGGCATCATCACCAAGATAGGTGCCCCAGGGAAAGGCAACGACGCTCACATCTGTCGGGCCGCTGGTGGCGTATGGTCCCACTTCGCCATAGCCCAGATTGGCATTGATGCGGATATAGGCAGAGCCCAGTTTGTTGGCGGTGATGACTTCGCGGCTCGCCGCCATGACCTCATCCACCGTGAACGGCATCTCAATGTGATAGACCCGTGCGGAATAGAACAGGCGTTCGATATGTTCTTTCAGGCGAAAAATGCTCGGGCCCTTGTGCTCCGTGTCGTAACAGCGGATGCCCTCAAACGCGCATGTACCGTAAAGCAGTGCATGGGTCATCACATGGGTGGTCGCCTCAGCCCACGGAACCAGCTTGCCATTGTGCCAGATGCTTTCGGTTTCCTGAATGGGCATTTCTTTTCTCCGCTGTCAGTTTCATGTTTCTGGCTAGGCAATAAAACTTATTAACCCCATCTTGCAACCGGTTATAGTGTGGGCACGAAGATGTGCCACGCGGCAGGTGCATCACGAGGCTTCAATCTACTTTTGTAAGGTCATCATGGCATTTTCCCCTCCCCGACACCGGCAAGATATATCAGCTCTACTGCAAATCATGGACAATCTGCGCAACCCGGATGGTGGCTGCCCGTGGGATCTGGAGCAGGATTTCAAATCCATTGCCCCCTACACGGTCGAGGAAGCCTACGAAGTTGTCGATGCCATAGAACGGCAGGACATCAGCGATCTACGCGATGAACTGGGGGATCTTCTGTTGCAAGTGGTCTTCCATGCCCAGATGGCAAAAGAGGACGGCAGTTTCGCGTTCGGCGACGTCGTGCAGGCGATATGTGACAAGATGGTGCGGCGCCACCCACATGTTTTTGAGCAATCCGATGAACGGACCAGCGAAGAACAGCTGGTGGCATGGGAAGATATAAAGGCGCAGGAACGCGCTGAAAAGGGCGACCAGAAAGACGGCCTGCTAGATGATGTTCCCCTTGCGCTACCTGCCATGAGCCGGGCAGTGAAGCTGCAGAAACGGGCCGCCAGGGTCGGCTTTGACTGGCAGGATACAAGCGATGTCATCGCCAAAATTGCCGAAGAAGCCAGCGAGCTATCCGAGGCCGTCAGTCAGGGGGATACTGATAGTATTGAAGACGAATTCGGTGATCTTCTTTTCACGATCGCCAATCTTTCCCGGCATCTGAAAGTCGATCCGGAAAAAGCACTGCGCCGGACGAACCAGAAATTCTGCACACGCTTCGGCTATATAGAAGAGCAGATCGCTGAGCAACAAAAGGATTTCGAAGACTATACGCTCGAAGAGCTGGAAGAATTGTGGCAGGCGGCGAAAAAAGCTGGTTGAGACACCTGGTGCTGGGTTCAGGCCGTCTCGCTGAAACTGGCAACGGCGTCCTGTTCCAACTGGATACTGAACAGTTTTTCAAACTGTCCTGCAGACTTCTGCGACAGGCGTACCGTCAATAACTGATGGTTTTTCTCCTGCGCAGTTTCCAGCACTTCTCCGTGGCTGTGCAGCCAGGCAATGGCCGCCCCCTGCTCATGCCCGACAAGTGCTGAAAACACGACGTGATCCATCGTCAGAATACGGTCAATTTCATCATATAACTGATCGATACCCGCCCCTGTCATGGCTGAGACCATGACAACCCAGGGATTCTCTATCGTGCCGTCTGCATCATCATGGCGCGCATGGGCTATCGCCCGTTGCAGGTTCCGTTCTTCGGGGTCGAGCAGGTCCGACTTGTTCCAGACCTCCAGCACTGGCCGGTTATAGTCTTCATCAATGCCAAGTTCCTTCAGGACTGACAGCACATCGACCTTCTGGGCGTCGCTCTCCTTATGGGCAGTATCACGCACATGCAGGATAATGTCCGCTTCCAGTACTTCCTCCAGCGTGGCGCGAAAGGCAGCCACAAGCTGGGTCGGCAGGTTGGAGATAAATCCCACAGTATCGGAGAAGATTACCTCTATGGCGCTGGGCAGGTGCACAACACGCATGGTCGGGTCAAGTGTAGCAAAAAGCTGATCCTGCGCCATAACCGACGCATCCGTTAGCCTGTTGAACAAGGTCGACTTGCCGGCATTGGTGTAGCCAACCAGAGCGGCAACGGGATGCGGCGCGCGCTTTCTCTTGCGCCGTTGCAAGTTGCGCGTACGCCGCACATCTTCAAGTTGCTTGCGCAATTTGACGATCTTGTCAGCGAGGATTCGGCGGTCTGATTCAATTTGTCGCTCACCAGGCCCCCCTAGAAAACCTGAGCCACCGCGCTGTCGCTCAAGGTGTGTCCAGGATCTGACCAGCCGGGAGCGCTGATAGGTGAGATGCGCGAGCTCCACTTGCAATGTGCCCTCTTTGGTTTTGGCTCTGGCCCCAAAGATCTCGAGGATCAGCGCGGTCCTGTCCAGCACCTTGACCTGCCATTCCTTTTCGAGATTGCGATGCTGCACAGGTGTCAGATCGCTGTCGATGATGGCCAACTCAACATCTTCTAACGTGGAGCTGAGCATTTCCCGGATATCATCCACACGCCCCTGCCCCAGAAGCGTTGACGGGCGTGGCGCAGTGATGCGGACAACTTCCTCGTGCACGGCCTTCAACCCGATGGCTTCGGCCAGCCGGGTTGCCTCGGACAGATAATCTTCCGGCTCCCGCAGGGAATAGTCATTTTCCCTGAGTCGTGGATGAAGAATGATGGTTCTGGTTTTTTGCGTCAAAACTACTCTGACTGTTTTTCATCCTCATCATACATCTGGAACGGACCAGCAGGCATGATGGTGGAAATGGCATGTTTATAGACAAGCTGGACGTTGCCGTCACGTTTCAGCAGCACACAGAAATTGTCAAACCACGTGACAATACCCTGTAATTTGACACCATTGACCAGAAAAATTGTGACCGAGGTTTTGTTCTTCCTCAGCTGGTTCAAAAATGTGTCCTGCAAGTTCTGTTTTTTTTCGCTCATCTTCCTCAATCCAGTATCTGGACGCAAAAACCCATGCTGCACCGCATCAATTCACCATTATCCATGCGGTTCCATATGACAAGGGTCTTTCATCACAGAATTTGGGAGAGACGGTCAATCAGCCCTGTGAACCCCGCAGACTGCCTCATCCTTTCCAGAAATATCTGTTCAGCAATACCAGTGCCGCCACGGTTTCAAGTCTGCCGACGATCATCGTACATCCCATGATGATGCGTAATATAGGGTCGAAAATCTGATAGTCAGCACGATCCGACACTAAAGTGAGGAGCGGACCTGCATTTGTCAGCGTCGCCACGGCCGCCGTCATACTGGTTTCAAGCGGGTGGCCAAAAGCCGTTATCAACAGCACCAGAATGGCCAGCAGGATGGCAAAGCACATATAGTGAATCCAGATGGCCAGTTCATTTGCCGCTTTCTGCCTGTCTGGCACGCCGCGTGGATGGATCAGCATCCATACTTCCTGTCCCGTGCGCTCCATGGTGGCCAGCCAGCGCAGGAGCTTCAGCCCACCAGCCGTGGAGATGGACGCCCCCCCTATCACCGCCACAACAAGTACAGCAACAAGCGCCGGCTCACTGCCGATAATAACGCCATTTGTTGAGAGCACGGAAACAGCATTGAAGAATTGCGGCGATAATTGACCAAAATCTTCGCTGCCTGCTGACAGCGCGAAAACACCCATGGCCACCAGCGCACAAAGCAGAAAAGCCTGCGTTTCGCGGTCGCGGGCAAAGCTGAAATTCTTCTGCTGGCGCCCAAAAGTATTGCGAATAGCCAGAAAGTTGATGCCGCTGAGCAGCATCGCAAAAAATATGACGACCTGCGTCGACAGAAAATATGACTGTGCCCCGTCTTCAGTCGGCAGAAAGCCCCCGGAAGCCATTAAAGACATGGCCATCGTGGCCGATTCAACAGGCGGCGCGTAGGACGCAAGCAGAATACCGAAAATGACTGCCGTCAGGGCAAGATAGACCGGCAGAAACCCGCGCAAGGTTGCAAAGAAGCTGTCCACATATGTCTCCCCCTCGCGCCTCGAAAACAGGGCTGTAGCATTTTCAACCCCGACAAAGTCCGGTCTGATGAAAACCGTCGCTATCGCCGCGAGGGAAACGAGCCCGCCAAGCCACTGCAACTGGGCGCGCCAGAGCATCATGGCGCTGGAGCCAGTGGCCTCCTCAACCGAAAGCCAGGCACCGGTTGTTGTCAATGCACTGACGGATTCAAACCAGCTATCGACCAGTTTATAGCCATCCAGCAGGAAAGGTACGCCGGCAAAAAATGGCAACACCAGCCACCAGGTCAGCAGCAGGAGAATGATATTCCGAAAACCACCAAATGTGCCGGGGCCTGTGGCCCCGGTTCTGACCTGAACGGAGATGGCAGCGGCCAGAAATGACATCAGCACCAGCACAAAGCCGAACCGTGCGACCATCTGCGCTTCACCAGTCAGCAGTGCCAACAACACCTGTGACAGGGCAAAAACTGCCAGCGCGGCAAAGGATACGCCGAGAACACGGGAAATACCGGACCATAGCATCTGCTTAAAAATATTCCAGACTGACACGGAACATCTGTTCCACATCCTTGACGTTCTCACGCAACGCAAGCAGCACAACCCGATCACCCGCATTAACGATGGTCTCGGCATTTGGCAGCAATACCTTGCCTGCTCGCACCAGCGCGCCAATCACCACGCCTGATGGCAGGGATACTTTCTTCAACGGCTCCCCGACAAGGGTTGATGTGTCCAGCGCGACAGCATCAATAAGTTCGGCCTGCCCGTCCAGCAGGGAGAAAACGCCCTTAATGCGCCCGCGCCTGACATGCTGCAGGATCGTGGAAATGGTGGTGGCACGCGGATCAACATATCGATCAATACCAACCGCACGTGTGAGCGAAGCATAATCAGGCTCGTTCACCAGCGACATGGCGCGCCTTGCGCCTTCTCTCTTGGCGATCACGGCACTGAGGAGGTTTATCTGGTCATTATTTGTCAGTGTCACAACCGTTTCAGCGTCTGCGACCCCCGCTTCCTTCAGTATCTCACTGTCAAGGCCATCTCCCTGTAGCACGACAGTGCGCTCAAGCTGTTCAGCCGCATAACTGGCCCGCTCCGGATCAGCTTCAATCATACGGATTTTCATCGACCCAAGTGTTTCCAGAGAGCGCGCCACATGCAGACCGATATTGCCACCCCCCACAAGAATGACACGGCGCGCCTTCAACGTGGAGTCCCCCAGAATCTGGAGTGCGCGCTCCACCTTGTGCCGGTCTGCGACAAAATAGATATTGTCCCCTGCCTCCAACTGGTCATCTGCATGGGGACGGAAAAGCGTATCGTTTCTTTGTATCCCGACAATGGTGATTTCCAGCTCCGGGAACAACTCAGCCACATGCTTGAGTGGTGTGTTCAGCACCGGGCAGTCATCTGCCATGCGCACGCCGACGGCCCAGACCAGGCCATCCGCGAATGCCTTGATTTCAAAAGCGCCTGGCGTACTCAGCTTCTGCAGAACCGCTTCGGCCACTTCCTGTTCGGGCGAGATAATTACATCTATAGGAATGTGGGCGCGACTGAAAATATCCGCATATTTTGTGTCGAGATAGCTTTGCGCCCGGATACGGGCGATCTTTGTGGGCACATCGAAGACAGAATGGGCGATCTGGGCGGCAACAATGTTGACTTCATCCGAGTGGGTGACAGCAATCATCATATCCGCTTCGCGCGCACCGGCAGATGCAAGGATATCAGGGTAAGAACCATTGCCGACAATACCGCGCACATCTATGCGCTCGGTCACGCCGCGGACCAGTTCTTTCTTCTGGTCAATCACCGTGACGTCAAATTTCTCCTGGGCCAGTCTCGCCGCGATCCCGTATCCGACGCGGCCAGCACCACAGATAATAACACGCATAAAAGCCTCTGTTCTCTCTTGCTGCTTTCGCCTGACCCGGGACGGGCCTAGTTCGCGAAATCAGTCTCTGGTCTGACATGCGGCGTAATGCCAAGTGCTTTCAATTTACGGTGCAGCGCGGAGCGTTCCATGCAGATGAAATTCGCGGTGCGTGAGATGTTACCACCAAACCGGTTGATTTGGGCAAGCAGGTATTCGCGCTCGAACTTCTCACGCGCTTCCCGCAAAGGCAGCGTGATGATCTGTTCAAGATTGTCGCTGCTCGGCAACGCAGGCCCGGCACTGACAATATCAACCGGTAATTTATCGATTGTTATCTCTGGCTCGGGATCACGGCCCATCAGAATCAATGTGCGCTCGAGCACGTTGCGTAACTGCCGGACATTTCCCGGCCAGTGATAGGCCTGTAACGCAGCCAGCGCCTCTGTGGCGATTGTACGTTTTTGCAAGCCACCCTGTTTCGAAACACTATCAATGAAATAGGCCGCAAGCTCAGGAATATCCTCGCGGTGAGCGGCCAGAGATGGTGCAGCAATCGACACAACATTAAGACGATGATAGAGATCGGAACGGAAGAGTCCCTTTTCCGCCTCCTCCAGCAAGTCTTTTGCAGTTGTTGATACAATCCGCACATCAACTTCCACAGGCTTGCTGCCCCCAACCCGCGTAAAACGCTGATCCACCAGTACACGCAATATCTTGCTCTGGGTTTCAAGCGGCATGTCGCCAATTTCATCGAACAGAAGTGTGCCGCCATGAGCCTCTTCCATCAATCCGATCTTTTGTGGCCGCCCATCTGCGCCCTCTATCCCGAAAAGAGCTTCCTCCATCTTGTCGGGTGCGATGGTCGCCGAACTGGCCACAACAAAAGGCATCTCGGCGCGCTTCGACTGGTTATGAATTGTTCGGGCGATGGTTTCCTTGCCGGACCCGTCCGGCCCGAACACAAGCACCCGCGAGCGCGCATCTGCTACGCGCTGGATCAATGAGCGCAACTGTGTGACCAGAGTGGAGCTGCCCACAAGCCCCAGATCCGTTGAGCGGCTGCGCAGCTCAGTATTCTCCCGCCGCAACTTTGCCGTCTCCAGCGCACGAGACACAGCGAGGAGCAACTTGTCAGCATTAAACGGCTTCTCGATAAAGTCGTAAGCACCTTTCTTTATCGCAGCTACTGCAGTTTCCACATTACCATGACCTGAAATAATCAGCACAGGCAGCATTGGATGCAGCGACTTGAGTTCTGATAATATCTCAAGACCATCCAGCTTGCTGCCCTGTAGCCAGATATCCAGAACAACAAGTGATGGCAGGCGTTCACTGATCGCGGCGAATACATCATCACTGTTTGCAGCGGTACGCGGCGCAAACCCTTCATCCTCAAGTATGCCGGAAATCAGTTCCCGGATATCCATTTCATCATCAACAACTAATACGTCAACTGCCATTAAACTGCCTCTCTGGCGGGGGATTTGGATTGTTTTTCAGAACCGGTTTTCGGCGCGGCGGCTTTCTTGAGTGGAAAGGAAAGGCTGACCGACGCACCCGTATCACCAAGTATGGCGCTGTCTTTCAGCTTTATTGTACCTTCATGTTCCTCAATCACCTTGCGGACGATTGCAAGACCAAGGCCAGTTCCTTTTTCACGCGTCGTCATGTAGGGTTCAGTGAGCTTGTGGCGCACCGTATCTGGCAGGCCGATACCGTTATCGACCACTTCAATAACGGCGTTACCGGACTTTTCAAAAACACTGATCTGAAGTTTGCCGGAAAATTCTTCGGTGCTTCTGGCCTTCTTTTCCTCAATAGATTCCGAGGCGTTCTTGATCAGGTTTGTACAGGCCTGCACCATGAGACGACCGTCACAATATGCGGTGAGGTCTTCATCAGGAAAATGTGTGCTGAATTCAATATCGGGATGGGCGACCTGGAACGGGAAGACGGCGCTTTTCACAACTTCCCGGAGACTTTCACGTGCCATCACCGCCTCAGGCATTCGGGCAAAGGATGAAAATTCATTCACCATACGGCCTATATCGTTCACATGCCTGATAATAGTATCCGTACATCTATCAAAGACTTCCCTGTTGGAAACAATCTCATCGCCATATTTGCGCTTCAACCGCTCCGCAGAAAGCTGGATCGGCGTCAACGGATTCTTGATTTCATGGGCAATCCGCCTTGCAACATCTCCCCATGCGGCATTTCGTTGCGCTGAAACAAGCTCGGAAATATCATCGAAAGTGATGACGTAGTTGATTGTATCATCACTTTTGTCCGCACTCACCCGGACATTCAGAATGCGCTCCTGACCATTTCGGGTCAATTCAAGCTGCGCTCCAGCCTCCTTGCCAGACTCTTCCTTTGCCTGCCTGAACAGGCCATGCAGGTCTTCGGAAATGTCGGAGAGCATCATGCCCGTCATACGCGTAATCTGTACACCAAGGAAATCGGCTGCTGTACGGTTGGCAGCAGTTATCTTGCCCTCCTCGGAGACACCGAGAACACCCGCTGAAACGCCTGATAATACAGCTTCGATGAAACGACGGCGACCATCTGACTGTTTGTTGGAAGAGATCAGGTCATCACGCTGGGTCTGTAATTGCCCGGCCATGTGGTTGAAGGTCCGGCCGAGATCTTGCAGCTCGCCATCACCTTGTGCCACTTCCACGCGCGTTGCCAGATCACCGGCAGAGATCGTCTCAGCGGCAGCCGCCAGCCTGCCTATAGGTGAGACTATGGCCGTGGCAATCAACAAACCCGTCCAGACTGCCAGCAAAAGAATGATCAGTCCCAGCAACCCGTAACCTGTGGTAAAAGCGCTCAGCAGGTTATCGAGCCTGCTTTTGAAAATCTCGTTATTATCGCGGAATTCACGGACAGTCAGCAGGCCGGCACTCATCGCTGGCAGTTCACCTTTATAAGCAATCAGGTAGCCGCCATCATAGTCACGAATTTTCAGCGTGCCGCGAAACACATCCAGACTGCTCCGGTTCTGGGTGTCGTAGTTGAATCTTGAAGCCACATCCGCCGATCCTTCATCAATCGTGTTGAATGTCTCCAGAGCTGGCAGCTGATAAATGACGCCAGGCACGGTCACGACCCGGGCCAGAATTTTTCTGTCGCCATCCAGAAGATAGATAGCGGCCCAGTCACGGATCAATGCCTGCCCGAACAGGTACTGGCGGAAGCCAATCGGATTATCCGCGAGGCCCCGTCCGCTCTGTTCCAGAACATTCAGATCAAAAGCAACACGCACAAGATTGGTGCCCATTTCTTCAGAATTTTTTTCAAAATAGGTATTTGCCAGACCCACAGCTGCCGAGTTGGCTTCTGACAGGCGTTCAACAAAAAATTCGTCAGAAAATGCCTGAAGGATAAAAGCCGAGAAGAAGAACGCGATAACCGTTGGCACAATCGCAATAGCCGAGAGGATGCCCACAAGCCGGAAATGCATGATCGACCCTGCGGTGCCCACACGCCGGTTGCGCCAGACCTGCCACAATCGCCCAAGCACCACAACGCTGAGAATTGCCACAAACAGAACCGCAATCGCGAACAGGATGGCGATATAGGCAGGTGCCCCATCAATGAATGTCAGAAAAAAATAGGATGTCATCCCAAAGACGGCGAGCGCGAGCAGAATGAGCGCTGTCGCGACAACCCAGGGCGCACGCGGGCGGGCCACGGATTTATTCCCGGCAGTAGCGGGGTCTCTGGATAAGGATGCAGTCACTTTTACGCCTGTCACCTGCGCTGTAATCAGGACTTTGAAGATTGCCTCAGTTGTTGCAAATTATCAACAGCTGTGTTGCGTAATAAGCGCAACGAATATGCAGCAAGCCAGTGAGCTGTGACAACCCGGCATAGGGTCCGGATGCGCGTTGGCCTCAAGCAGCCAGAGCTGACAGCTGAGTGCCATCTCCCAAAAAGAGCATATTCAGGCATTCTTCTACCCTGTCTGTATCAACCATCTGACAGATACGCGCCTTCAACTGCTTGCGTATAACCGGGTCCAGCTCCCGATCCAGCCGATCCACATAAGCCGCAAGGTGTTTTCTCGCCATGCGGATGCCAAGCGATCTGCCCATCTCCTGTCCGGCCTGGTGATTATCCTCGTACAAGGCGACGGTCTCCTTGTAGTGGGCAATCGCGATGTCAGCTTTATCTGACAGGGTCAGCCTCTGACGCGGCGCACCGCGCAGATCTGCGGCAATATTGCCCGGCAGCCATGGCTGGCCCTCAGCGGCACGGCCAATCATCACGCCACTTGCACCTGATTGCGCCAATGCTGTGCGTGCATCATCGGAATTGCAAATATCACCATTAACGATGACCGGCACGGCCACCGCCTCAACGGTAGCCCGCACCGCCGCCCAGTCAGCGGTGCCTTTATAAAACTGCTGACGGGTTCGCCCGTGCACGGTAATCATTTTCACCCCGACAGCTTCCGCCCGGCGGGCAATCTCCGGCGCATTGAGCATGGAATGATCCCAGCCAAGGCGCATTTTCAATGTCACAGGGACAGTCACAGCCCTGACTGTCGCTTCAATCAGTTCCAGAGCATGATCGGGATTCCGCATCAAGGCAGAGCCTGACAGAGCACCTGTCACTTTGCGTGCCGGACAGCCCATGTTGATGTCGATGATATCCGCACCGGACGCCTCACAGATGCGCGCACCTTCCGCCATCCATCTGGCTTCTCTGCCTGCCAACTGCACGACAGCCGGTCTGATCTCATTATCCTGGCTTGCGCGCAGCACAACATCGGGCCTGCTGCGGGCAAGTTCCTCACTCGCAACCATCTCAGACACCACCATGCCTGCACCCAACTGCCAGACCGTGCGCCGAAACGGCAGATCCGAGATGCCGGACATGGGGGCCAGCAGGACGTTATTGCGTAAAGTGATGGTATCTATCTGGACCATGATTGAAACTGTGCGTATTTCTCAGCCCCACAGATAACGGGATGGGATGGATTATGGAAGGGGCTGATGATCAGGTCGCCGCAATCATCGTCGCTGGCGGCGTTGGAGCCCGCGCACGCCAGCCGGAATGGGCTGAGCTGCCCAAGCAGTATCAGCTGCTGGCAGGCAAACCTGTCATCCATCATACGCTCAAGGCCTTTCTGGACTGTCCGGAGGTCAATCTGATTATCACCGTTATTGCCGACGGCATGGAAAATGAGTACCGGAAAGCAGTGAACGGGATCACGGACAGTCGCCTGCTGCCCCCTGTAACCGGTGGTGCGACACGTCAGCAATCCGTGCACAATGGACTGGCGGCATTGGCAGCACTGGCGGAATTGAACATCTCGAATGTGCTTGTCCATGACGCCGCGCGGCCCTTTGCCAACGCACAGGTGATCCGCGATGTTCTGGCAAGCCTGCAAGAACATGATGCGGTCATTTCAGCTGTGCCTGAGACCAGCACACTGAAGAAAGTAAATGCTGATAGTGGTCTGATCGAAGACACAGTTAATCGCGAGAGCATCTGGCAGGCCCAAACACCGCAAGGATTCCGCTTTAGCGAAATCCTTGCCCTGCATCAAAAATATGCGGCCCTGGAACTGACTGATGACGCTGCGTTGTTTGAGCAGGACGGACGGCCTGTCGCCGTGAGTAAAGGCCATGTGCAGAATATAAAGATTACACACCCGGAAGATTTTGACCTTGCAGAGAGCTATATGCGTATATCGGACAATTTTGAATTTCGCACGGGCCAGGGATTCGACGTGCACCGGTTTGAAGACGGCGATAGCGTCACTTTATGCGGTGTCTCCATCCCCCATGACCGTAAACTGAAAGGCCATTCTGACGCGGATGTGGCCATGCACGCCCTGACTGACGCCATATTGGGAGCAATCTGCGAAGGGGATATTGGCTTTCACTTCCCCCCTTCCGAGCCGCAATGGAAAGGTGCGCCTTCAAATGTATTCCTTGAGAAGGCCCGCGACCTTGCGTCTGATAAAAACGGCTTGATCACGCATTGTGACATCACCATCATCTGCGAAAAACCGAAGGTCAATCCGCACCGGGAGGCAATGCGTGCAAGGCTTGCGGAGATATTGCGCTGTGATGTGCAGCGTGTCTCCGTCAAGGCAACAACAACCGAGAAGCTGGGCTTTACAGGCCGTGAAGAAGGCATCAGCGCACTGGCAACAGCAACTGTCAGATTACCCGCGGAGACTGACACATGACAAACCTGATCAGTACAGGGCTTGCCACACGGCTGGTCGCGGCAGCTGCTGCACAGGGACTGAAAGTCACCACAGCAGAATCCTGCACTGGCGGCCTGATTGGAGGCACACTGACCTCCGTTGCGGGGGCTTCTTCTGTTTATGATGGCGGCTTTGTCACATATGCCAATGAAGCAAAGCGCGACATGCTTGGCGTTCCGTGGGAGATGCTGATGGACGTCGGCGCTGTCAGCGCACCAGTTGCCGAGGCCATGGCGACAGGTGCACTTAATGCAACTGACGCCCGGTGCCATCTGGCCGTTTCCGTCACCGGCATTGCCGGACCCGGCGGTGGCACAGCCGAAAAACCGGTCGGACTGGTCTATTTTGGTCTTGCAACCAGATTTCCAGACGCCGCCCTCACCGTTAATCATCAGAGGATAGTCTTTCGCGAATCAGGTCGCGAAAATATCCGCCTGCGAACAGTAGAAGAAGCCCTGAAAATGCTGCTGGGTGCTATTGATCAGGTGCAGGGTAAATCGCATGAGCGCGGTTGATAAAGGCATCTGACATTTTCACGAATGCCCGGTCGAATACTTCCTCTGCGATGCGTTGCAGCAACCTGTTACGAAATTCAAAATCGATATAGAAATCTATCGTACTGCCTCCTGCCGGCAGGTCCTGAAACTTCCAGCGATTGTGCAGTTTCTTGATTGGCCCCTGCAGATAGTCCGCAGAGACATGAAGGCTTCTCGGATCAACAAAGACAAGACTGCGAAACTGTTCGAGGAACAGTTTGTAGCGCACAACCATGTCTGCCGTGATTTCACCGACACCCTCAACGCGCTTGTCATCGCGCACACGCAGAGCCTGACACCAGGGAATAAAATCAGGATACCGCTCAATATCAGCAACCAGATCAAACATCTGACGGGCTGTATAAGGCACTTCTCGTGTTTCCTGATGTACCGGCACTGAACTTCTACCCTGCTCTGGCTTCTTTCAGCCGCGCAAAGTCCGCATCCGCATGATAGGAAGACCGGGTGAGCGGGCTGGCCGAAACCATGAGGAAGCCCTTTGCACGTGCGAGCGTTTCATAGGATTTGAACTCATCCGGCGTGACAAACCTGTCTACCGGGGCATGTTTACGCGTGGGCTGGAGGTACTGGCCAATGGTAATGAAATCAATGCCCGCAGAGCGCATGTCGTCCATGACCTGCATCACTTCCTCGCGGCTTTCGCCAAGCCCGACCATGATACCGGATTTGGTAAACTGTGACGGATCACGCTCTTTCACCTTCTCAAGCAGGCGCAGAGAATGATAATACCGCGCACCCGGACGGATATTTAGATAAAGCCGCGGCACGGTTTCAAGATTATGATTGAAGACATCGGGCCGGGCATCGATTACTTTTTCGGCCGCCCCCGGTTTGCGCAGGAAGTCCGGTGTGAGAATTTCAATGGTAGTACCGGGCGCACGGTCCCGGATTTCTTGAATAACCTGAACGAAATGATCAGCCCCACCATCTTCCAGATCATCCCGGTCTACTGATGTAATAACCACATGCCGTAGTCCCATCTCGGCCACGGCACGCCCGACATTTTCAGGCTCCATCTGGTCCAGCGCTGCGGGCAGACCTGTCTTGACATTGCAGAAGGCGCAAGCCCGTGTGCAGGTGTCGCCCATAATCATCATGGTGGCGTGTTTTTTATCCCAGCACTCACCGATATTCGGACAGGCTGCTTCCTCACAGACGGTGACAAGGTTTTTTGACCGGACTATTTCCCGGGTCTGCTGATAGCCTTTTGAGACTGGTGCCTTGACGCGTATCCAGTCCGGCTTGCGCAAGAGCGGCGTGTCGGGATTTTTTTGTTTTTCAGGATGCCGGAGCTTCGGCTTCTGACTGTCCAATAATGTTACCATAGCAGGGATTTAGCAATCACCTGCCTGATTTGGTAGTACCCCGCGTCATAAAAGGCGCGATATTGTCTCTTTTACGCCTTCAAGAGGCCTGTCCACGATGTCACCATCCTGCGGCTCGCTCAAGGCGACGGAAATTGCCTCCCAGGCATCGGGTGCTTCAACGTAAGGTGTGTCGCCAATACGGGCGAGGCGCTGGCCGGAAGCTGCAAATTCTGCCACGGCGCCTGAGCCTTTCAGGCGAATCCATGACCAGTTTACCCGGTGCATGTCGCCGTTGATATAGAGATACCAGCGCGGATCTTCTTCCAGACTGTCCACATCAAAATAGACCGTTTTACCCTCACCTGCATCGGCAAGGCAGATGACGCCGTGCTCGTGCTCGTAAAACACGGGCTGATTCTTCATGCTCAGATTGACCGCTTCACCCGTGCCCGCCTTGAGATCGACTTTCGCATCCTTGCGGGCTCTGGTCTGGCGCACATACATGTCCCGGATACGGCGGCGATTTACATACCAGCCGCCCAGCACAAACATGGTAGCCGAGACGGAGAAAGAGACAGCCACTTCAAGGAGGGTCAGAAACCCGGCAACGTGATAGACAAAAGCAAACAGCACAGGGCCGATAATCGCCGCGGCCAGCGCTAGTGGCCGGCGGAAGCCGATCAGGTTTTCGCGCGTATATTGCGCAAATGTCTCGGCAAAGTTTGCCTCTTCCCGCAGGCGTTTCTGCAGTGAAACCGGCAAATCAACTTCCGCAACAGTCAGCATTTATTTTGAACCCCATGGCTGTATCCGCCATATATGCCACACAAGCGTATGCGCGGCGTTAAGGGACATCGTTAAAAAAGCGTGACTGCGGCGCGTAAAAGGCAAAGAAAAAGAGCCGGCTGAAACCGGCTCTTTCCAGTCATACAGACTGTATAACTGCTTATGCAGGTGTGCCGCTGAAGTCAGCTTCGCCAAAGGCGCCCAGCTTGACCTTGCCGCCGATATTGTCGCCATCCAGATGCGCGGTGAAACCCAGCGTCAGTGGCATTGGCTTGGAAACTTTGACGTCCCAAGAAGCCTGATCGTCGGCAACAGAACCATTTTCAATGTCTGTGCTGTCGCCGCCCTGGGCCATGCTGCCAGACAGGTCGCCGCCGCTCTGGTTCAGAACAAGCACACCTTCCTGCTTGCCCATTGGCGTGTTGATCTCGATGTTCCATGAACCGTTAAATTCTGCCATTTGTGTCTCCTCATCTCGGGTTTTATTGGCTGACCGTCATTTAAGTACTGTATGTGCCCATGTCCATGGAGCAATGCAGTCAAAACCACATCGGTCCGACGAACAAAGTCGCTGACATCAGGTATGTATCACCTTGTCATAGGCATCGAGCACGCTTTCATGCATCATTTCTGACAGGGTCGGATGCGGGAAGACGGTGTGGAACAGGTCTTCCTCGGTCGCTTCAAGCGTTTTGGCGATGCCAAACCCCTGAATCAGCTCCGTGACTTCCGCCCCGACCATGTGCGCGCCCAGAAGTTCGCCGGTCTTTTCGTCAAAGACTGTTTTGACCAGTCCCTCCGGCTCCCCCAAGGCGATTGCCTTGCCATTGCCCTGAAACGGGAACCTGCCGACCTTGACCTTGTAACCTGCTTCCTTTGCCTTTTCTTCCGTCAGGCCAACCGACGCAACCTGCGGCTGGCAATAAGTGCAACCGGGAATAAGCGAGGTCTCCAGCGGATGCACATTATCGAGGCCAGCAATTTTTTCGACACAGATGACGCCCTCATGGGAGGCCTTGTGAGCCAGCCATGGCGGGCCGCAGACATCGCCGATGGCGTAGACGCCGTTAACGCCGGTTTCCATCCACTCATTGATGACGACATGGCCGCGGTCCACTTTCACGCCCACTTCTTCCAGGCCAAGATTTTCCGTATTGCCGACTATACCGATTGCCAGCACGACGCGTTCAGCTTCGACTTCTGTGACCTTGCCGTCCTTGCCTTTAACCTTCGCCTTGACTGTCTTCGCGCCCTTTTCGAAACCTTCTACCGTCGAGCCGGTCAGGATCTTCATGCCCTGTTTTTTGAAGGACTTACCGGCAAAATCAGAAATCTCCCTGTCTTCCACCGGCAGCACCCGGTCGAGCATCTCGACAACAGTGACCTCTGCGCCCAGCGCATTATAGAAGCTGGCAAATTCAATCCCGATCGCGCCGGAGCCAATGACCAGCAGCGATTTGGGCATCTCATCCGGCACCATGGCTTCCTTCGCCGTCCAGATGAACTTGCCATCCGGCTCCAGGCCAATGGCCGGGATTGTGCGTGCCCGTGCGCCGGTGGCCAGAATGATATGACTGGCACTGACAGTTTTTTCACCTTCCTTGCCCTTGATGATGACAGTGGGCGTTGCCCCCTTGCTGCCCGCCTTCAGACGCCCCTCCCCCTCCAGCACTGTAATCTTGTGCTTTTTCATCAGGAAACCGATGCCGCCAGAGAGCTTGCCTGCCACCTGGCGCGAGCGCTTGACCACAGCCTCAATATCGAAACCGATATTCTCGGCCTTCAGGCCGAACGCCTCCGCATGTTTCATGTTGGTGTAGACTTCCGAAGTGCGCAGTAATGCCTTGGTCGGGATGCAGCCCCAGTTGAGGCAGACACCGCCCAGGGCGTCCCTCTCGACAATAGCGGTCTTCATACCCAGCTGGGCCGCGCGGATCGCCGCGACATAGCCGCCGGGACCAGAGCCGATTACCACAAGGTCAAAACTGTTTTCCGCCATTCTCGTCTCTCCTTTTCCGGCACTTATAAGTGCCCCGCAGGATGGGTCAAAGTCTATATGGCTGGCGCTATTGTATGGCAGAACACAGATGCCTTACCCCAGCTTGACGCCCGGATGATGGATGAGAGGGGAGCGGAAAGCGTCCTGTCCGCCTTGTAAGATAATTAAACTGAGAACAACCCGCTTTCTGACGGCAACCAATCCAGTTGATTATCTACTGATCTCTCTTACCCTCTCATGAGCGGGCCTGCAAAGAATAATAGGCCATGACCAAAGGGGGCACATAAGTTTTTTTGAGATTTTTCAACCTTCCCAGGTTTAGAGATCTATCATCCCGAACCTGCGCATTGCATAAAAATGCTTGTTCAGAGGGACGATCATAAGAGCGTATTGTCATGTCACTATTAGCGTGGCAGCGCTACGGCATGACGCTTAAGGGGGTTCTGGGTTCAAACGTATAGTGTTCTTGCTAGCGCCGGACGAAGAATTATCCACCTTGATACCTGCTTGGCGGTTACTTGTGCGACAGGATGGCTTACAGATTATGCCATGACAGCACCACAGACCCGGCTGCATGGCCTTGATTTTCTGCGCTCTTTGATGATGAGCCTCGGTATCGTTCTTCACGCGGCGCAGATGTATCTGACCATGCCGATCATGGATTATTACTGGGATACGGCCCGGTCACCCTCCATGGATGCACTCCTTATATGGATCAATACTTTCAGAATGCCGGTTTTCTACCTGCTGTCCGGTTTTTTTACAGCCTTGCTGCTGGATCGCCGCGGACAGCGCTACATGATCAAGAACCGGTTCCGGCGAATTGCCGTGCCATTCTTTTTATTTCTCCCCGCTCTCGCCGGTATCATGACAATCCTGCGGATCATCGCGCAACATGTGATGGTCACCGGAGAATTCGGGTTTGACCTGAACCTGATCGAAGATACGCGCATATTCTGGGATAATACCCACAATCTGTGGTTTCTCTATTACCTGATGTTTCATGTCGCGACAGCGTGGATATTGCTGGGAGTCTGGGGCGCATTGCCAGATTTTTTACGCCGTGGCCTGAGCGTAATGGCGCAATTACGATGGGCCGGCTTTGGCGCCATTGTCCTTTATGTCTGCCTTGGTCTGGCAGCTATAGGCAGCTTAAGCCCGGCCGGACGCATCAGCGCAGATTTGAGTTTCGTCCCGGACGTGAAAGTTTATTTTTATTTCGGCCTTTGCTTCCTGCTCGGCTGGCTCTCTATAGGCATATCGACAAGTTGCAGTCCCTGGCGGGTCGCTGGAAAGCAGGCATGATCCTTGCGACCGTCTTTTTTGTAACGGCCCTGATTTTTTTCCTGATCAAAGGGGAACCGGGAGGGGCGGCGTATGCTATCCTGCATGGCCTTTTGTCTCTCGCGACAGGCTTTTCCATCGGGCTGTATATGCTGGCTTTTGTTGGTCTTTTCAGCAGGCATTTCCAGACTTACAGCCCGTGGGTCAGGTACTTCTCTGACAGTGCCTACTGGATTTTCATTTTTCATTCCATCCCGACAGTGGTGATTGCCCTGTTACTGCATGACTGGGCCGTGGCCGCCGAGATCAAGTTTCTGCTGGTATGCTCAGGTACTCTTTTTATCTGCCTGGTGACCTATCAGCTTTTTGTCCGGAATGGTCGCATCGGCGAAATTCTCAACGGCAGGAGATATGCCTGCGCACCATGGCGGCAATAAGCTGAGAATCTGAAACACAGAAAAGCCGGACGAAGGCTGGGTGTCCTGCACCTAAAAAAAACCTGCCGGTACCCCTCAGCACCGGCAGGTTCCCCACACGAGCCCCGCTTTTACCCCAGCGGTCCTCTTACCCCTCGAAACCGTAATAGAAGACAGTTGTCAGGCCAGTATATTTGGCTGGTGCCTTGTCAACCATGCCTGGCTCATACTGCCATTCCTTCAGGGTACGCTCTGCCTGACGCGCAAAATTGACGCCGCCTATACCCGGATGTGAATTATACAGTGTAATGATGTCCTTCACACGGCCCCGTTCATCCACCGCGTAGTGAAAAGCTGCGCAATAGAAATTGCGCCCGCCAACCGGCTGCGCTGGAACTTTCTGCGCTTCGCGGCGCACCAGCCTTGGCTGATCTATGATGGAACCACGATGATAGCGAACAGGTTTACCCGTCTGCTGTTCATCAACAAAACAGGTTGCCGGCGGCTCTATGCGCGTGGTCACATGTTCCCATGCCTGCAGGTCAGGCTGGGAAATCGAAGACTGGAAGCCAGCCTGTTTGACACCGGGCATCTTGCTGATACCCGTACACCCTGTCAGGGCAATCGCTGCAACGCCGCAAATAATCTGAGTGAACCGCATTTGACCGATCCTGTGTTTACTTCAACAACAGGCATTAAGGTAAATCAACGAGCTTAATTTCCGGTGCGGACTGGTGTGGTTTTTTGAGTGATCCGTTTAAGTGTTCGTAAACACTTTGTGCACGGTGCTGATGGCTTTTCGCGTCGGGCCATCCAAGCCCCTGCCCAGCGCTGAGGGGAAAAAGCGTCGCTGGAAAGCCAGCACAGGCGCGGCATGTTTGACGCCCTCCAGTTGATAGCCGATCTCACGCAGCATCGTGAGGCAGGTTTCATATGCCGGGGCTGGCGCTGTATCGAGTTGTTCCGGCAGGACAGGCGCAATCGCGAGCCCCTGCTCTGCCAGCAATAACCACGGGAATAATTCTCCGGGGTCTTCCTTTCGCTCCGGCGCCACATCGGAATGGCCAATGACGCGCAACGGGCTGACATCATTCCGCATACAGATTTCCTGTACCAAGTGAAGGACGCTGTCAATCTGGCTTTGTGCAAACGGGCGGTACCCCCATTCGTGACCGGGATGCGCAATCTCAATACCAATCGATGTATCATTGACGCCGTCCTGACCCTGCCAGTGAGAGACACCCGCGTGCCAGGCGCGTTTTTCTTCCGGCACCAGCCGGAATATGCGGCCATCCTCCTCGACAAGATAATGGGCACTGACTTTTGCTGCCGGATCACACAGACGGGCCAGCGCTGCGCTGCCGGTTTCCATACCTGTATAATGCAGGACGATCATGTCGATGCCGGCAGGCCGGTCATCATGATTGGGGGACGGATGGTCCGTGACTGCCAGTAGATCTGTCATTTTGTCTTCCCTGTACCGGGTATGCCTTGCGATGCTGCTTTTGTCTTGTTGCCAGCGCGCAGCAATATGACACCGGTGCCTGTTAACGTCACGATACCACCGACAAAAAGTTGCCAGGAAAGTGGCTCTGACAGGAAGACGACCCCGAAAATCACCGCCAGAAAGGCCACGAGGAGCGTGGAACAGGCGACAAGATTGGCTGGCAGCCTTGATAGCAGCCAGTAATATGTGGCCTGCCCGACCAGTGAGGCGAGGACAACAGAATAGACCAGAGCCAATATGAACGGCCAGATATCCCGCTCTCGAAATACGGCGAGCTGGTCTGTTTCAAAAACCAGCGTGCCGGTCCATAAAACGCAACTGCCGACCAGGGCAAACCAGGCAAGGAGCTGGAACGGCTTGATGCCGCGCACTTTCTTGATCGAGATGGCCCCGAAGGCTTCTATACAGGCTGCGCTGATCAACAACAGACTGCCCAGCAGAGGGGACGGTCCCATGCCATCAGTCTGCCGGGCCGTGATAATGATAATGATCCCGGTGAAGGCGAAGGCGAAGCTGAGCACCCTCAACAGGCCGACGCGCTCTTTCAGAAAGATCACGGACAGGATCATTGTGAACGGTGCCACCAGTTCCATGGTGATAGCGGAGACAGATGCATTGGAATAGTAAATGCCGGAAAACATGAAGGCATAATTCAGGCCGCCAAGGCAGACACCCGCCAGCAGGATATAACGCATCTGGCCTTTATGGATGCGCAGCAGCGGGGCCAGCAACAGCGCAACAATGGTCATGCGTATGGCTGCATAGAACACCGGGTCGACCACGCCGCCTGTGGTCACCTTGATGATTGAGAAATGCCCGCCCCAGATCAGGGCCATAAGGAACAGAAGGCCAAGTTCACGCAAAGACATGACGTTGCCCCCTGACACGCACAGACTTAAGATTATGCTGATTAGACTTCGCTGGAGATTATCCTGCACTGGACAAAGGCGCAAATGCGACGTTCAGGTCGCCTTCGCAGGTTGCCAGCCCGACTTTTCCGCGCGGCGGCTGCCGATGATCGCGGAAATGCCAAGCGCGAGGGGCGCGGCGATTGCGACGGCAATCACGGTTACACCCGTAAAAGCAAGAATGATGATGAACAGGAAAATGTCAGCGATACCACTGGCGGCCTTGCGCACCAGTGACCGGGACGACTCATTTCGCTTCTGGACGTGTGTGTAACTCATGATCCTGCAATTAAAGCAAATTATGCACCAACAATCCAGTATTACCGCAATATCTTCGCATTAACGCTGCGCAAGGGATATTGGCGCCTGAAGCCAGCGCTGAAATCAGCCCTGAAATCAACCCTGGGCCCGCTCGGCGAGTATTTTCTCATAGGCCTCATTGATTGCGGCCATGCGGCGTTCGGAAATCTTGATCAGGTTTTCGGGCACCCCGCGCGCGATGATCTTGTCCGGGTGATGCTCCTTGACCAACGTGCGATAAGCCTTTTTCAGATCCTCTTCGGAGATCTCAACGGGCACATCCAGAACCGCATAGGGGTCTTCTTTCTCAAGGCCGGTATGGGAAGCCTTGACGCGGCGCCAGGCTGTCGGAGTCAGGTCAAAGGCGGCATAGGCTTCGCGCAGAAGTTCCAGCTCTTTGGGGTGCAGAATGCCATCAGCCAGGGCGATGTGAAACAGACAGTCGAGCACGTCTTCCAGCACCAACGCCTCATCCCGGAAAAGATCGCCGACCTGTCGCGCATAAAGATCAAAGCCGGACACATCTTCCTGTGCCAGTTGGTAGATCATGCGGACCTTGCTGGCCTCCTCCGGCGGGTATGTGAAAAAGTCCCCGAAGGCCTCGATCTCGTCATCCGTGACAATGCCATCTGCCTTGGCCATTTTCGCGGAAAGAGCGATCAGGGCAATCGAAAAGGCCGCCGCATCGCGCCTGAACTTGCGCGCGCGCATGGCTTCCATGACCGCGCCGAGCGTCTGCTCCCTTGCTGCTTCCAGCAGTGCCTGTATGCGTTCCCATAAAGTCATGCGTGTCCTTTAGCCATCGCAGTATCACAGGGCCAGTGAAACATTCTCAAGGCTTTTGTTTGTGAAGTGACAACCTCGAGCATAATCGTTCAAGGCTTTTGGCATCAGACATGCGCTTTTCCACAGTTTTGTGACTTTTTTTTCAACAAATTATTACAACAGCTTACCGTAGCTAAGGCGCAACCCATGCGCTTGATGGATATTGTAACGTATTCACACCGCCAGTTTTTACTGATCTAAACTAGGCGCAAGTGTTGCGTCTTATCGGACATTTTGGGCTGAGGGTTCGGGGATGATTTCAGAATTCGGTATTCTGCTGGGTGGTGCCATTTTTGGCGCTTTATTTATGCTTTGCGCAGTACTTCTGACCGGCGGTGTCTGACGCAGCTGTGGGCGAACATCAGTAACCCAGGATCGGCGCGAGCCAGCGTTCAACCGCTTCAAGGTCCATGCCCTTACGCGCAGCATAATCAGCCACCTGATCGCGCGATATCTTACCAACACCAAAATAAACGGACTCTGGGTGACTGAAATACAGGCCTGAAACAGAGGCTCCCGGCTGCATGGCAAAACTCTCCGTGAGAGTCATGCCGGTATTCCGGGTCGCCTCAAGCAACGAAAACAGGGTCTCTTTTTCGGTATGATCGGGCTGGGCAGGATAGCCCGGTGCCGGCCGGATGCCCTGATAGCGCTCCTCGATCAGCGCCCGCGTATCGAGGGTCTCATCCGCTGCATAGCCCCAGAGCTCGCGCCGCACGCGCATGTGCAGATGTTCGGCAAACGCCTCCGCAAAGCGGTCAGCCAATGCCTTGGCCATGATCGCGGAATAATTGT
Organism: Parvularcula sp. IMCC14364; assembly: GCF_030758415.1. Taxonomy (NCBI): domain Bacteria; kingdom Pseudomonadati; phylum Pseudomonadota; class Alphaproteobacteria; order Parvularculales; family Parvularculaceae; genus Parvularcula; species Parvularcula sp. IMCC14364. Next base: position 513,876 of record NZ_CP132334.1, on the reverse strand, counting down.
CCCCTTCCCGGTCAAACCTGTCCGCGGCTTCGTTCTCGCCATGCCCGGCGGTGACCGCGAATGCGCCAATATAATCAGTCAGGCCAGAGCCCTGCGGGGCGATGAAGTCTGACAGACAGTAATTGGGCTGTCCGGACCGCTTCATCATTTGCTGGCGCAGACCATGAAAACTGCTGATTTTGCGCTCGCAGTTCTCGTCCTCATAGAGATGAATATCATCGCCGACCGATTGTGCCGGCCAGAAGCCAACAACTCCGTGCGCAGTGAACCATTTTTCTTCGACAATGCGGGAGAGCATTTCCTGTGCATCCCGGAAGAGACTGGTGGCAGCCTCCCCCACGACCTTGTCCTCAAGGATGGCCGGATAACGGCCGTGCAGGTCCCAGGAGGCAAAAAACGGTGTCCAGTCAATATAGTCAACCAGAGTCTCAAGCTCATAATCCCGGAAGTTCCGTGTACCCGTAAATGACGGCTTGGGCGGCTGATAAGCGCTCCAGTCAATCGGCGTGGCATTTGCTCTTGCCGTCGCGAGAGGCGCTCGGTCCTGCTTCTTCTGTTTGGCTTCGTAGTTCTCCCGCACCTTGTCATAGTCAGTTTTTGTATCGGACAGATAGGCGCCCCGACGCTCTTGCGAGATCAGGGTGCTGACCACCCCCACAGCCCGGCTAGCATCCTGCACATAGATGACGCCATGGTCATATTTTGGCGCAATCTTGACGGCCGTGTGGGTGCGGGATGTTGTTGCCCCGCCTATCAGCAGCGGCTTGTCCATGCCCCGCCGGGTCATCTCTGTGGCCACATGCTGCATCTCTTCAAGGCTTGGCGTAATCAGACCGGAAAGGCCGATCACGTCCACGTCATGGGCTTCTGCTTCGGCCAGAATTTTGTCTTTCGAGACCATGACGCCGAGGTCAATCACTTCGTAATTGTTACACTGAAGAACAACGCCAACGATATTCTTGCCAATATCATGAACATCCCCCTTGACCGTGGCCATCAGCACTTTGCCATCAGCTTTTTGCTGCTCAAGCCCCTGTTCTTCTTTTTCCTTTTCCATAAAGGGCGTGAGATAGGCCACTGCCTTTTTCATCACACGGGCAGATTTCACCACCTGTGGCAGGAACATCTTGCCGTCTCCGAACAGGTCACCGACAATGTTCATACCATCCATCAATGGACCTTCAATCACATAAAGCGGCCGCCCGAGTTTCTGTCGTGCCTCCTCAGTATCTTCGTCAATATACTGTGTAATACCTTTGACCAGCGCGTGTTGCAGGCGTTTCTCCACATCGGCCTCACGCCAGGACAGGTCTTCCTGCTGTTTGCGGCCGCCCGCGCCGCGATAGCGCTCCGCGACTTCCAGCAAACGCTCGGTCGCATCGTCGCGGCGGTTGAGGATAACGTCCTCTACCGGATCGCGCAGTTCTGCGGGGATCTCGTCATAGATCGCAAGCTGCCCGGCATTCACAATGCCCATGCCCATGCCCGCCTTGATCGCATGATAGAGAAATACCGAGTGCATCGCCTCGCGCACCCGATCATTGCCGCGAAATGAGAAGGAAATGTTCGAGACGCCGCCAGAAACATGCGCATGTGGCAGTGTCTCACGAATGCGTCGCGTGGCTTCGATGAAATCAACCGCATAATTGTTATGTTCTTCGATGCCGGTGGCGACCGCAAAGATGTTCGGGTCAAAAATAATGTCCTGTGGCGGGAAGCCAACCTGCTCTGTCAGGATACGGTAAGACCGGGTACAGATTTCCACTTTCCGATCTGCTGTATCTGCCTGCCCGTTCTCATCAAACGCCATGACAACCGTCGCCGCCCCATAACGGCGCACCTTCTGGGCCTGCTCGATAAAGGCGGCTTCACCTTCTTTCAGGGAAATGGAATTGACAACCGCCTTGCCCTGAACATTTTTGAGTCCAGCTTCAATGACTTCCCATTTGGATGAGTCAATCATGATCGGCACACGGCAAATATCGGGCTCTGAGGCAATGAGCCGCAAAAACGTGGTCATCGCCTGAACACCATCCAGCATACCTTCATCCATGTTCACATCAATGATCTGCGCGCCATTTTCAACCTGCTGGCGAGCTACAGCCAGAGCTGCTTCATAGTCATCCGCCTGTATCAGTTTGCGAAATTTCGCCGAACCGGTGACGTTTGTCCGCTCACCGATATTGATGAAAGTAGGTGTAATCATGAGATATCTGTTTCTATGTGAAATCGGGGCAGCTCATCTTCGAGCTGTTCAAGATAGGCTTTGAGAAAACGGCCACGCTTTTGCGCCATCTGTTTCGCAGTTTGCGTGTTCATGCGGTCTGCCAGTAACAGCAGCTTGCGATAAAAGTGATCGACCATGAAGCGCGTGTCATCGATGTCGCGATCCCTGCCGGTGAAATCCGCTGCACAGTAAAAAGAGCTACCCATGCGTGCAGCCGTCGCGGCTGTGCGGGCAACGCCGATGGCACCGATGCTGTCAAGACGGTCAGCATCCTGCAGGATGGCAGACTCCAGTGAAGAGGGCTCGTGGCCGGCAGAAAAACTGTGTTCCAGAATAGCCTGCGCGATGTGAATGAGCTGTTCGTTCGCATACCCCGCCGCCATCAGGATTGGCCGCGCAGCTTCTGCTGCCTGGGCACTTGCCTGTGCCCGGTCAGGGTGGTTTTTCGGAACATTGATCACGTCATGCAGAGCCGCCGCAGCCAACAGGATGTCGAGGTCAGCTTTTTCGGCAATACCGATTTCCAAAGCTGCCGAGATGACCCGCTGCAGATGCGCTTCATCATGAGCGGTGTCTACCGGTGGCTGGCGCATATGATGCACAGCAACAGACAGAACCTCTTGAAAGCGCGCACTGTCCAGAATGCGCTGGCCTGGCGCCAGTTGCTCTTCCCCATCTTCGATCATTATGCCGCTGCTTCCTGTGACCCCGGATTGGGACGCACACCAAGCATGTGGCACAGGGCAAAAGACATTTCTGCCCTGTTCAGGGTATAGAAATGAAAATGACTGATCCCCTGATCGGCAAGGTCCAGACACTGCTCAGCAGCGATGGTGGCTGCCACCATCTGCCGTGTGTCAGGATCATCATCAAGGTTTTCAAACATTCGCAGCAATTTGGCGGGGATCGTAGTGCCGCACATGCGTGCCATTTTCTGCAAGGATGTGAAATTCAGGACAGGCATGATGCCGGGCACAACTGGGATGTTGATCCCCGCCGCACGCACTTTCTCCAGAAACCGGAAATAGACATCATTATCATAGAAAAACTGCGTGATCGCGCGGGTCGCACCAGCATCAACCTTCTGTTTGAGAAGCTCGATATCCAGCTGAAAATCCGGGCTTTCAGGATGCTTTTCAGGGTAACAGCCGACGGTGACCTCAAAAGCATGAAGGTCGCGCGCACCCTTTGCCAAGTCTGCTGCGTTTAGATAGCCGTTTTCGGTCTGGACAAAAGTACCGCCGACACCATCTGGCGGATCACCCCGCAATGCCACAATATGACGCACACCAGCTGCCCAGTAGTCTTCCAGCACACTGTTCACCTGGTCCCGCGTTGCCTCGACACAGGTGAGATGGGCCGCCGTGTGCAGTTTTGTATTATTGATGATGCGACGCACTGTGTCATGCGTGCGTTCTCGTGTCGATCCGCCTGCACCATATGTGACGGAAACAAAATCCGGATTCAACGGTGCCAACCGCTCGACGGCATTCCAAAGTTGGGTCTGCATCTTCTCGGATTTCGGGGGGAAAAACTCGAAACTGACTTTGAGGGGTGACTGTTCAGGCATTGACTTCAGACTTTCTACGGGACTTCGTTTTGACATCCTGCGTCAGCGAGAGAAGCCATAATTTCACTGTCAGCTTACCTTTCTCGCTCTTGCCGGGTGCGAGGGTTTGTGTGCGCACCAGATCGAGGCCGCATCCTTGCGCCCAGCCTTGCACTTCAGCATCAGAAAAGCCGAGACGACGATGGGCATGGTTTTCACGCAGGAATTCCAGCTCATGCGAGGCAAAATCCGCCACCAGCATACGACCGCCGGGCTTCAGCAGGGCTTTTGCACTGCTGATCGCGGTCGCGGGGTCCGATAGGAAGTGCAGCACCTGATGAATACAGACAATATCTGCCGTGCCTGCTTCCAGCGGCAGAGAGAACAGATCACTCTGGCGAATGCGGGCATGTGCAACACCGGCCTCTTCAAGGCGTGCGCGGGCAACGGCAAGCATTTCGCGCGACAGATCAAACCCGACGCCCTGTTCATAAATTTCACGGAAGACAATCAGCATACGCCCCGTGCCAGTGCCGAGATCGACAAACTGGCCAACAGGTGCCTGCCCCAGCATGTTGCGCATGGCCTGCTCGACATCTGACTCCGGCAAATGCAGGCGGCGCAGACTGTCCCATTCGGCGGCGCTTTCCTGAAAGTAGCTGGCGGCAAGCTCAGCGCGCGCACGGCGCACCTGTTCCAGCCGCTCGCGGTCCCGCGCAATGATCAGGTCGGACGACGCCTTCAGCAGGGCCAGTGATTTTTCAAGCACGGCCATTTCGGGCTTCATGTCCTGCAGGCGATAGAAAACCCATGCCCCTTCGGGATACCGCTCAACAACGCCAGCCTCTGCCAGGATCTTGATGTGGCGGGAAACACGTGGCTGGCTCTGGCCAAGAATCTGGGTCAGCTCAGTGACGGTCAGTTCACCGCGCGCAAGCAGCACCATAATGCGCAGGCGGGTTTCCTCACCCACCGCACGAAAAATGCGTAGTGTATGATCCAGACTGGTTTCAGACATGCCAATTTGCAGCGCTCAACTTCTATATAAACATATAAAGATTTCTTTATATGGTCAAGGTTGGCCTGCAGTTGTGCGGCGCGTCTCAGTTCAACTCATACCCCTGTTTCAGCCTGTAAGTGATGGTCTCCGGCAACGGCAGCGCCAACCGGGGGTCTTCTGACACGGCAACGAAGCTTGCTTCACAGCCTGGCTGCAGGCAGTCGATTTTGCGCGCCGGGAAAATCACACGGCGGGCAGACCTGATCCAGAAATCCAGCACTTCGTGTGCCTCCAATGCGCCGATATCAACAAGATGCTGCGCCTCGGCGGCGGCAGTCGACATGTAATTGTCGCTTCCAATCGCCAGAAACACACCAGCCTCTTTGAGCGCGGTGATGTTCCTGACCTGCATGGCCTTGACCATCTCCAATTGTTCCGGATTGTCCTGATAGAAGTTTGTGGAGATAATTGTGGTTGTCACAACAGCGATGTTTTTCTCGGCGGCCAGATTCGCCATATCCTCCGGGATCAGATATTTCGCCTCTGCCTCTTCTGTTGTGGCCACATCGCGCACAAAATAGCCCGGCAGATGATTGATCTCATCAACACCGGAAGCAACAGCAGCAGCAAAGTCTGCGGCTGTTTCCACATGGGCGGAAACCCTCAGGCCCCGCGCCTGGGCCGCCTGCGTCAGCGCCAGGTGCAGCGCCGGTGACAAACCCTTGGCACCGTAAAATGCTTCATCATCCCTGCGCCTCTCAAATTCTTCCGAAAACAGCAGATAGGTTTTCACAAATTGTGCCCCCTGCTCCTGCAGCAAGTCCAGCGTGGGAGCGATATCGGCTTCCGTGGCGATGAGATGGAAGGCATCGCTGTTGAGGCTGTCAAAGTCACGCCCCATATAGGCAGGCATCTGGCTGAGGAATTCGACGTAAAGCTTCTCCGGGTGGCCACCGGCAATGGTGACGCCACCCATGGAGAAAATCGCATCAATCGTCTGGGGGCGGGCAATGTCTTCCTCGACATACTGATAGTCTGACGCCACAGAGTTCGGATTTTTCACATAATAAATGCCACGTTTCAGATATTCCGGATTCATTCGTGTAAAGCCGAAATTATTGTCAATGTTATGATTATGCGCTTCGGCCAGTCCGGGAATAACGAAGCCCCCCTCCAGGTCAATGGTGAGGGATGGTTCCGCCGGACAAGCCACCAAAAGGCCGTCTTGCGCGCAGCGCTCACCTGCCGCGAAGTCGCCATCAAGCCACCACTGGGCATTGGTGTATTTTACCGTGCCCTCAACCGGTGGCGGCGCAGGATCCTGACAGGCCACAAGAGACAGTGAACAAAAAAACAAAACAATACCGCGCATCACGCTCTCCAGAATTGAATGCAGGCAGAATAACGGCTTTCACTTTATTTTTCAAAGTGAAATTATCCTTCGCGTCCTCACCACGCAATATCGCTATCGCTCAATTTTGCGATACTGAATGCGCTTGGGAATGTCAGCATCCGGACCAAGGCGGCGCTTCTTATCTTCGATATAGGCGTCAAAATTACCCTCAAACCATTCCACATGGCTGTCACCCTCAAAGGCGAGAATATGCGTGGCAATACGGTCCAGGAACCAGCGATCGTGAGAGATGATAACGGCGCAGCCGGGGAAATCATCCAGGGCATTTTCCAACTCACGCAGTGTATCTACGTCCAGGTCGTTGGTTGGCTCGTCAAGGAGCAGCAGGTTTGCGCCCTCTTTCAGCATCATCGCCAGCTGAACGCGGTTCCGCTCACCGCCGGAAAGGTCACCTACTTTTTTCTGCTGGTCCGCCCCTTTGAAGTTGAACCAGGAGACATATGCGCGCGAGGCAACTTCGCGCGGGTTGGTACCCGGCTCCGCCTTACCCAGCGTGATAATGTCGAGACCATCGGAAATCTGTTCCCAGACGGTTTTGGCCGGGTCCAACGCATCACGGGTCTGGTCCATATACCCCAGTGAAACCGTATCGCCGACCCGCAAGGTGCCCTCATCCGGCGTGTCCTGCCCTGTCAGCATTTTGAACAGCGTCGTTTTACCCGCGCCGTTGGGTCCGATTACACCAACGATGCCGCCCGGCGGCAGTTTGAAAGACAGATCACCGATCAACAGCTTGTCCTCGAACCCTTTTTTCAGGTTTTCAGCTTCGATCACAACGCCGCCGAGACGCGGCCCGGGGGGAATCTGAATCTGGGCTGTCGATATTTCTGCCTTGGCGGCCCTGTTAGCAAGATCATCATAGGCCTGAATACGGGCCTTGGATTTGGCCTGCCGGGCTTTTGGGCTGGACCGGATCCAGTCGAGCTCAGCTGACAGGGTGCGCTGACGGGACTGCTCCTCGCGCTGCTCCTGCCCCAACCTTTTGGCCTTCTGTTCCAACCAGGAAGAATAATTGCCCTCATACGGAATGCCGCGTGCACGATCGAGTTCGAGAATCCAGCCGGTAACATTATCAAGGAAGTAGCGGTCATGGGTGACCAGCACGACAGCACCAGGAAAATTGCGCAAATAGTTTTCAAGCCAGGCGACGCTTTCCGCATCAAGGTGGTTGGTCGGCTCATCCAGCAAAAGCAGGTCCGGCTTGGCCAGCAACAGGCGCGCCAGCGCGACACGGCGCTTCTCCCCGCCGGAGAGTTTTTCCACCGGCCAATCGCCCGGTGGGCAGCGCAGGGCATCCATGGCCATCTCTACTTTGGAATCGATATCCCAAGCATCCAATGCATCAATCTCTTCCTGAAGCGCTGACATTTTTTCCATCAGCTCATCGGAGTAATTCTCGGCCATTTCCATCGACACCTGATTGAACTCATCAATCTTGGCCTTGATCTCACCAACGCCTTCCAGCGCGTTTTCAAAAACGGTTTTCGATGGATCCAGCTCCGGCTCCTGTGGCAGGTAGCCCACTTTTGCCCCATCTGCCGCATAAGCCTCTCCGGAAAACTCCTGATCAACCCCTGCCATGATCTTCAGCAGCGTCGACTTACCGGCACCATTGACCCCGACAATGCCGATCTTGGCATCGGGATAGAATTGCAGATGCACATTATCGAGGATTTTCTTCGCGCCATAAGCCTTGGTCAGGCCGTTCATGAAGTAGATATACTGGTATTTTGCCATGGTCTGATTATCATCCGTGAGGTAGGGGGCACCCTTGCAACAGGGCCGGTAGTCGGCCTGAGACGCGGGGGTTTGACAAGCCTTACGCTTTAGGCGGGGAGCCGCGCTAATTCAACATGACTTTTTGCGCAGCATCCCCTGAAGGGTCTTTTTGCTGTTTACCAAAAGTCCTATATAAGGATGGGCGTCAAGTAAGGCGGGGACCGCAGATCATGAGTTATGTTCAACAGACACTGGCCGGGGACGAAGAAATCATATTGAGGGCCAGGTTCAACTGGACCTACTCCTTCTGGCATGTTTTCTTTTTCATCCTGGGCTTTGCGCCAGTGGCAGTTTTTGCCTGGGGTCAGTTCGCCATGGGGCGCAGCTTTGAAGAGCTGCAGCTCGGCTATTATGTCTCGTTTTTTGCTGTCTTTCTGGGCTGCCTGATCCTGCTTCTGCACATGATCCACCTGTGGACGACCGAGATTGCGATCACCACATACCGCTTTATTTTCAAGACCGGCCTTATTTCCAGAGATACCAAGGAAGTCAGCCTTGGCAACATTGAAGAAATCAATCTGCAACAATCCATCTGGGGCCGGGTGTTCGGCTATGGCAGCATGATCCTGCGGGGAACCGGCGTGGGCGTCATCGAGTTGCCCAATATCGACAACCCGATCAATGTGCGCAAAACCATGGAAGACGCCAGAGCGAACCGCCGTAAAGGCGCCTCCACACAAAGTGCCATGCAGGAAACACCTGCGCAGACTGCCGCTGCTGAACCTGCACAGCGTATTGAGCCTGCTCCCATCGCCCCGCCGGCAGGTGGACAGGCACCCGTTCAGGCACCTGCCGGAGCAACAGCCCCGGCGAAAAATCCCGGCCTGTTCGGTGTGCTGAAAGCCTCTGCGGCCAAGGAAAAGGCACGCAAGGACGCAAAACGGAAGAAATAGTAGAAATATGCTCAAAACGGAGTACTATCTACCTTAGCGCGATTAAGTATTGAGAAAATGGCAAAATCCAGACTGAAATCATCTAGCGGACGCCCAACTACGACAGAAGCAAAACGATTTGCTGAGGCGGCTCGGGAATACACACGCAAAGCGACAAAATCCCAAAAAGCTGCACGGGAAACACTTTTCCGTATTGGTATTATTACCCAAAGCGGGAATCTTACATCGAAGTATAAGTAACCTTGCATCGCCTCAACGCTTCATTTGTACTCGGTTATCACGGTTGTGATGAAAGTGTCGCTGATAGGCTTCTGCGAGGAGAGAATTTCAAAAGCAGCCAAAATACCTATGACTGGCTGGGTCACGGGATTTATTTCTGGGAAGCCAATCCAAAACGCGGCTTCAAATGGGCCGAATCACTGGCCAGAAAGCAAAAATCAAAAATACAAAACCCTTCCGTAGTGGGTGCAATCATCGACCTAAGGCGTTGTCTCGATATGACCACCAAGTCCGGAATCGATCAAATAAAGCAAGCATACTCAACTTTAAGCAAGTCAGTTGAGGAAGCAGATACAAAACTGCCCGACAATGGTACGGACCTGATGGCAAGGCATTTGGATTGTGCTGTTATTATGACTCTCCATGATATTCGTAATGTTGAAGGTCTTGAAGCAATTGATACTGTGAAAGGTGTTTTCGTTGAGGGCGCAGAGGCATACCCAAATTCAGGGTTTATGAAAGAGACACATATTCAAATTTGTGTATGCAATCCGGAATGCATTCGAGGTGTGTTCAGAGTACCAAGATCTGATTTGAGATAATCCAGCCATGCAATTACGGCTCAGCCAAAGATAGCCTCTATCAACTCTTCCAGGGCTGTCCTGTCAGTCTGGTCAAACATTGCTGGCTTGTCTGAATCGATATCCAGCACAGCGATTAGATCACCGTCACAGTTGCATACGGGCACTACAATCTCACTGACCGAGCGGCTGTCGCAGGCGATATGGCCCGGAAAATCGTGCACATCATCCACCACTTGCGTGGCACGTTCAGCGGCGGCTGTACCGCAGACGCCTTTGCCAAAAGGGATGCGCAGACACCCAAGCGTTCCCTGATACGGCCCAACGACCAACTCTTCTGGTTTCATCGGGTCCACAATGTAGAAACCCGTCCAGATGCGATCGGGAAACGCCTCATGCAGCAAACAGGAAACTGTTGCCATGCGGGCAATATTGTTGCTCTCCCCCTCCAGTACAGAGACGATTTCTCGCGTGAGGCGGGCGTAGGTTTCTTCCTTGCCGGTCTGTATTGTGGCCTGCATATCTGCCTGTGCTTGTCTCTCAGACATCATCTTATCCCCAAATTATGCGACACATTCTGAAACACCATGATCGCAAAGCTGCGCCACTGAGCCCTATCGCGCGACCATGTTGAACTCTACCGGCTCAAGGCCATCCACTTCGACGCGGCACATATCCCCTGTGACCAGCGGCCCCACTCCTTCTGGTGTCCCTGTGTAAATCAGGTCACCTGCCTTGAGTGTGAACAGGCCAGACAGGCGGGCAATGATCTCCGGGATGCTCCAGATCATCAGCGACAGGTCAGACTTTTGCCTTGTTTCTCCGTTTACTGAAAGGTTTATAGCACCACTATTCAGCAACGTGTTTTCTTCGTATCGACTGATTGGGCCAATCACAGCACCATCGTCGAGCGCCTTGGCGATATCCCAGGGACCAGACTTTTCTTTTGCAACTGCCTGCAAGTCGCGACGGGTCAGATCACACCCGGCAGCATAACCGAAAATATGACGTGCCGCGTCAGCTTCTGGAATATGTGCACCACCACTTTTCAGGGCAACAACCATCTCGCCCTCATAATGCAGATTATCTGTCGCAAGAGGAAAACGCATCACACCGCCTGTATGAACCGCATCTGCCGGCTTGGTAAAAAAAACCGGCGGCACGTCCTTCGGGTCTCCGCCCATTTCCTTCACGTGATCTGCATAATTTTTACCGACGCAGAAGATGCGGCGCACCGGAAACAAGCCGCCCCCCTTTACCGGCACCGCGATTTGTGCGGGCGGCGCAAAAACAAAGTCACTCATGTTTCACTGATCCAGAATTCTACCGGTGCCAGGTCGTTGATGCCGATACGTACCTTGTCACCCGGCACAAGCTGCCCCACACCGGACGGTGTGCCAGTAAAAATAAGATCCCCTGCCTTGACTTCAAAATAACGGGAAATATCGGAGATGATATTCCACACTGGCTTGATCATGGCCTTCAAGTCTTCTGCCTGGCGCACATCATTGTTTACAGACAACATGAGACGCGCTTCTTCAAGCGCCCAGAATTCTTTCTCCGGCATGACACCGCCAACCACGGCCCCGTTGTCGATTGCCTTTGCCATATCCCAGGGGCCGGATAATTCCTTGGCAACTTCCTGCAGATCACGGCGGGTCAGATCACAGCCGACTGCAAAGCCATAGATCATCTCTTCTGCTGCAGATGGCGAAAGATTGCTGCCGCCATCCTTCATGGCCACAACAAGTTCGCCTTCATAATGGAGGTTGTCTGTGGCCAGCGGCAAGGGAATGTTGCCCCCGAGACAGATAGAGTCAGCCGGTTTCGTAAAAACGACCGGCAAAGAGCTCTTGGTTTCGTCATCAGTTTCCTTGACGTGGTCGCCAATCAACTCTTTCACGTCGGCCAGATAATTCTGCCCGATACAAAATATCCGGCGCACTGGAAACCAGCCCCCCCCAACAACGGGAATCGCCGGTTGGGCGGGCGGCGGAATAACGTAGTCGCGCATCAGCCGATGACCTCTTTTGCAGCAGCTTCGAAAATATCCATCCCCTCATCAATCAGGGCATCAGACGTGATCAGGGGCACATGTGTACGGATGACATTGGCTTTCTTGCCCGCTGTCAGCGTGATAAGGCCTTTGTCGCGAGCTGTTTTCTGGATCGCGCCTGCAACGGCAGTATTCGGTTTGGCTGGGTCGCCATCTTCGACCATTTCCACGGCAGCCATGGCACCGACGCGGCGCACATCACCGAAAATGCCCTTGCCAAATCCGGCCTGCATCTCGCGCCAGCGCGCTTCGACTTTTGCGCCGATTGCTTCTGCCCGCTCTATCAACCCTTCTTCTTCAATCAGATCAAGCACGGCAATGGCGGCAGCACAGGCGACAGGATTGCCGCCATAGGTTGACCCCATGCCGCCATCAGGGATTGAGTCAAACAGGTCAGCTTTGCCGACAATGGCCGAAAGCGGCAACCCGCCAGCGATTGATTTTGCACAGACCAGAAAATCCGGCTCAACGCCTGAATGTTCTGTCGCAAACATTTTGCCCGTACGGGCAAAGCCCGTCTGAACCTCGTCTGCAATAAACATGATACCATGTTCCGTACACTTATCACGCAGGCCTTTCAGGAATTCCGGGGGCGCCGCGACAAAGCCCCCCTCACCCTGTACGGGCTCAATAATGATGCCCGCGACATCCTGCGGGCGAATAGAGGTTTCAAAAATGTGGTCAAGGCAGTTCAGCGCCCCTTGTGCAGACAACCCCTTGTAATCATTCGGATACGGTGCATGAAACACATAGCCCGGCAACGGATCAAACCCTGTCTTGTACGGCACCGCCTTGCCGGTCAATGCTGTGGCAAGCAGGGTACGGCCATGAAATGAGCCTTCAAAAGAGATGAGGCCAGGGCGGCCCGTCACACGCCGGGCAAACTTGCAGACATGTTCAGTTGCTTCAGAACCGGTATTCATGAACATGGTCTTGTAAGCAGCACCGCCACCAAGTTTCCCCACCAGTGCATTCAGACGCTCTGCCAGCTGAATATAAGGTTCATATTGCGCAACACCGAAACAGGTGTGAACCACCTTGTCGAGCTGGTCCTTGATCGCGGCCTGCACTTTTGGATGACGGTGCCCGACATTCAGAACACCAATGCCCGCGATGAAATCGATATAGCGCTTGCCTTCGATGTCCCACAACTCGGCACCCTCTGCCTTTTCGGCATAGACACCCGACTTTGATGGCAGGCCTTTTGGACAAGCCTCCATCCGCCGCGCAACCATCAACTCATTGGTGGGAAATTCGTTCGTCGCCGTCATGCCTTATCAACCTTCTTTTTTGTGTTTCCGGGCAGGTTCAACCCGCCCTTATCCCTTGTCAAACAGGGATGCACCCTGCCGTCAAAAAGAACAAGGGGGGTGCCGTGACAACACGCCGCTGGCAGTCTGGAAAGTTATTCAGAGCAAATTGCCCTTTCTGTCATTTTGCGGCAGACAGAGGCCAAGCTGATCAATGGACCCTGCCATGACCCGATACACAACCGTGCCCGAACTCAGCCTTGCCAGCTACACGCATGGCGATGCAGCCGCGCGGGCAGCCTTCGCCGACGCCTTATATGAGGGCTTTCGGTATTTCGGCTTCATTATCCTGCGGGACCACGGGATCAGTGAAGATCTGTTGAACAGGGCCTATCGGGCGAGCGAAAACTTTTTTGCTCTGCCTGAAGCAGAGAAGATGAAATGTGATTCCGGCGTCGGCGGGCAGCGCGGCTATACAGCTTTTGGCCGGGAACATGCCAAGGGCTCTTCAGCCTCTGACCTCAAGGAATTCTGGCATGTGGGGCGGGAATTTTCCGCAGGCGATGCGCTTGCCGATATCTATCCACCGAATATGTGGCCGACGCAGCCGACGGACTTCCGGCAGGCATTTCTTGCACTTTACGATGCGCTTGAAGAAACAGGGCACGTGATGCTGGAAGCGCTTGCGCCCTCCCTCGGGCTGGATGCGGATTATTTCCGCAAACTGGCCGTGAACGGCAATTCCATTTTGCGACTGCTGCACTATCCACCAGTGCCGGATGGCGCTGAACCTGGCGCAATGCGCGCTGCCGCACATGAAGATATCAACCTTATTACCCTGTTGGTCGCCGCATCCTCTGCTGGTCTGGAATTACTGGACCGAGATGGCAACTGGCTGCCGGTCGAGGGCAGTCGCAATGCGATTATTGTTGATGCTGGCGACATGCTGGCACGGATTACCAACAATCATATCCCCGCCACGACGCACCGCGTGGTCAACCCCGAGGGGCCGAATATCTCGCGCTATTCAATGCCGTTTTTTATGCATCCGCGCGCCGATGCCGTCTTGTCCTGTATCGAGAACTGTCGTGACGGCACCGAAGCGCCCGACATTGTGGCCGATGATTTTCTGCAGCAGCGGCTAAGGGAAATTGGACTGACCGGCTAGATCTGACTGGCTAGGAGTGGCTGGCTAACTACGGGACTTATGGGCCGCCCTAACGAAAAAACGGTCATATATCCTGAGCAGGCAGATGAACCCGATGATGAGGATCTCAAGGCCAAAAAGGATATTGATCGCAATCACGTAATAGGCCCAACCGAAAAACCAGGCTGTTACGTGTGATATGAGAATGAAAAACTCCAGACCGATGATAGCAATAGGCCACATCGGCTCTCTTTCTTCATCTTCCCGTCGATAATGGAGCTGAAGAAAAACATACATCACAACAATATTGACGATGACCCAGACCAGAAGCGTCGGGACAAAAGCAACCAGATTGACGGAAACAATGGAAACGAACCAGCCTGCCAGCAGGGTGAGGACACCAACATGAAGACGGCTGTCCCTGGTCAGTGAAGCGAGGGCAAAAACCGTCAGCAACATGGCCAGAAATGTGTATTCTTCCCAGGAGTCCAGCATAATGCGCCTCTTCAACCTGATTGTTGACTGAAGAGGCGATTTGTCAACTTATATCGACTTAATTCAGACCAAGCGCCCGACCGAGAATCTCAATGGCTCTCAACGGCGGTTCATCTTCAGTTTCTGCGCCGCGAACATTTTCTGGGAGAATTTCCCACAATCTCGCGTGGTTTTCAGCCAGCACCACATAAAATGTCTCGCCTGCCTGATGGATGGCGTCCTTGCTGCCGGTTGCAACCGTGTCGCGCAGATTGTCCAACGCGACAGCCACATTCTCATATGCAGACGCAGTGGCCCCTTGCGTGGCGGTCATCTCGCCAAACGTCTCACCAGCTTCTGACATCTCGGCCCAGGCCGTTTGCCATTTGGTCACAACGGCAACCGCGCCGGCCCCAGCCAGGCCAGTCACACCAAGATACACTTTACGCTCAAAGTCATGCAGACGCTTGATCAGATTTTTTTCGTCCATTGGAATTCTCCTCAAAATTGAACGGCGCAGATCACACATCATCTGCACCGCTATTCAACTATGAGAGAATAAATAAAGTCTTTATAAATCAGTAACTTAGGATTAACACTTAAGTAATACAGGTTACCAAAGCCTTACTGTCAGGCTTAGAGTCTGAATCAAAAGTCTTTCATATGAAACATGCTCTTGCCAGTCGTCTTGTTGCGATACGGATGTGAGCCATGAATAGCCATGCGATAGCTGAGGTCCAGCATCGTTCCCAATCCTTGGCGAGACGGCGTGATCGCCCTAACCATGCGAATGTGCGTTCTACGACCCATCGCCGGGGCAGGACTTTAAAGCCTTTCATTTTATCGGATCGCTTGATGATTTCCATCCGGAATGGACCGACTTTTTTAAGTTTGCGCTTTAGCTTATCTCCCGCATAGCCACCATCGGCAAAGATATGGCGAAGCCATGGAAATTTGTCTCGCGCTTCCATCAACACCGCTGGTGCGCCGTCGCGATCCTGTACATCCGCGGCATGCACAAGTGCTGTCACCAGAAAGCCTTCCGTATCCGTCAGAATATGCCGCTTGCGGCCTTTTATATTTTTGCCCGCGTCAAAGCCAGTAATACCGCCACTTTCTGTGGTTTTAACCGACTGGCTATCGATCACACCTGCGCTGGGGTGTGGGCTTCTGCCGTGTGCTTCGCGGCATTCAAACAGCAGGCGGTGATTGATCTTTTCCAGCAATCTGTCATCACGCCACCAATAAAAATATTTCTGAACCGTCGAAAAAGGCGGGAAATCCCTTGGTAACATGCGCCATTGGCAGCCAGTAGACGCGATATACAACAAGGCGTTCATGATCTCCCGCATCGGCCACTTGCGAGGACGCCCCATCCGATTTGGAAGAGGTATTTCAGGTTCAATCAAAGCCCATTCGTCGTCCGTCAGATCACTTGCATAGCGCAGGAAACTGCGGTCATAATATGTGCGGGTGGTTTCATTCCAACTCATCTGATCCTCCGTGTCTTAAGCAAACAAAGAGAATCATAAGTCGTTGAAATCACCCAGATACTTTTGGATCAGGCTCTTAACCGTCCCCGGAATGCACTATTTGCACGCGCACTTTTCCCTTGCCCTGACCACCTGACAACTTGTATTACTTTAAACTTATTTATGGCATATTATGCCACTTCCGAATTTACAGGTTATCTATTCAGGTAATTTGCGGGCCAGACAGGATTTGGGCGTGAAAAACAAGAATGACAACGTTTCCTATCTGCCTAAGTGGCTGACCTCCGGTCGGGATATCAAACCTGAGCAGAGCATCATTTATCGCGCCCTGAAAGAATATCTGAACAGGGTCAATCAGGATTATGCGGAGGCAGAGAGTCAGTCTCTAGCGACGAAAACAGCGCCCGCAGAGCCGCAGGACGATCCTCTCGACAAGACCTGAGGAAGCCAAGCAGTTCGATCATCTTCTCTCCCTGTACGTGCCAGTAATCCTCCGGCAGGTCATCTGCAAACAATCGTTCAAGCGCTTCCTGATCCTTCAGCCTTGATACTGCATCAGGGATGTAAAGTTGCAGCAGCGTTGCCATCGTATCGGCTGTTACGCCGTCAAAAGAGGGCTTGTTGTCGAACTGCACAGCCGGGTGAATAAAGAGCTTGTACGGCTCAATACCCAGTGCTTTTGACAGGCGCGCAATGTCCTCGGGGCTGTAATCAGACGTACTTTTTTCCAGTGCTGTAACATTCTTGGCGTCCAGACCAGCCCGACGGCCCAGCTCTTCAACTGTCAGGTCTTTATGTGCCCGCCAGGCACCCAGAAAAATGACTGCGTATTCTTTCATAGCACCAAAATCCTCGCCGCGTTTTGCAGCAGCAGTAAAGGCCTTCCGGGCACCAGACCTGTCATGATCAAAACTGCGCTCGCAGCTTGCCCTCCTCCGGCACGCTGCTATCTTCCGCGTTCAGTCTTCAGGGAAAGCACAGTACATGAAATTTGACGGCACAAAAGATTATATTGCAACAGATGACCTTAAAGTTGCGGTGAATGCTGCTGTTACTCTGGAGCGCCCCCTGCTCATCAAGGGAGAGCCAGGCACGGGCAAAACCGTTCTGGCCCACGAGATGGCGCAGGCGCTCGGCGCTAACCTGCTGGAATGGCATATCAAATCCACAACCAAGGCCCAGCAGGGCCTCTATGAATATGACGCCGTCGCGCGCCTGCGGGACAGTCAGCTGGGTGAAGCGCGGGCGACAGACGTGGCCAACTACATCAAACGCGGCAAATTATGGGACGCCTTCACGGCCGAAGAACGCCCTATCCTGTTGATTGACGAGATCGACAAGGCCGATATCGAGTTTCCGAACGACCTGTTGCAGGAACTCGATCGTATGGAATTCTTCGTTTACGAGACGGGGGAAACGATCAAGGCTCGGCAACGCCCGATCGTGGTGATTACTTCAAATAATGAAAAAGAACTGCCGGACGCGTTTCTGCGGCGCTGTTTCTTTCATTACATCAAGTTTCCCGACAACGAGACGATGGAACAGATTGTTGATGTCCATTTCCCCGGCATCAAGAAACGGCTGGTCGCGGAAGCCCTCAAGATTTTCTATCAGTTGCGCGAAACGCCTGGCCTCAAGAAAAAGCCCTCAACATCCGAATTGCTGGACTGGCTGAAACTCCTGATGGCAGAGGATGTGGACGATTCTGTATTGCGTGAGCGTGATCCGCGCAAGGCGATTCCACCGCTACACGGCGCCCTGCTCAAAAACGAGCAGGATGTGCACCTGTTTGAGCGACTGGCATTTCTGGCACGACGCGACGGACAGTAACCGCACCCGGCGACTTCTAGATATCTGAAACTGTTCTCTGCACACTGATCCCTGTTTTATCTCAGTGTGCAGAGGGAAAAAGCTCTGTCCGTTCCCGACTACCGTTTAAGCAACAACGCAGTCAGTCGTGCTTTTTGCCAACCATGGACTCATTGCTCGGGACTTTCAGGGTCACGATTTCTTCTGCAGCGGAAGGGTGAAGGGCGCAGGTCGCATCGAATTCTGCTTTCTTCACCCCATGCTTTATCGCGATCGCCAGACATTGAATCATCTCCGGCGACTCAAAGCCGATAATGTGGCAACCAAGAACAGTATCGGTCGCCTTATCGACAACCAGCTTCATCAGCATACGCTCAGGGTTTCCGGACAGGGAGTTTTTCATGGGCATGAAATCAGAGCGGTAGATGTGGACGTTATGCCCGGCGTCGCGCGCTTCACGCTCTGTCATACCAACGGTGCCGATAGGTGGTTGGCTGAATACGGCCTTGGGAATGAAATCGTAGTCCATGACCGTCGGCTTGGCGTTAAAATGGCTCTCCGCAAAGGCAATCCCTTCGCGGATCGCAACCGGTGTCAGATTGACGCGGTCTGTCACGTCCCCGATAGCATAGATATTCTCAACGCTGGTTTTGTGATGATCATCAGTGATAATCGCGCCATTATGCCCGGTTGCAACGCCAGCTTTTTCAAGACCAAGACCAACCGTTTTGGGACGACGCCCCACGGCCCACATCACCTGGTCCGCGACCAGCTTGTTACCATTTGTCAGAGAGACATGCTTCTTGCCATCAACTTTCTCAATCTTTGTAAAGATGGTTGAAAGCTCCAGCTTGATTCCCTTGTGCTCCAGTTCCTTGTGTAACTGTTCAGAAATATCGTGATCAAAGTTTTTGAGCAGGGTCGGGCCGCGATAGACCAGTGTTGTATCCACCCCAAGACCGGCAAAAATGCAGGCAAACTCGACAGCAATATAGCCACCACCGGCAACCACGATGCTACCCGGCAGTTCTTCCAGATGAAATGCCTCATTCGAAGTTATGCCAAGCTCATGCCCCTCAATGCTTTCATCTGTCCAGGGTGTGCCACCGGCCGAAATGAGAATTTTCTCTGCTGTTACATCACGCCCTTCACCAACAAGGTGAACGGTATGCTGATCTTTCAGAATCGCCCGTGAATGAAACAGCTCGACCCCAGCCTTCTCCAGATTGGTGATATAGATCCCGTTCAGCCTGTCGATATTTTTGTCCTTGTTCTCGACAAGGGTTTTCCAGTCAAAGCTGACATCGCCAACCGACCAGCCATAAGGCCCGGAGTCTTCAAAAGCATGGGAAAATTCACTGGCATAAACGAAGAATTTCTTCGGCACACAGCCACGAATGACACATGTGCCGCCTACCCGACTTTCTTCCGCAATGCCAACTTTTGCACCATATTGTGAGGCCAGACGAGAAGCCCGCACACCGCCAGACCCCGCACCGATTGTAAACAGATCATAATCATAAGACATGCGGGCCTTATGACCGAAAACAGGCGGGGCGCAAACACATGATTTGCCGCTCACGCAAAGCTGATCCGATGTGATACGGGATGGCTATTTTGCGGTCGCTTCTTCCGGCGCAACGAAAAAGCCAATGCCTCGCTCATACCGGCTGTCGTTGAATTCCGCGAGCTGAGTCTTGAACACCTGCATCAGTTCCTTGTGGATGGCCTCATAGACAGGATCGAGCTTGCCTTCATAGTCGAGCGCAATATGTACCACCGGCTGATTGGCCACAAATACATCAAAGGTATCGCCTGTGACCTCTACCCGGATTGCAGTGCGCAACCACAAAGCGCCCGAATCCTCGACATTCTGTACGGCAACACAAATACCAAAAATTATCGGCTCCAGCCGGATTACAGGCTGATTATGATAACTGAACGCGGCTTCGCCATAATCTCGACGCGGATCAAACTGGCCACCGGGCGGCACGGTTGTCACCTGCTCCGGCGGGCATCCCAGCCAAGCGGGAAAACCGGACACCACGGCCTTGCCAAACCCTTTACACCGCACAAGATTTTCCATGGCGGCTTCACCATAATCACTGATTGCTTGCTTCAATTCCTCATATCTTGTCGCCATGGCCGACCGTTCCCTCAATCCATTATATCTACGCCATCATCCGTACCGAATATGACAATATCAGCCATGTCAATGAACAACCCCGTTTCGATTACGCCTGGTATCGCCTGCAGGGCCTCATCCAGTTGCCGCGCATCAGGAATACGTGCACAGCTTATATCAACGATATAATTACCGCCATCGCTGCGGAAAACACCGCCACCCGCTTCCCTCGGGCCGGGACGCAAGGTCAGGCCCACCCCGGCAAGGCCAGCTTCTTCCAGTACAGCCCTAATCTTCTGAATTGTGAGGGGCCAGGAGAAACGATCAATCTCCACCGGCAAAGGGAACCTGCCCAGTTGAGAAACTTTCTTGCTGCCGTCAGCAATGACGATCATTTGTGTCCCGGCCGACGCGATGATCTTTTCGCGCAGCAGCGCACCGCCGCCGCCCTTGATAAGATCTTTACGGGGATCAACTTCATCTGCTCCATCTATCACAAGGTCAATCCGGGTGGTTTCAGCCGGGGCAACAAGCTCTATGCCCTCTTTTGTCGCCAGCTCCCGTGTCTCTTCTGAGGTGGGGATCGCCTGAACCGTCAACCCGGCTCTGACCTTTTCGCCAAGCGCCCGGACAAGATGCGCTGCGGTGGACCCTGTGCCCAACCCCAACAGCATCCCGTCTTTTACATAGTCCACAGCAGCAATGGCCGCCCGCTTCTTCTGGTCATCAAGTGACATAATCCGTTCCATTCGTGTCAATGCAGGCAAAATAAAAGCGCCGGCCTCGCAAGGCCAGCGCTGAATGCAGACGCACTGCGCATCTTAAAAGCTAAAGATCAGGTTTTTCCGGGTCAGCTGACGGATTTGTCAGTGTGGCACCAATAGGTACCGCCCCATATTTGTTTGGCCCCTCACCCGGCTTTGCATAAGACATGATAATCAGGATAATCCAGCCGATCAGTGGAATCAGATTCAACAAAACCCACCAGCCACTGTGGCCGGTATCGTGCAGTCTTCTGACAGCAACCGCGATGGACGGGATCAATGTTCCAAGGGCAAAAATGTTGGTAAGAATGCCAGTCAATCCAAGCATACCTTCCAGCATATAGAGCACCACATAGGCGGCGAAATAGAAAAGAATGAACCACCAGTATTCACCCCTGCCGGAACGATCCTGAAAGTTCACATAATTTGAATAAACTGATTTGACGGCCTGCATGAAATCCATATCGGTCCCCTTCCTCGATATTTGACCAATCAGCCTATCAGTGTTCGGTGATTATTCAACTGTCACTGACTTTGCGAGATTACGCGGCTGATCAACATCTGTGCCTTTTGCCACGGCGGTATAATATGCCAGCAACTGCACCGGCACTGCATAGACGATAGGCGTCAGCAATGGTTCCATGACAGGCGCCTGCACCTGACCCCAAAGTGTGCCGCCACGCACGGCTTCAGCGATCCCATCGCTTGACGAAATCAGCAGACACTTGCCGCCACGGGCCATTACTTCCTGCATGTTGGAGATGGTCTTTTCAAACAGCGCGTCTTTTGGTGCCACGACAATGACCGGCACATTTTCATCAATCAGGGCAATGGGACCGTGTTTCAGCTCCCCTGCGGCATACCCTTCGGCATGGATATAGGAGATTTCCTTCAGCTTCAGGGCACCTTCCATCGCCAGCGGGAAACTGACACCGCGGCCGAGATACAGGACATCGCGTGCCCGCGAGAGGTCATTACACAGTTGCTCCACCTCGCCCGCGCGGGCCAGCGCCTCGGAAATATGGCGCGGCGTTTCCAGCAAGGCGTCCACCAGAGCGCCTTCCCTCGCTGCATCCAGAACACCGCGCTGTCGCCCGGCGCCGATGGCAATCGCCGCCAGCGCCGCCAGCTGACAGGTGAACGCCTTCGTGGAGGCAACGCCGATCTCAGGGCCTGCATGGGTCGGCAGACAAATATCCGCCTCACGCGCGATAGTGGACTCAGGCACGTTTACGAGTGCTGCAATGGTCTGGCCGGCACCTTTCGCATCACGCAAAGCCGCCAGCGTATCTGCTGTTTCACCAGACTGGGAGATATAGAGCGCCATGCCTTTTTCAGGATACGGCACATGCCGGTAGCGCAACTCTGAGGCAATATCTATTTCAACAGAAAGGTTCGCCCACTGTTCAAACCAGTATTTTGCAATCAGGCCAGAGTAATAGGCCGTACCGCAGGCAGATATGGTCAGCCTTGATACGGCAGAAAAGTCCAACCCTTCAGGCATACGAATTTCCCGGCGCACCGGATCGACATAGGCGGACAGGGTATGGCCAACGACTTCCGGCTGCTCATGGATTTCCTTGGCCATGAAATGTCGGTGCCCGCCCTTGTCCACCATGGCGGCAGCAGCATCGGAAATCTGTTCCGTGCGCTGAACCGGTGTGCCTTGTGCGTCCGTCAGTTCAAAACCATCCTGCCACATAACGCCACGATCCCCGTCCTGAAGGTAGGTGACAAGGTTGGTGAAGGGTGCCAGTGCGTAAGCATCAGAGCCCAGAAACATCTCTCCGTCACCGCGCCCAACTGCCAGTGGGCTGCCCATCCGGGCAATATAGACCTTGCCCGGATGATCACGAATCAGCACCGCAATCGCAAAGGCGCCTTCGAGACGGTTGACCGCCTCAACGAAGGCTTCTTCGGGCGGGCGTCCTTTGGCAAGATAATGACTGACAAGATGCGCGATTGTCTCAGTGTCTGTCTCGGTTTCAAAAACCTGTCCCACCTTGGTCAATTCATCACGCAAGTCTGCGAAATTCTCAATGATGCCATTATGGACGACAGCGACCTCTGGCGTCGCGTGGGGATGAGCATTGGTCACCGTGGGTGCACCATGTGTTGCCCAGCGGGTATGACCTATCCCGACGAGCCCGCCCAGAGGTTGGCCCGCCAGCACATCCCGCAGGGCAGAAAGTTTGCCTACGGCACGACGGCGCTCGATGCGACCATCCAGAAATGTGGCGATACCGGCCGAATCATACCCGCGATATTCTAGGCGCGTGAGCCCTTCAAGAATTGAGCCCGCAACTTCCGACTTGCCGATAACACCGATGATCCCACACATAAGGCCTGTTTCCTTAACTCTCTAATTCTCTTTAGACGTCATTTTCTGGCGAAAACTGAGAGCCCAGCCAGCTTTCTGCATCTGCCGCCCGCGCGCGACAGCCAGTGCATCTATCTCAACATCTTTCGTCACGACAGAACCGGAGCCGACATAAGCGCCCGCGCCAATCGTCACGGGCGCAACCAGCGAAGAATTGGAGCCGACAAAAGCTCCTTCTCCAATGACAGTTTGATACTTGCGGAACCCGTCATAATTGCAGGTGATCGTTCCGGCACCGATATTCGCGTGGGCGCCTATTTGCGCATCGCCAATATAACTCAGATGGCTGACTTTTGCGCCTTCATCAAGGATCGCTTTTTTCGTCTCGACAAAATTGCCGATCTTGGCCTTCTCCCCCACCACAGTGCCAGGGCGCAGGCGCGCGAATGGACCAATGGCAGCCTGCGCTTTGACGGTGACACCTTCCAGATGAGAAAATGCCTTTATTTCTGCGCCGCTCTCAACCCTTACGCCCGGACCAAAGACGACATTCTGGCCGACCCGAACGTCCTGCGCCAGCATCGTATCATGTGAGAAATATACTGTCTGCGGATCATATAGTGTCACGCCAGCAAGCATGGCCTCTTCACGGCGGCGGCTCTGGAATACAGCCTCAGCTTCGGACAACCCGAGGCGCGAATCGACGCCCATCACCTCTGCTTCATCACATTCGACGACACGCGCACCCTCACCTGCCCGGCGGGCAAGCTCCACAATGTCCGTCAGATAATATTCCCCTTTGGCATTATCATTGGTGATCTTCGACAAATGACTGGCCAGCACCCCGGCCCGCATGGCCATGACACCGGAATTGCACAAGGTGACGGAAAGCTCCTCCGGGCTCGCATCACGCGCCTCGACAATGCGCTCCAGCGCATTCCCATCAGTGGTGATGAGGCGGCCGTAAAGTTTCGGGTCTTCCGGCCGGAACCCGAGCACGACAACACCGGCCCCGTCTTCAACAAGTCGCGCCATCTCCTGCAAGGTTTCAGGCCGGATCAGGGGCGTATCTGCATACAGAACAAACACAACCCCCTCAAAACCATCAAGCCCCGGCATGGCGCACGTAACGGCATCGCCGGTGCCACGTGGCGGGGCCTGCACAAAAACTTCCGCTTCCGGCGCAAAGCCGCGTGCTGACTCACCCACTTCAGGGGCATGGTCACCGATCACAACACACAGGCGCTCTGCAGACAGGGCGCCTGCCACGCGCACGACATGGCCCAACATGGGCAGTCCGCCCACAAGGTGCAGCACCTTGGGCAGGGTCGACTTCATGCGCGTCCCGTGTCCCGCTGCCAGAATAACAATAGCTGTTTTGACTGTCTTACTCATCACGCGTCCACGCTTCTGCCCTTAAACGGCTTTCGGGCGGCTCTTAAATGAAGATTCGTTTCTTTTTCTTTCCGCCATGGCACCGTAAGTAGCCTGCACAGAAGAAGGACCCCACTATGCCGGACATTGCTGCCCCACGCAACACAGTCATTATTTTCGATCTTGATGGCACACTTGTCGACAGCGCCCCGGATCTGTCAGGTGCCATGAATCACGTGCTGGAAGCTGAAGGGCATGATGCCATTCCGGCTCAGGACGTGCGCCACCTTGTCGGTCACGGGGCAAAAGCCTTGCTGGAAGCAGGCCTCGCACGCCACGGCATCACGGCCTCGGAAGAAGAAATGGCCGCCCTGATCGAGCGTTTTATCGCCCACTACAAGGTGCACCTGACAGACAGCACCGTGCCTTTTCGGCATGTCGGCAAAACGCTTGAACATCTGGCCGAGGGCGGGTTCCCCCTGGCTGTATGCACAAACAAGCGCGAAGAACTGGCGCTGCCGCTGCTGGAAGACCTGAAGCTGACCAGTTTTTTTGACTGTATAATCTGCCGCGACAGTCTGCCGTCTTACAAACCTGACCCGCTGCCCCTTTTAACCTGCGCAGAGCGCACTGGCGCGTCGCGCGGGGTCATGGTCGGCGACACCATGACGGACCTGACTGCCGCGATTGCTGCAGACATGCCCTGCCTGATAGCCAGTTTCGGCTACGGGACATTTACTGAAACGGAGATAAAAAAAGCCCGGCAATTCGACGATTTTGACGAAATACCGGGCATCATATCGGAAATATTCTCAGACTGATTTCAGACTGTTTGTTCAGGCAGCTTCCATGCCGACGCGCTGTGGCATGCCATTTATCATGTCGCTGCGAAGATCTGTCCTGGCGGACCGCATAGTGGAAACGAAGCCTTCATTTACAAGCTCAATATCCACATCAAATCCTTTTTTCTTCCAGAATTCGACAATTGTGTTTCTCAGACGCGTGGCACCATCTTTGTTACAATAATCGGACATCTTATCCTCCTGTTTCTGGTTCAAGCCCCTTATTGTTGTTGGCGATATGCAATCAAATTTGCCCTCACCTGTCCAGTGAAAACTATATTTCCTGACAAAAATATAGGCAAAAATTTGTGATATTATATCAAAATTGTATCAAATGAGAGATTTTATACAGTTTATAGGCTTCTCCGATATTGATTCGACTGCAAATATAAGCAAAACTGATACGATCGAATCATGTCTGAGCAAACTTTAATTTCCCGGCCCGCCCTGTCTGATGGCCCTGAAACCGAGAACGCCATCGGCGCGCGAATCCGCCAGTCTCGTAAGGTAAAGGGCTTGAATCAGGCGGATCTGGCGACCCGCCTAGGTGTCAGTCAGCCGACGGTGGCCAACTGGGAATCAGGCGTGCATGACCCGCGTCAGTTGATGCTGGCCAAGATTGCCGAGGCGCTGGATGTGCAACTGGGGTGGCTTGCCAGCGGCGAGCGCTCCACCGCCGAGCGCGACAAGCACCCGACGGCCGCCTATATCCGCCGCGGCCTGTTTCATGTCCCGGTGATTCGTCTGGAAGATACGGTGCTGATGATCGACCGTAATGGTGCCGACCTGCACGCGCTGGCCACGGACTACATCCCGGTCACATCCGGCAGCAATAGTCTTTTTGGCTTCTTCGTGAATGATGAGGCCATGAATCTGGCCTTCCCCGGCAACACACTGGCCGTCGTGGATTACAATCACCGGGTGCCGGTGAGCGGCGATGTCGTGCTGTTGCAACTGCCGGACGGACAGCCATTGCTGCGGCGCTGGCGCCGTGATCCATCCCGCCTTGAGCCATGGTCCAGCGATCCGGCCCATGAAACACTGTATATTGATGATCTTACTGGCATCATAGGCACAGTCACCGTCTCAATCCGTTTTCACTGAAGTCCGAACACACACAACACCCCAATCACAAACCACCTGCGGGCAGGAGCATTGTGTGCATCTGGACTTGTGGTGCCGATCGCCCCTACAACCACGCACATGCCATCAACAGAAATAAACAACATGCCCGATACTCCCGCGGACCTGTCTGGCCATCATATGGTGCTGGCGACAGACCTCGACGGTACCTTTCTAGGCGGTAGCGAAGACGCCCGCGACCAGCTTTATCAATGGATCCAGCAACATCGTGATACGGTGGGCCTGATCTTCGTGACCGGGCGTGACCCTGCCTTCATCCGGGAGCTGTGCGCATCTGGCCGCGTCCCCTGGCCTGATTATGTGGTGGGGGATGTGGGCACAACCATTGCCCGCCTTTCACCGGGCAAAGAGGTCCTGCCCATCCCGGCACTGGAAGCGCATATCTGCGCCATTTGGGACGACCGCGGACCGACAGTTCGCAAAAAGCTCGACGCTCATCCAGGCCTCACCCTGCAGCCGACAGCATTTCGTTACCGGGTCAGTTATGATCTGGATCCGGAAAAATTTGACAACAGTGCCATCAGTATCGTCGAAGCCCTAGGGGCAGACAGCCTCATCTCGGATAATCGGTTTTTCGACGTCCTGCCGCGCGGTATCAGCAAGGGGCCCTCTCTCATCCGTTTGCTGACAGAACTGAATGTGCCACTGGCAAAGGTGCTTGCTGCAGGTGATACCCTGAATGACCTCTCCCTGCTCACAACTGGCACGCCCGCGGTCGCCGTTGGCGGCGCTGAAACCGGCTTGATTGAAGCCCTGCCCCAACTAAAAAATATCCATCGCGCCAGGGCGGTCGGTGCCGCCGGCATTGCCGAAGCCATTCGTATTTTTGACCTGCATCCGCACGCCCTTCAGGAGGCATGATCCATGCCTGCAAAAACAACACCAACAGACAAGATGTCAACACAAACAAAAGCTGCAGACTCAATGTCGTCAGACCTCGTCATTGTATATCACCGGCAACCCTATGAGGAGGTTGAGGAAAACGGCAAGACAGTCTTCCGTGAAAATGCCAGCCCGAATGGCATTGTGCCAACATTGAAAAGTTTCTTTGGCAAAGCTGAACATGGTGCCTGGGTCGCCTGGAAACTGGCAGAAGATCCCGTCAACCCCGGTTTCGAGCGCGTGGTCGAGATTGACGATGCCCATGGCAAATACAGCGTATCGCGCCTGCCCCTGACGGCTGAGCAGGTCAGCAGTTTCTATCACATTACCTCGAAAGAAGCGTTCTGGCCGATCCTGCACAGCTTCAAGGGCAACTATAATTATGACCCGGTGGACTGGCCAACCTTTCGCGAGGTTAACTGGGCCTTTGCCGAGGCAGCGGCATCTGAGGCTGGCGAAAATGCGCGCGTCTGGGTCCACGACTATAACCTCTGGCTGGTGCCCGGTTATTTGCGTCAGATGCGTCCGGACCTAACCATATCATTCTTTCATCATACGCCCTTTCCCGCAGCGGACATGTTCAACGTGCTGCCATGGCGCCGGGAGATTGTGGAAAGTCTGCTCGCCTGCGATGTGATCGGCTTTCAGATTCCGCGTTATGCGGCCAATTTCCTGTCCGTGGCACGCAGCCTGCTTGATGTCGACGTCCTGGAGCGACAGCCGGTTGATCATGATCTCATCTCGGAAGGGACAGCGCTGAGCGAGCGCAGCGCGCCGACTCTGATCACCTATGAGGGCCAACAGATTGCCATCAGTTCATCCGCCGTGGGAGTCGCGGTCGATTTCATTGAGACACGCGCGAGCGATCCCGTCTTCCGGGAACAGGCGCGTCAGGTGCGCGAGAATATGGATGGCAGCCAGTTGATCTTGTCTGTGGGGCGTACGGATTATACCAAAGGCGGCGTTGAACAGCTGGAGAGCTTCGAGCGCATTTTGCAGGACAATCCGCGGCTGCGTGGCAACGTGCGGCTGATGCATGTCTCTGTCAGCGCCAATCGCAATATGACGGCATATGAGGATATTCAGTCCGGTATTGAAGAAACGGCGGGCCGGATCAATGGGCGCTTTGGCACACTGGACTGGCAGCCCATCGCGCTGATCTCGCGGGCGATCCCGTTTGATGACCTGATAAAGTATTATCTGGCGGCGGATATTGCCTGGATCACGCCCCTGGCTGACGGCATGAATCTTGTTTGCAAGGAATATGTAGCCGCGCGTACGGACAATGATGGTGTCCTCGTCCTGTCGGAATTTGCCGGTGCCGCTGTGGAACTCAACTCGGCCGTTATCACAAACCCGTTCTCCAACCGCTCCATGGACCAGGCCATTCTGCAGGCGCTCGACATGCCGCAGGCAGAACGCCGTACCCGCATGACCGCCCTGCGCCGCATGGTCAAACGCTTCTCCGTCGAAGCCTGGGGCGCTGAACAGGCCGCAGAGTTCGACAAGGCCCGCAAAAGACGCGAGCGTGCCAACCCGACATAGGAAAACAAGTTCAATGTGAGCCGTCAAGCAGATTGAGGACCGACTTGAACTGGGCAAGATTTTCACAAAATGATACTGATGTCGCTCTGCATCTTCACTTTCAATACCGTCCATACCGTCACGTTACTGACACAAATTATACATATAATTTTTAGAAGCACTAATATCTAAAGGAGTTTCCATGTCCATTTTGACTCAATTTGACTTGACAGAAATAAATGGAATTAATGGATTTCAGATCAATGGCCTTGAAGGGTTAGTCAGGTCTGGTCGATCGTTATCAGTAGATGGCGACATAAATAATGATGGATTTGACGATATCCTTATTGGTGCAGGCTCAGGTGGAAATGACAATGGTCGTGCGTTTGTAATTTTTGGCCGTTCGGACGGGTTTAAACCAGTGGTTGAATTGTCGGACCTAGGCTCAGGACCTATTAATCTTGTGATCTGATACGAACGGTGATTCAAGATTGCAAAGGAGGCTTTGCAATGAGCGATTTGATTTGGTTATCGAAAGAGCAGTTGTCACGGATTGAGCCGTATTTTCCTTTATCCCATGGTGTTCCGCGCGTTGACGACAGGCGTGTATTGTCCGGGATCATCTTCGTGATCCGCAACGGTTTGCGCTGGCGTGATGCGCCGAAGGAATATGGTCCGCACAAGACTTTATACAATCGCTTTATCCGCTGGAGCCGCTTGGGCGTTTTTGATCGCATCTTTTCGAACCTGTCTGCGCAAGGGGACGTTTCCGAAACGCTGATGATTGACGCCACGCATTTGAAAGCCCATCGCACCGCGTCCAGCCTTTTAAAAAAGGGGCTTTTCCCAGGCACATTGGACGCACAAAAGGCGGCTTGAACTCAAAACTTCACGCCGTTGTCGATAACATGGGACGCCCGCTGATCATGTGCCTGACGGCTGGACAGACAAGCGATCATATCGGCGCAAAGCTGATCTATCCGGCACTGCCGGAGGGCGCGAAAACCCTGATCGGCGACAAGGGTTACGATAGCGATGAGTTTCGCAGTGCTCTCACCGCTAAAAACATTCAGCCCTGCATCCCACCGCGAAAAGGACGGCGTCATCCAGCGGAGTTTTGCGAAACTCTCTATAAACAACGCCACAAAGTCGAGATCATGTTCGGAAGGCTAAAAGACTGGCGGCGCGTCGCCACCCGCTATGACCGCTGTGCTCACACATACTTCTCAAGCATCTGCATCGCAGCTACGATGATCTTCTGGATCAATCAATGAGTCCTGAGCCTAGATGGCTCGGACGGCTTTTCAATTGAACCCATCCAAGATAGCTCAGATGGTGATAATCTTGGTTTTGATGCTAATATTGTCGGAGACATCAACGGTGATGGTATAGATGATTTTATCATTTCAGCGCCGTACAAAAATACAGGTGGAGCTTTTGACTCCGGTCAAGCATACGTCATTTTTGGCACTACTGAAGGGGCAGAGCCTAGCTTTTCTGTCTCGTCACTTGATGGCACTAACGGTTTTTCTTTAAGCGGCTTGACCACAGGTGACCGGCTGGGCTTCAGCACTGCCGCCGCAGGTGATATTAACGCTGACGGCATCGACGATTTTCTGGTTTCAAGTATACGAGCCACTGTGGACGGTAACTTCTCCGCTGGAGAGACTTATGTTGTTTTCGGTTCCGCGGGGGGCTTCGGTGAAAATATAGAAACATCAGATCTAAACGGTCTCAACGGATTTGTGGTGCAAGGAACAGGCGGTAGAGACTATTCCGGCAGCACACTCTCTGGACTTGGCGATATTAATGGCGACGGAATTGATGATTTCGCAATCGGTGCCGCAAATGCAAATAGTTCAGGGAAAAATTCAGTTGGTGAAGTGTATATTATTTTTGGTGATGACAATATCAAGCCTGCCGCAATGAACGTGAGTAGCTTGAACGGCTCGAATGGCTTCACAATAGAAGGTATAGATGCGGGTGATAGATTGGCAGCATCTGGCAATATTGGTGATGTTAACGGTGACGGCATTAATGATATATTCTTGGGGGCGCCTGGTGGTGATGCGAACGCATATGATTCCGGAGAAGCATATGTAATTTATGGTAGAAATGACTTCACACAAGATCGACTGGAACTATCCGATTTTGACAACAGTCAGGGGTTTGCAATTAACGGTGTGGGTGAACGAGAAAGAACTACAGCGATAGGTTCTGCAGGAGATTTCAATGGAGATGGGGTTGGAGACTTCATCTTAAGTACAGACAGTGAAGTTACATCTAGAAATGGTAATTTCATTTCCTTTGGAAAAACTTATATTGTGTTTGGTCGTGATGGAGGTTTTACGGATACCGTCGAGCTATCCGAGCTTGACGGCTCGAATGGTTTCGCAGTGAGTAATGGTACGCAAGCTTCCTCTGCCGGTGATATTAATGGCGATGGATTTGACGACGTGGCAATCGGACTACCTGGAGGCCCTAGTAATGAGTCATCTGTAAGCGGCCAAACATATATAATTTTCGGTTTCTCCACAGGGCTAAACGGCACTGATGACGAAGATGTTTTAAACGGATCTTTTCTTGGAGATGAAATATTTGGTTTTGCTGGAGATGATGAACTGCTTGGCGGGAGAGGTAATGACTTGCTCATTGGTGGTTCTGGCGCTGACATATTAGATGGTGGCGAGGATATCGATGTTGCAAGTTACCATTCTTCTTCAGCCGGAATATCTATTGACCTCAGTACAGGTGTTTCCTTCGGTGGCGACGCGGAAGGTGACACTATTCAAAACATTGAGGGCATCACTGGGTCAGACTTTAACGATACATTGATAGGTGATATCGCCGATAATAGACTGCAAGGCCTTGCGGGAAATGATATTATAGATGGCATGGCTGGGCAGGATTATATTGAAGCCGGTAGCGGGCGAGACACGGTTTTCGGAGGTGACGGCTCTGATACTATATTCGGCGGCTCCGGTGCTGACAGCCTGTTCGGCGGAACTCAAGATGATAAGATCGAAGGGAACGGAGGCAAAGACAAGCTTTTCGGGAATGAAGGTAATGATACGCTTTCGGCGGGTGGGGGGCGAGATCAATTGGACGGCGGCATAGGAAACGACATTCTTATTGGCGGCGATTCAGGTGATTTTATTCAGGGTGGTGATGGCAACGACCAGATAGAAGGTCGGCGGGGCAGCGACACTATTTTTGGGGGCGCCGGCAATGATCTAATCATTGGTAATGGTTTAACTGATATAATCTCTGGGGATTCAGGCAACGACATTATTCGTGGTGGAGGGGGAAGCGACATCCTCAATGGAAATTCTGGAAACGATCAGATTTTTGGGGGTAGTGGCAATGATGAAGTTTCCGGTGGACTCGGTGACGATACTTTGTCCGGCGGTGGCGGCGATGACATTCTCTCTGGTGGGGGCGGCATTGATATACTTTCTGGTAACGGCGGAAGCGATACATTTGTATTCAACGTTGGCGATGAGGAAGTATCAATAATAGACTTTCGAAATGGTACTGATAAAATTGATCTAACTGATTTTGATTTCATTGACGCCAATGATGCAATCGCTGCGATGGTTGAGGAAAATGGTGATGTGTTTTTGCTTATAGGAAACGATACGCTGACAATAAATAACACATCATTAATTGATATATTAGATGATATTATCGTTTGAATAATTAATGTATACTATACGGATTATCTTATATTAATTTTATCATACCCTGCAATTTATTTTCTTGATTGATCTTTTAAGCTGTGTGTTATTAGAAGATTCCCGAAAGGGAGTATGATATAGCATGTTTTGATTTTTCGGATTAAGAATAGGCGGTGATTGAACCGTCGTTGCCAAAGGATAACAGCAGCCTGAAGCACAAAGATGATCGCACGGTCCTGAACTGCATCTTTTACATTTTGCGCCCTGGCGTGACTTGCCAGAACAATATGGACCGCAAACGACGGGCCCGCCAAAATTCTAAACATCAGCTAGAAAGGACATGACGCACGTTTTGACGATGGGCGTCGAAGGAAATAGGTCACATTCTATTCTGGTGAACTACCTCCCTCATTTAGCGGGTGACTAATAGGCATCAAATAGCCTGCCATTCGCTTAAACTGTCATATTGCCGCCATGCTGCGATATGACCTATCAGGGAAATGGTTTTTCAGGATCAGGTCATGGCGGACCCGCGACAGGCAGACAGTTTCAGGATGGAGGGATGGCAGGTGTCAGCTGACGGGGCGTCTGTGCGTTTTGACTATACCTGCGCGCGCTACGGGGCCTTCTCGGAAATTGTCACTTTTACGGCCACGGATCTGGCCCTGGAAGCGCGCCTGGACCGGGGACTGGCTGGCCTCCTCGACCTGTTGCAGGTTGCGCTGGGGGTCAGTTATTACAAATGCGCTGCCGCCCGCCGCCTGCTGTTACCCCTCACGCGAATCTCATCAGAATTACACCAGTTGGCAACTGCCCTTTATGGCGATGGTCTGGCTGAGTTGTATGTGCGTAACGGTCTCTATCAGAGCCATGAGCTTGAGATTGTCGCCAGCGACAAAGACAGCGCCCCCTATCCCGAACAGGTGGCACAGACGCACAGCCTTGACGGACAGGCACTGGTTGCCTGGGGCGGCGGCAAGGATTCTTATGTTGCTGATGCAATCGCCCGGCGGGCGGGCCTGACGGCGCAGCGCTGTGCGGTTGTCATGTCCGACAAGGTTGAGGCCGCGATCCAGCGCACAAGCGAAATGCCAGTGCTGTTTCTGCGCCGACATCTCGACCCGAAACTGCGCGATGTGAATGCCGCTGATGCCCTGAACGGCCACGTTCCCATCACTGCCATTAACGCGCTGATGCTGGTCATTCTCGGCCGCCTGTCAGGTGCGCAAAGTGTGATTTTCGCAAATGAACGCTCTGCCGATGAGCCAACCATCCGGCAGGACGGGATCGTCGCAAATCATCAGTATTCGAAATCCAGCAACTTCGAGAATATCATGCGCGATGCCATCGGGACAGCCGATCCGTTGGCGCCGGCCTATTTTTCCGTCCTTCGCCCCTATTCGGAGATCTGGATTGCCGAAAAGTTCTCGGCTCTGCAGGAAGCATTCCCGCGCTTCACCAGTTGCAACCAAAACTTCCGTATTACCGGCGCAGAACCACCACGCTGGTGCGGTGCGTGCGCGAAATGCGCTTTCACCTCGCTGATGCTGGCGCCACATCTGAGCCTTGAGCAGGCCCGAACAATCTTTCCCGATAATTTCCTTGAGCGCGAAAACCTGCTGCCGCTTTATCGGGAACTCTGTGGACTGACAGACAGCAAACCGTGGGATTGCGTTGGCACCATCAATGAATGTCGCGCTACAGTATATCGGCTGAGCCTGTCCTCCCCCTGGCGCGCCACGCGAGCCGTGCGTGCACTCATCCCGCAGATCCTGGCGCTGCATGATACGGCAACGCTCGAGACATTCTGGCAGGACGGAATGGGTGTTGCGGACAGACATTTCGTGCCGGACACGATGATGAAAGCAGCCCATGATCTTTGATCCGGCCACATCCAGACTCATCATTCACGGCCTCGGCGTTGAAGGCCGCGCCGCGCTGGACTGGTTTCTCACACAGCAGGCACAGCACATTACCGTTATAGACAGGGCAGATAAATTTTCTGCCCTGCCCGAATCCCTTCAGCAGAATACAGCCGTCACCCATGTGACCGAGCCAGAGTGGGTGTCGGAAAATCATGACACCCCGCGGCCAGAGCTCTATCTACGCTCGCCGGGTATTGCGCCGGATAATCCTGTTTTTGAAAAAATCAGACATCTGCGTATTCCGCACACCACGCCCACCGGCTACTGGCTGGCCAAATATGCGCCGCAAAACACCATCACCATCACCGGGACCAAGGGCAAGAGTTCCACCGCCAGCCTGACGGCACATTTATTGCGCTGGGCCGGGCGCAGGGCCGAGGAGATGGGTAATATTGGGCGTACACCTTTTGAAGCAGTCATCAGTACGGATACAATTTGCGTGCTTGAGCTCTCCTCTTACATGATGCACGATCTCCCGCCCCTCTCCGCTTTTCATGTCGTCACCAATATCTATAAGGAACATACGGACTGGCATGGCAGCCACAGCGCCTACAGGCATGACAAGCTGCGCCCCTTCGCGCAAAACCCGCCTGCGCGGGGTATCGTCGCTACTGATTTACGACAGGAAGTCCCGGCAAACAGCGCGATCACCACCTTCGACGACCATACCCGCATTGACGGCAACCGGATCACATTCGGCACCGTACATGAGTTGACGCCAGTTGATCTGCACCCGGCCTTTGCCGCACCGTCGATGTTGCTTGCTCTGCGGGCCAGCATTGCCACTTGCCTTGCCAGTGGTTTGCTGACCCCGGATCAGGTCTCGGCTGCCTTGCAGAAGAATCTGTCGGGCTGGCCCGGTCTGCCGTCCCGCCAGTTTATCCTGCCAACGACTGATGGACTCATCTGGGTTGATGACGCGCTGGCGACAGTGCCGGAGGCAACACTTTCTGCTCTCACGCGCTGGCAGGGGCAGACCATTCACCTGCTGCTGGGCGGGGCAGACCGGGGCCAGCAGTTTGATGCCCTGATCGCACATTGCCGGGCCCG
Source organism: Parvularcula sp. IMCC14364 (assembly GCF_030758415.1). Taxonomy (NCBI): domain Bacteria; kingdom Pseudomonadati; phylum Pseudomonadota; class Alphaproteobacteria; order Parvularculales; family Parvularculaceae; genus Parvularcula; species Parvularcula sp. IMCC14364. The sequence continues at coordinate 478,359 of NZ_CP132334.1, read as the reverse complement.
CGCCAATATCCAGCTTTATGCCTTCAGCGAAACGGCCTCTGCCTTACAGGCAGCAGCTGAGTCTGGCGCAGCGCCAACATTGATTTCGCATCACGACAGCCTTGAGAGCATGATCGAAAGCGCGCGCCATAAGGCCCGCGAGGGAGATATCATCCTGTTTTCACCAGCTGCCCCCTCAGCTCGCCCACATGCAAATTACCTCGAGCGGTCAAGGATTTTTCAATCTTTTGCCCCACAAGGTTAACGCCAAACGCCTGCACTGCTGGAGATACCTCCCCGTGACACCGACAGCTGACATTGCCACACCATTGGAAACCGGCTCAACTGACGGCATGAAACGCCATTTGTCTGATCTGGCCAAATCACTTGGCGCCTTTGCCATGGTCGGTATCGCGGCAACACTGGTGCATTATCTCATCCTGATGGTTCTGATGGAAACGGGGCTTGTCACATCGCTGGCCGCAGCCAACCTGCTGGGCTTCGGCGGCGGCCTGCTGATCTCTTATCTCGGCAATCACTATTTCGTCTTTGATGGCGGGCGCAGCCACGTTCACGGGTTTGCCCTGATGGTCGCCGGCTATATTATCGTCATGTTATTGCATACCGGTTTGATGATCGGGCTGACGCAAGGGCAGATTTTCACTTTTCTCCAGGGCCCGGTGGCCAGTGTTGGCGGTGAGGCCCTGATTGGCCTGTGGCAGTGGTTTATCAGCATCATGCCGGCCTGGCTGTCACCACATCTGGTGGGCGATACATCTCTCACAACCTCCACAACCATTGCCTTCATCGCAAGTTCCGGTACTGCGGCTGTTCTGACCTATTGCTGGAACCGCTTCATCGTATTCAAGGCAGCCTAGGTTAAAACCGTTCGGCAATAATCAGGGTCCAGAATACACGGTACTCTGACGCGGGATCATACACATAGGCAATACCAATATCCTGTGCCTTTGCTGCCAGCAGTTTTTCGCGATGTACCGGACTTTGCTGCCATGCGCGAAATGCTTCTTCAAAGCTGCGCTGACCGCCACTGATATTTTCCGCTGCGGCATGGGCGTCGTACCCGGCACGTTGCAAGCGCGTCTGCAATGTCGACCCATCGCTGCCGGTGTGGGAAACACGGTCAACCTGTGCGAGGTCCTGCGCATGGCTGCGCGCAGCTGTGACCAGACGTCGCTCAAGGAACAGCGGTGCCAGTCCGTTCTCGCCGCGATATACGTTCACCATGCGGATCGCCTGATCAAGATTAAGCCGTGGCATGATGTCGCGGGCAGGCGTGCTGCGAAATACCGGCTGAACACCCTGGCGCTGTGCGCTCAACACAGGCTGCACCCGCATCGCGGAGGGCACAAACATCTCGGCAGGAACTGCGCAGGCACAAGAGTCTGATAGCTCGGCTGTTTGTGTGTCGCCGGCGGGCGGGCGCGTCGTCTGAACCGGTGCTACTATCGCGCGGACCGGCGCCTGCGTGACAGGCGCAGCCTCCAATGATCTCGGCGCAGGCGGTATAGCCTCACACCCGGTCACGACAATCACCGCCAGGACAAGCAGCTTGATTCTGCACAACACCGCGCACATTCCTTCCCGTTCAAACCGGCTATCTTAACCATCTGCGGGACAGATGAAATATCCATACGCAGCAAGGTTAATGCCTGTCAGAGGCAGCCTTGGTAGCAGGTGCGGCGGGAGAAAGCCCTTGTCAGATCATGCTGTTATCAGAAACAACTGGACACATAAACAACACAGGAGGCGTATCGCCCATGTCGTCAGATCACTCAAACGGGTATGACACTATCGCGGCTGAATTTATTGACATACGGTCCACCGTTGGCACTGACATTGTCACGAAATGGGCTGACACTCTTCCGCCAAAAAGCACGGTCGTGGATATCGGTGCCGGATCGGGCATGCCGCTGACCTCTATCCTGATCAAAAAGGGCCTGAGCGTTTTCGCCATTGATGCATCGCCCAGAATGGTGACTGCCTTCCGGCAACAATTCCCGACTATAGAGATCGCCTGCGAGCCCGCAGAACAGAGCCGGTTTTTCGGGCGGCACTTCGACGCTGCGCTGGCAATCGGGCTGATCTTCCTGTTGCCAGAAGACAGGCAAACTGTCTTGCTTCGCCATATCTGCAGTGTACTGAATCCCGGTGGACGGCTCCTGTTTTCCGCGCCGCACCAGACTTGTACCTGGAAGGATATGCTGACCGGACAAATATCCAGCTCACTGGGGCGCGACGCCTATTCAGCTATTTTGAGTGACGCTGACATGATCCTGCTTGGGACGCACGAGGATGAAGGCGGCAACAATTATTATGACGCACAGAAAAAACTCTGACTTCACGCATGTGTGCAGACAGCGCCCGGCAAGCTGCATCAGCCGATGGCTTACAGTTTCTCGTAAGCGCCAAGGGTCAGGAATTCTGCGAACCCGTCCTGCAGGCAGAGATTTTCAAACAGTTCAATCGCTTCCGGAAAGCGGCCATTCTCCCAGCGCTCAGCACCAACTTCGCCCTTGATGACTTCAATCTCTTCCGCCATGGCCTTGCGGAAATAATCAGCAGTCATGGTTTCACCATTGGTCAGTTTTGCGCCATTGCGAATCCACTGCCAGATGGAGGCACGCGAAATTTCAGCCGTGGCTGCATCTTCCATCAGCCCATAGATTGCCACAGCACCGGCACCCTGCAACCATGCTTCGATATATTGCAGAGCAACGCGAATATTGTCGCGCAAGCCTTCATCTGTGTAATTCCCTTCTGACGGAGCCAGCAGATTGTCAGCTACAATAGGTGCATCGCCCTCGCGCAGGATGTGACGCTGATTGGTTTTACCGTCCTCAAACGCCTTGCCATATACTTCGTTCACAATGGCAGCCAGCCCTGGATGCGCGACCCAGGAACCGTCATGGCCATTGTCCGCTTCCTTCTGTTTGTCAGCACGCACCTTTTCAAAGACAACCTTGTTATCTTCTTCCGACTTGCTCGGGATGAAGGCCGACATGCCGCCCATCGCCAGCGCCCCGCGCTGGTGGCAGGTTTTGACCAGCAGCCGTGAATAGGCATCCAGGAAAGGCTGGCTCATATTCACATCCGTCCGATCCGGTAACATCCGGTCCGGGTGACTTTTCAGAGTCTTGATATAGCTGAAAATATAATCCCAACGGCCACAATTCAGGGCAGCGGCGTGTTCCTTCAGCTCAAAGAGGATTTCGTTCATCTCGAAAACGGCTGGCAGTGTCTCGATCAGCATCGTTGCCTTGATCGTACCAACAGGCAGGCCCACGCGCTCCTGCGCGTAAACAAACACATCATTCCACCAACGGGCCTCTTCGGCGTGTTCCAGTTTCGGCACATAGAAGAAAGGCCCATGCCCAAGATCAATCAGCGCCTGCCAGTTGTGATAGAAATAAAGACCGAAATCCACGAGGCCACCGGGCACATTCAACCCATCACGCCTGATATGCTTCTCATCAAGATGCAGCCCGCGCACCCGCGCCAGCAGGATCGCCGGATCATCACTCAACGCATAGTGTTTGCCGCTTCTCGGGTCTGTATAATCAATCGTGCGACGGATCGCATCATGGAGGTTTTGCTGCCCCTCCACCACGTTCCGCCATGTTGGCGACAGGGCATCTTCAAAGTCAGCCATGAAAACTTTCACGTCCGCATTGAGGGCATTGATGACCATCTTGCGATCAACAGGCCCAGTAATCTCGGTGCGACGATCGAGCAATGGCGTTGGTAGCGCGCCAACTTTCCAGTCACCTTCGCGAATGGCTTTGGTGTCAGGACGGAAATCCGGTAACTGGCCCGCATCAATTTTTTTGTACCAGTCGCGCCGTGCCTGCAGCAACTGCGCGCGGCGACCGGCAAACTGGTCCACCAGCTCTTTCAGAAACTCAAGCGCCCCGTCGCTCAGGATATATTCATCGCCCTCACGCCATTCACCGGTAAATTCAAATCCGCCTTTTTGCATCACAAACACTCCTCTGGTGACCCGCCAGGGGTCAGATCATCTCAATTCATTCCCCTGAAACAAGCAGAAACCGTCTGATTTTCAAGACTTAAAAGCAGGTAATCGCCTTATTCCTCTAGCCAACCTCATACGCCACGCTGTTGCTTTTTGCAGATAGTAAAATGCGCAGTTGGCAGATATATAGATGCAACAAAAAAACCGGGAAGGAGAATCACATGCGCGTCGGTTGCCCCAAGGAAATCAAGACACTCGAGTTTCGTGTTGGCCTCACACCGGACAGTGTGCTCGAACTGACACGGGCCGGGCACGAGGTATTGATTGAAACCAACGCCGGTGCTGCCATCGACTTTCTCGACGAGCAATATGAGATAGCAGGCGCAAAAATTGTCAGCACGCCGGAAGAAATTTTCGCCGAAGCCGACATGATTGTGAAGGTCAAGGAACCACAACTGCATGAATGCGCGATGCTGTGCGAAGGGCAGACACTCTTCACTTATCTGCATCTGGCAGCAGACAAACCACAGGCCGAAGCGCTGGCAGAATCAGGCTGCTGGGCCGTTGCCTATGAAACCGTGACCTCGGATGTGGGCACCCTTCCCCTGCTTCAGCCAATGAGCGAAGTGGCGGGCCGGATGTCGATCCAGGTTGGTGCTGCGTGTCTGCAAATGGCCGCAGGCGGGCGCGGCGTTCTGCTTGGCGGTGTGCCGGGTGTGGAAGCCGGCAAGGTCGTTATTATTGGTGGCGGCACCTCCGGCTACAATGCCGCCCAGATGGCTGTTGGCATGCATGCGGATGTCAGCGTCTTTGACCGCTCCATCACCAAGCTGGAAGAACTGGATACAATTTTTGGAAACCGCATACAGACGGTTTATTCAACCGCTGGCGCTCTGGCCGAAGCAATTACCACCGCCGACCTCGTGGTGGGAGCTGTTCTGGTGCCCGGCGCTGCAGCGCCCAAACTCATCACCCGTGAAATGCTTGGCACCATGAAAAAGGGCGCCGTGCTGGTTGATATTTCCATTGATCAGGGGGGCTGTTTTGAGACTTCCAAGCCAACAACCCATCAGGATCCATATTTCGAGGTTGATGGCATTGTGCATTATTGTGTGGCCAATATGCCGGGCGCTGTTGCGCGCACCTCAACCCTGGCACTGAACAACCGGACCCTGCCCCATGCCGTTAACCTGGCCAATCGCGGCGTGCAGGATGCCCTGCGTCGTGACCGCCACCTCAAGCGTGGACTCAATGTCGCGAAAGGCTGGATCACCCATGAAGCAGTTGCCGAAGACCTCGCCATGAAATTCAAGGAAGCTGACGATTTGCTGTAAAGGTGCAGCTTTTCTAATGCAGAGGCGATGATTTATCGTCTTCGGGTCACGGCTTCGTCATACAGACGGTGTTGTCACACCGTCATTGGCTGACTATATGCTGCACTCCAAAAGCATCGTTGAAAAATCAGAGGCTGCCAACATGACTGAGGCCGCAATAATGGACAAACCCAAGCTAAACCCGAACGCTCCCACACTGGAAAAAGTACTCAGTGTAACACACTACACTGACAGGCTCTTTGCCTTCAGAACAACACGCCCGCAAAGCTTTCGGTTTCGTTCAGGCGAATTCGTGATGATTGGCCTGCCCGGTGACAATGGCAAACCAATCCTGCGTGCCTATTCTGTCGCCAGCCCCGCATGGGATGAGGAACTGGAATTCTTCTCTATCAAGGTCGAAAACGGGCCCCTGACATCGCGACTCCAGAAAATTCAGCCAGGTGATGAAATTTTACTGGGGAAAAAGCCTACCGGCACGCTGGTGCTGGATGCGCTGGTGCCCGGCAAACGCCTTTACATGTTCTCCACCGGTACAGGCTTTGCCCCCTTTGCCAGTCTGGTTCGTGACCCGGAAACCTATGAAAAATTTGACGAGGTCATCGTCACGCATACATGCCGTGAAGTTGCCGAACTTGCCTATTCCCGTGACCTGGTCAACAGCCTGCCCGATGATCCACTGATCGGCGAATTTGTCCGGGACAAGATCAAATATTTTGCTTCGACAACACGCGAACAGTCAGACAATATGGGGCGTATCACTGACCTGATTGAAACAGGTGCACTGTTTGAACATCTCGGTCTGCCTCCCCTTGATCCGGAGACAGATCGCGTCATGATTTGTGGCTCCATGGACATGATCAATGATACAAAGGCCCTGACCGTGAAAGCCGGCCTGACCGAAGGCTCAAATGCGAAACCCGATACGTTCGTAGTCGAAAAGGCATTTGTGGGTTGACGGAATATCTCAAGGAAAGAAACCCGGGATTCTGTTGCCAGGCTCCCGGAGGCCCCGCCTAGACCTGGAAAGGGCCTAGGAGTTTAAAGCGAGTAACTCGCACTGCGTTACGCAGCGAGAGCGAACTCTTCCTTGTAGTTGTCATTTGCAACTATAAATGTGATCCAATAACGGAGATCATCCGGGCGAAAGCAGAGCCTGTACACGTTTGTCGATCCTATTTCGGCCCCGCCACAAGACCCGATCATCAGATCAGGCCGGGTATTCTGGTGGAGCCGCCGGGTACCGCCCCCGGGTCCAATCCGCTTATTACGAACGCAATTTATCGCCATAGTCGGTTGCCCGACATCTATTGATATAGGCCACATTGCTTAACAATTAAAGGTGGTGTGTGTGGCTTATTGCCAACAATGCGAAATTATGAAAACCATCGCGTTATCAATGACTTGTCACAGGCCAACACAGCATTAACGATAATCACCGTGAAGATTGTAACAAAAGCGCAATAATTGCACGCTATAGGCAATGTGACTGGAAATGGATCGGGATGGGTATGGAACCGAGTGATTTCAAAAAATGGCGCAAGGGCATGGGCCTTTCCCAGAAGGATGCGGCGCACGCGCTCGGTTTGAAGCGCCGGATGATCCAGTATTACGAAAAAGGTGAACGTGACGGCGAGAAAGTGCAAATCCCGCTGACGGTCCGGCTCGCCTGTTATGCCCTGACCGAGGGGGTCGCAGATTATCGCGGGCCACACCGCAAGGTCGTGATGACCGAACATGCCAAGAAAGACAAAGAACCGGTTTAGCCGTCATCAGTCATGCCGCGTGTCACAGAATGAGTGACCAGAGTGGTGAAAATCCAATCAACGTAACCAGCACTGTATTGAGGACAGGCAGCCATGGCAGCCAGCTGTCCCGCCCTGGCAGAACGCCTGACAGTAACGCCGCCAACAGACAGAAACCGGCTATCGCGACAATCAGCACAGGAACGGCATAGCCGGCCCATAGTTCGGCCCCTGCACCATCCCCTGCAAAGCCGAGTATCGTCGTCAGTTGCATCACCGCCATCAACAAAATCACCACTGCAGCAAACCAGACCGACATCCTGATCCAGAGCGGCGGGCCCTGGCTGGCCCCATCTGCGCAGACAAGGTTGACCGCCACCAGCAGCACACTGGCAAAAACCAGTGACACAGCCAGCAAGGTATCACTGCTGTAAGCAGCATTGCCCGGCGCGCTGACCAGAAACACCAGGCTGACAACGCTGAGCACTGGCAGCAGCCAGCGGCAGGCCAGCATCACCGCGTAGCGTAGCGCGCCAATGACTGCCCTTTGCAACCGCACCAGTGCAACAACACTCGCCAGAATAAGCCCACCACCGCCAAGCGCAAAGAGGCTCCATTCGTCAGTGAGGGACTGAATGAGCGTCTCAGCCCCCCCACCTGCTGCCCCTGATGGCCCAAAGGAAAGACTGACCTGAAACAGGGCTGTCAGCATGAGGACGAACAGCCCGCCAAGAAAAAAAACCATCAACAAAATCAGCGGCAGGCTCGTCAACCGGGCAAAAACAGCCCGCCAGGCCGGTGGCACCGTCAACCCCGCCGCCGGATCATCGATCATCGCGCCTGCCAGCGCCAACAGGCTGATCCATGCCAGTGCGCTCAACCAGCCAGGCCCGGCCAGATGAAAACTCAGCACCATGACGGCCGTCACGAGAACAGTCACCCCAACCGTGCCCAGCGGTTTGCTGGCCCGCCACAGATAAAGGAAATTGGCCGCGGCAATGCTAATCAGGCTTTTGACCATTTCGGGCAGTGGCAGCCCCACAGCGATACCTGCACCAATGCCAACCACCAGCATCGGTAACAGAAAGGTCAAAAATCCACCCAGTGGCTGGCGTTCTTCAGCGGTAACAAACATCATGCCCCCACCGGGCAAGAACCATACCTTTTACCACCGCACCGGCACCTACTTGAATTTGCGGCGATAGGCGATCGTCAGGTCGAAAGACGCATATTGCCCTTCACTCAGGGTGAAGGCACCGCCCACCGTATCAAACCCCACAGGATCATAGGCAAAATCGCCCGTGTTCATGAAAGAAAAGCGTGCGCCTACCCAGGAATTCTCATCCATTTTGACATCAAGGCCGGTAAAGACCTTATAGGCGAAAACGCCCTCGCCCTCATCGGCGCCGAGGCCGGAAATTTCCACGTCAGCATAGCCGATGCCTGCCCCCAGATATGGCAACAGATTATTGGCCATGTTGATATCAAGAACGGCATTGGCAAACAGCGCGTGCACACTGACATCACCAGAGTTGGCCGTCAGCGTGCCGCCAGGATTGGCGGATGTGGGCACATTGAACTGGCCCCGCGTTGTCGTGGCGTCAATATCCGCAGAGGAATAGCGATACTCGCCTTCGATACGCCAGTAATCATTGAACTTGTAACCAACAAGCGCACCGACATTGAAGCCTGGATCAAAACTCGTGTCGAAACCATCCGGCAGGGTAAAATTATTGGCCCCCGAAAAAGGCGCCAGACTGGTATCCTGTTCGGTATCATCCGGCACGCTCAATCCTGCCCCGATGGCAAAATACTTGACCGGCTCGCCGCCACCACCAGCCGCGCTGGCCATTGATGGTGCCAAAGCCAGCGCCGCAGCACCGGCAACAATCAGTGATTTTAATGAAGACATCGTCACCCACTCCCCTCTGGTTGGTTCTCTGTCCTGAATTAAGCACAAGCACGCCGCCGGGCAAAGGCCGACGTGAACCAGGATCGCTGAATTTTGCGCCCTGCCTGTCTCGCGCTGAGTTAAGGACACAGCTGCATGTTTCCGCAGGCCATGGGACTCAAATAATCAGGCCAATGGCTTGTCTGCTAATCAGCCCCACTCTCTCATGAATGAGCCTGCAACGAATAATAGGCCATCACAAAGGGGGGCACATAAGTTTGGTCAAGGCTTTGAAATAGTTGGAATTTTACCAACAAGAAAGCCCGCCGGGAAAGGTCCCGGCGGGCTTTTTCAGGTTGTCATGCCTGCTGACGCCGTTACGCGGCTTTTTTCAGCGCGCGACGCGCTTTTTTCAGCTTAGATTCCTGTGTGGAAATGCGCTTCTTGCGGGATTTGATTTCCTTTTTCAGGGCTTTAACTTTTTTAGTGGCCATCTGGTGGCTCCTTTCTCTGGTTGAGACAGCCGGACCGAATGCCCCGCCATCTGAATGTGCTACTTAAGCGCATTTTGTGCGCGTGCGCAACAGGTGCGCTTACATCTTATTGGCGTAAGCTACCCCCTTAGAACAGGGTGGGCTGACGCAAGGCATTGCGCTATTCTTCGCCTGCCCCTCTGGAAGGACAAGATGATGCACACTCCCACACGCCTGCTCGCATTACTGGCTATCGTATTATTGGCGGCCCCCGCCAGCTTCGCTCAGGCTGAGAAAGAAGCAGCCTATGTGCCGGCGGGGCTTGATGATCCGCTGAACCTGTCCACACCGGAAGAAACGGTCCGCAGCATGTTCCGCGCCATGTATCTGGGCGACGCGACACTGGTGGATAAAGTTTTTCTGCCCGATGCGCAGCTGCGCCGCGTCACCAACACCGGCGAGATCCGGCCTGATGGCTTGCAGGCATGGCGCGACTGGGTGGGCGCACAATCTCCCGGTGATGCCGTGGAGGAAATTTTTGAGATTGAAGTGCAGGCGACCGGACGGCTTGCCTCCGTATGGGCCCCTTTTGTGGTGACCTATAAAGGTGCAGTCGTGGGCTGCGGCGTGAATGAATTTGTGCTGGCCAAAGCCGAGGGTGACTGGCGCATCGTCTTCGCCATGGACAACGCCGCGCCGGAAGGCACGGACTGCACGACGTTCAAGACGGATTACACAAAAGACTGACGGCACTTACCATCACGAAGTGGCGAGCAGTGCGGCTTATCCTTGGCAGGCTTTGAGATTGTCGGCACATGTGGGACCTTATGACGAGCTTGAGTCGCACGCTTCTGTTGACGATTATCGCCATGGTCGCCTTTGCCGCGAACTCCGTTCTGGCGCGCCTCGCGCTGATTGACGGGGCGGCAGGCGCTGGGGGTTACACGGCCATTCGCATTATCTCAGGCGCTGTTTTTATGGGTGTACTGATGGCCTTGCGGCAAGGCACTGCCAGCGCCTTGTGGCAAGGTAGCTGGACAGGACCCCTCGCTCTTTTGTCTTATGCCGTTTTCTTCTCTTACGCTTACCTGGCGCTAGGTGCAGGACTCGGTGCTGTTATCCTGTTCTTCATGGTACAGATGACCATGATTGACTGGGGGTTGTATAAAGGAGAAACGCTGCGGCTCCTGCAATGGATCGGGCTTATCTCTGCCTTTGCCGCCCTGGTCTGGCTGCTCTACCCTGCGGCAACTGCGCCGCCCCTGCTGGCGGTCTTCGCCATGATACTTGCCGGCGCCTCCTGGGGTGTTTACTCGCTGATCGGCAGAGGCACGACAGACCCGGCCGGGGCAACGACTGGCAATTTTATTCGAGCAGCGATCATTTGCCTGCCATTGGTGCCAATCGTGGTGCTGACGGGGGAGACAGCCCCGACTGTGATGGGCGTTCTCTACGCCCTCCTTTCCGGTATTGTTGCTTCGGGCATCGGCTATACGATCTGGTATGCTGCCCTGCCGGGGCTCAGCGCCACGCAAGCCGGGGCAGCGCAACTGAGCGTGCCCGCGATTGCCGCAGCGGGTGGCATTCTGTTTCTCGCGGAACCACTGACCTTGAGGTTTGTCGTGGCGAGCGCAATTATTCTTGGCGGCGTCGCTCTGGCGACGCTGGTGAAAAAGGGGTGAGCTACGGCTTCTCCGCCGCGCTTGCTCACTCCATATCATCGGAATAGAGTTTTATCAGCCAAGGAGGGTTAAGTGGCCGTTATTAGATTATTGAAGAGCATATTTGCTCTTTTAGGAACATTATTAGCTGCTGGCAGTATTGCATCGCTAACAGTGAGATACGGTAACATTGCCCTAGATGACGCAACCGCTTGGATGCTTGAGTTCTATCGGTCTTTAATGGTCGATGTCGTACGACGCTGGATATTTGATATTTGGACAATACCTTTTTTCAATATCCAGTTGAACCAAACAGCCATGGACATTATTTCGATCTGGGTACTGTCTATAACAGCAACATATAACGGTCATCTGACAGATCCACGCATTATTAACAGCTCCAAGACAGGTGAGCGAAGACCACATCAGCCTAACTGGGTACATCCAGTCGATAGGCTGTATAGAAGATGGCAAATTTTAAAACTGATACTGCCATGGTTAATTCTGGGGCCGCTGATGCTTGTTCCATACTATAAGCGGATGATACCGATTTTCTTAAGAACGACATTGCAAAGACAGGAGAAAAGACGACTATTCGAAGAAACTAATGACGGAATGTACATGGAAAATGATTGGACTGACCGTCAATACTGGCTGACTTTTATGACTCTCGCACAACCGGTTTTATCATTGATCTTCGATGCTTTGTATTTCACCGCCAATCATATATTGCTCAATGGTATATAGCTAAATCCCGTAGGCTCACAGGGTGCTTAGCGGACCCGAGTTTATTGGCTGTCGCGCCATTCCCTATAGCGTTGGTCAATGACCGGTTTGATCTTGTCGTAATTTTCCCATGTTGGTTCGACGTGATAGACTGAGGGTAAGTCAGGGAAAGTGGCGACATAATCCTGGAGATAAGACCCCGTTTCAAATTCGAAATAGCCTATTGAGAATTTACAACCCTGTACGGACAGAATTTCTCCAATCAGGGACCCGTCCCCCACTTCATACAGTTTGACTGGAGAAATGTTACGCTTTGAAAGTTGGACAATTCTATCACGATGGTAGGTCGTTGTTTCATCACTGAGAAGGTCGTTTTCGGCGAGCCAGGTCAGGTAGAACCCGGTATGGGTGAAAGCATTTTCAATTGGCAGGTCTTCAGGGTAATCCCCGTCATAATGATACTCAGCCTTGTCGAAAACATAGGACTGCTCTTCGTATGTTAGTTCAACTTCTGATTTGGCCACACAATTCACCAACAAGAGGCTTGTACAGAGTGTTACTAGTAAAGGGAATTTCATAGTGCATTCCTATAAACAAGTAGTCTGGAATAAATTCAGCTCTGTCGGGATGCCGGATTACGCTGCGTTTCATCCGCCCCACTTATTTATACCCTCCAGGTTCACACCAAAAATGGCTCCAGTGTTCTGGTTTTTCTTGATGATATTCTCTCCATTCATTTTGGAAAAATTCTTTTACCTTTAGACATTTGCTCGAATTATACTCTGTATCCATATTTCTAGCATCAAATGTTGCCACATGAACGCGTTGCCACTTTATGTCAAGCCTACCCTTCTCTATCTCCTCCAAGTATGGGCTATCACGATAAAGCGTGTATACGTCAGCGCTAGCTTCACTTCTTGCGCAACTAGACATAGAGAAGATAAACACGACGCCCATGACAACAGGAATATGACGCATTATAGCATCCATTCCCTCACAAAACCTCATTCGACTTCTTCACGGCTTCCTCGGCCAGATACAATTCACTGCCCATTTCGCGGTATTTGTCTGACATGCGGTCCATGCCGGCGCGGGCTTCTTCTGTGGCGGCCTCCAAATCGGCCTTTTCATTGTCTGTCAGGCCGTCGGCATAATCCCGCACATCCTGGGTGATCTTCATACTGCAGAATTTCGGTCCGCACATGGAGCAGAAGTGAGCGACCTTGTGGGCTTCCTTCGGCAGGGTCTGATCGTGGAAGTCTCGCGCGGTTTCCGGGTCTAGCCCTAAATTAAACTGGTCTTCCCAGCGAAATTCATAGCGCGCGCGGGAGAGCGCATCATCGCGCAAATGCGCGGCGGGGTGACCCTTGGCAAGGTCTGCTGCGTGAGCAGCCAGTTTGTAGGTGATGACACCGACTTTCACATCGTCCCGGTTGGGCAGGCCCAGATGCTCCTTGGGCGTCACATAACACAGCATGGCGGTGCCGAACCAGCCGATCATGGCGGCGCCGATGCCGGAGGTGATATGGTCATAACCCGGTGCAATATCCGTGGTGAGGGGGCCAAGCGTATAGAACGGAGCCTCACCGCATTCTTTCAACTGCTTGTCCATATTGACCTTGACCTTGTGCATGGGCACGTGGCCCGGCCCTTCGATCATTACCTGGCAGCCATGGTCCCAGGCGATTTTCGTCAGTTCCCCGAGGGTTTCAAGCTCGGCGAACTGGGCGCGGTCATTCGCGTCTGCCGTAGACCCCGGGCGCAGGCCATCGCCCAGCGAGAAGGTGACGTCATACTGCCGCATGATCTCGCAGATTTCCTCAAACTTGGTGTAGAGGAAACTCTCCCGGTGATGGGCCAGGCACCATTTGGCCATGATCGAGCCACCGCGCGAGACGATGCCCGTGACACGATCCGCTGTCAGATGAATATAGGGCAGGCGAACACCGGCATGGATAGTGAAGTAATCAACGCCCTGCTCGCACTGCTCAATCAGGGTATCGCGATAGACTTCCCATGTGAGGTCTTCAGCGACGCCGCCGACTTTTTCCAGCGCCTGATAGATCGGCACCGTGCCGATGGGGACCGGCGAATTGCGGATGATCCACTCGCGGGTGTTGTGAATGTTCCGGCCCGTGGAAAGGTCCATCACATTGTCTGCGCCCCAACGGGTTGCCCAGACCATCTTGTCCACTTCTTCCTCGACGGATGACGTGACGGCGGAGTTGCCGATATTGGCATTGATCTTGACCAGGAAATTGCGGCCAATGATCTGCGGCTCCAGCTCCGGGTGGTTGATGTTGGACGGGATGACCGCGCGGCCTCTGGCCACTTCATCACGCACAAATTCTGCCGTGATGAAAGGCGGGATTTCCGCGCCGAAACTCTCACCGGCGGCAATGGTGGCTTCGGCATCTTCCAGCATCTTACGGCGGCCAAGGTTTTCGCGGATGGCGATATATTCCATCTCCCTGGTGATGGTGCCGGCCCGCGCGTGTTCAAGCTGGGTGATGGGGGCCTCACCAGTGCCGCGCAAAGGGCGGTTGCGGATGGGGAATTCGCGCGCAAGATATTTACCGCTGGCGCCGCCATTGTCTTCCGGCTTGACCTCTCGGCCGTCATATTCCTCAACGCCGCCGCGCGCCGTGACCCAGTTGGTGCGATGGCGGGCAAGGCCCTTTTCCACGTCGATCGTGACTGCAGGATCTGTGTACGGACCGGTTGTGTCATAAACCGGCAATGGTGGCTCTTCGGCTGAGGGGTGCAGGTCAATCTCGCGGATGGGGGCTTTCACATCCGCAAAGCGCTCTGACTGAACATAGACCTTGCGGCTCGCCGGCAAGGGGCCGGTGGTGACTTCCGGCGTGGTGAATTCAGACTGGGGGACGTGTTTGTTCATTATGGGTCTTTCTCTGTGATCTCAGCCTAGCGCCAGACATGCGTGTGCCTTTGGAAATGCGGGGAATAGAAAGCGTCAGACACAAATAAGGCTCTCCTCGCGGCCAACCCGGTATTCCGGCGTCTTCACTGGCGGCGAGGAAAGCCCGATGGCAGGCCTTCGCCTGTCTGTAATGCCAGTTCCTCCGCCGGTATGGGCCGGATCAGGTTCAAAGGGTTCATCTCAGCCTGCCTCTCTCTATATCCCGGCAGACGCCCCTCGGCTGTGGATGGTCTACACCAAAAAGCTGTGCGCGACAACTCTAACCGGCGCAGCTTTCCGGCGTTTGTTATTGCGATGCAGCACAGGCATAGCAGGCCACGTGCGTGAAAAGAGTGAAACACGTTATTTTCTCAGCCCACGAACACCCTGTATAAGACGGATATGAATAATGGTGACAGCAAGACAGCCCTGATTCTGTCCGGCGGCGGCGCGCGCGGGGCCTATCAGGTGGGCGTGATGTGCGCCATTGGTGACATGCTGGAGCATGGGCAGTTGCCCTTTCAGGTCATTACCGGCGTCTCTGTCGGGGCGATCAATGCCGTATCGCTGACCAGCGGGGCACAGGACCTGAAAAAAGCAATCCGTCGGCTGTCAGCTTTATGGGGAAATCTGCGCACCCAAAACGTGTTTGAAACTGGTGCGGACAAGGTGGCGCTGCGCTTTGGCCACTTGCTGAGCTATGTACTGGGCGGTGCTTTTGGCGTCTCGCCGCCACAATCCCTGTTCGATAATACGCCGCTGAAAGAACTTATCGGGCGGGAAACCGATTTTGCGCAACTGAAGAAAAACCTCGACGGGCCGCTGCTGGACGCCCTGTCGATCACCGCCTCCTCCTATGAGGAAGGGCTGGCTGTTGCTTTTTATCAGGGCAGTGTCGATGCGGCGGAATGGCGGCGCTCGCGCCGGGTGGGGCGCAAATGCGAGATCGGGCCGGATCATGTGCTGGCATCCGCCGCACTGCCTTTCATCTTTCCTGCATGGTCAGTGGACGGCACCTGGTTCGGGGATGGCGCCCTGCGGCAGATCGCGCCGCTCTCCCCCGCCATTCATCTGGGCGCAGACAAGCTGCTGGTGATCGGGGCACGGGACGGCAAGCTCTCCGGCGAACCGGTCAGGCACGAACAGGTGCCTTACCCGTCGATCGGCCAGGTATCGGGCCAGTTGATGGATATTGTGTTCAACGACAATCTGGAAGCAGATGTGGAGCGGTTGCAGCGCATCAACTCGACTCTTGAGCGAATGCTGCCAGAGCGCCGGGCACAGACAGACCTGCGCACGCTGGATGTCCTGATGATCAAGCCATCACAGGATATTCGCGAAATTGCCGGCCAGCACGCCCATGAGATGCCGGCAACCGTGCGCATGTTGTTGCGCTCCATCGGGGCGCTAAAGGCTCCCTGGGTGCTGCCCTCCTATCTTCTGTTTGAACCTGGTTATATTCGTGCCCTGATGGACCTGGGGCGCAAGGACGCAGAAGCGCAGGCCGATGACATCAAGGCATTTCTGGGACTTTAGAGCCCGCCGTGAACCCTCGGTACCCCCTGCCCGTTTGAGCCAACATGCGGCTAAACCGACGCAAAACGCTGGCCGGGAATGCCTTCACAAAATTTCACTTTATTTTTCAAAGTGAGGCACTATGCTGGACAAAATATTTTTGAGAGGGAACCTCATGTCCACTGCCGATGCACCCGTCAGTCTTGAAAACCGTCTGGATTACATGGATGTTTTGCGCGGCTTCGCCGTGATGGCGATCTTCATCGTCAACATCAAGGCAATGTTCCAGCCTTTCGCCTTCTACGCCAATCCCCTGCTCTGGGGATCGGACGTGGATGCTTTCATCGCCAATGTGCAGAACATTTTTGTCGATAATAAATGGCGCACGAACTTTACCGCACTGTTCGGCGCCGGGCTTATGCTGATTGCCATGAAGGCCGAGGAGGCTGGCGGTGACAGAAAAGAAGCTGGCCGCAGGTTGCGGCGGCGTCTCACCTTCCTGCTGCTGTTCGGGCTTGTGCACCTTGTGGGCATCTGGATGGGGGATATACTGACCGTCTATGCGATTACCGGTTTCATCGCGATCCTGTTCCGCAACATGTCCACCGGCAAGCTGATTTTCTGGACGATCTTCTTCATGATCCTCGGCTCTCTCTGGATGGGCGGTTTCATGATGGCGACACCTTATATTCCCGGCATGGCCGAGAAAATGAGCGGCATGATGTGGGGGACGGACCCTGAAATGCTGGCCAAAGAATCCGCGATCTATCTCGGCGGCATTCCCGGCCATATTGCCTATCGGGCAGAAAACGCGCTTGGCATGATTATCGGCTATGGCCTGTTTGGCGGCATGTTTGCGATGACGCTTGGGCTGATGCTGGCCGGTATGGTACTTTTCAAAACCGGCTTCCTGCAGGGACGCTGGAAATCTTCCGTCTACCTGCCGATCGCGATTATCGCGCTTGGCAGTGCATGGGGAATGGAATTCTGGCGCGTGCTGGAACTGAACAAGGCCAACTGGTCCTATGAAGCCTTCTCTGTCTGGACGCCTGTGATCATGATTGCGGGGCCACTTGGCGCCTTCGGCTATGCGGCGCTGATTGCCTTCATTCTCCGGGTTGGCCCGAAACTCTCACCAGTTGCGGCTGTCGGGCGGATGGCGTTCACGAACTATATTGCCTGCTCAGTGCTTGGCACGACCCTTGCTTACGGTCACGGCCTTGGATTGTATGGAGAGGTGAGCCTGCAACAGCTGATGCTGATTGTCGGTGCGACATTCGTGGCGATGCTGGTCTGGTCGCCGCTCTGGCTGTCGGTGTTCCGCTTCGGTCCACTGGAATGGCTGTGGCGTTCGTTGACCTACAAGAAAATCCAGCCTTTTATGAAGTGAGTCATGACAAATGAGTTAGCAAATTTCTGGAGTTCGTATTCAGATGATGGCATAGTGTTAGCGCATCATGCTGACGAACAGATTCTGCTAAGCAACCGATATAAAAATCTTTTAAACCCCTCGGTCAATAACTTTGAAGATTATATTCACAAGTATCAATCTTCTCAAATTTCTGATGACAAAATCCATCTTTCCCTATTGCCAGGTCCCTATCAAGGCGATTTAGACAATGCAGACATCATCTTATTACTTTTAAACCCAGGATTTTGCCATACTGACTACTACGTTGAATTTAATGACAAGAGTTTTTACAAAGCAAAATTAGACACAATTAACCAAAAAAACCGAAAATTCACTGCGCTCGATTCCAAGTATTGTTGGACCGCAGGCTACGCTTGGTGGGAACGAAAGTTAAAGGATGTATTGCTTGCGTTAGCTGAGCAAAAATATGACAATGATTATGCATCAGCGATAGCTGAAATTAGGCAGAAAATTTCTTGTATTGAACTTTTTCCATACCACTCCTCAAGGTTTGGCGCATCAAAACTTATTAAAGAGCTACCGTCCTGTAAAATTGCTATAGATCATGTCCACACTCAGATACTACCGCAAGTACTTGCTAGAAATCGCTTACTAGGGTGTGGACTCAATTGATCCAGCATTTTGCTGCGAAGAGATATATCATGTTGATGAAGTTCCTTCGAGATTTCTCGAACCGTGTAGCCAGCCGTCTCATGTCTTTCATTTTGCAGAAGAACCGCTCGACAATATTACGCATGGCGTAAAGGCTGGTGTCATGCGGGACCGGATTGCGCGCATTGGACTTGGCGGGAATAACCGCCAACGCACCTTCATCGGCGATATCGCGCCTGATCTTCGCACTGCCATAGGCTTTGTCCAGGACCATCGCCAGAGGCGGCATCTCCCAGTCGAGGAAGACATTCATCACCTGGCTGTCATGAACATGGCCGCCAGTGACCTCAATGCGCAATGGCCTGCCATTTTCATCTACGGCCACGTGAACTTTGCTTGTGCGACCGCCCCGTGAGCGTCCAATATCTTCCGCCAGTTCCCCCTTTTTGAGCCACTCGCTGCGCGGTGAGCTTTGACAATCGAGGCGTCTATGAAGATCAGACTGTCCTCACATTCTTCAGCGAGCGCATCGAATATGCCCTTCCAGACGCCGCGCTCGCCCCACCTGTTATACCGATTGTAAGCAGTCGTGTACGGTCCATATCGTTCCGGCAAGTCCCGCCATGGCGCGCCTGTGCGCAAAATGTAAAAGATGCCGTTCAGGATCGTACGATCATCTTTGCGCTTCGGGCCGCGGCTAACCTTTGGCAACAACGGTTCAATCACCGCCCATTCTTCATCCGACAAATCAAACCGCGCCATTTAAGACTCCCTTTCGGAAATCCCTGAATCACGCTTTGCACAAACAAATCAATCAGTTAAATTGGGTACAGACCCTAGTAGCTACGCGCAGCGTGCGTTTTTGGAAACTCTCCGATTATGAGAATAGACAGAATAATGATCTTATTCTTTATACAAACGGCCAAGCTCGGGGTGCGAGTTTATCCAAGAATTCAACCGGTGGCAAAGCACTATTTCGTAGGCTTGGCTTAAAAATTTCTTGATTGTACATACTCCTGCCAACCAACATAAATACCTGCCCCCTGCTCGATCACCGGGCGCTTGATGAGCGTCGGGTTTGCTTGCAACAGGGAGAGCAACTTTGCGTTATCTTCCGCTGATGCCTTCTCGGCTTCTGTCAGATTGCGCCAGGTTGTAGAGCGGCGATTGACCAACTTATCTGCTCCCATCTGGTCGATCCAGCCAGACAGAGTGCCAGCAGGCACACCATCTGCCCGCACATCAATATACGCATAGGCGATACCTGCTGCATCCAGTTCTTTCATAGCTATACGGCAGGTGTCGCAATTTTTCAGACCGTAGAAGTTCATCGGCTTAACTCTCGTAAGGGTCACGCATGAGGATCACGTCCTCTCGCTCTGGCGAGGTGGAGACCAGCGCCACCGGGCACTCGATCAACTCCTCAAGGCGGCGCACATATTTGACTGCCTCCGCGGGCAAGTCAGCCCAGCTGCGCGCACCTTCCGTTGAGTCTCTCCAGCCGGGAATGGTTTCATAAACCGGCTTTACCTGCGACTGGGCATCCATGCCCGCCGGAAAATGATCAAGCTGTTTGCCATCAAGA
This sequence comes from Parvularcula sp. IMCC14364, assembly GCF_030758415.1. Taxonomy (NCBI): domain Bacteria; kingdom Pseudomonadati; phylum Pseudomonadota; class Alphaproteobacteria; order Parvularculales; family Parvularculaceae; genus Parvularcula; species Parvularcula sp. IMCC14364. Next base: position 458,519 of record NZ_CP132334.1, on the reverse strand, counting down.
TCATAGCCGACACAGACTTTCAGTTCCGGCAGGCCGTCCAGCACATCCAGCTTGGTCAGGGCAATGCCATCCACACCGGAAATTTTAAGCGACTGGCGCACCAGCACGGCATCAAACCAGCCACAGCGCCGCTTGCGCCCCGTGACCGTGCCAAACTCGCGCCCCCGTTCGCCCAGAATTTGTCCGTGCTCACCATGGTCTTCTGTCGGGAACGGGCCCTCGCCAACGCGAGTTGTATAAGCCTTGACGATACCCAGCACATAGCCGCTGGTTTTTGGCCCGAGCCCTGTGCCTGCTGCCGCCTGCCCGGCCACTACATTGGACGAGGTAACATAAGGATAGGTGCCATGATCCACATCCAGCAAGACCCCTTGCGCGCCTTCATACAGGATTCGTTTGCCTGCCTTGCGTGCATCATGCAGCAGTTTCCACACAGGGCCGGCAAAAGGCAGAACTTTTGGCGTCACTTCTTTTAGCTTCGCAACCAGCTCATCAGGGGTAATTTCCTGCTCCCCTAAACCCCGCCGCAAGGCATTATGGTGTGTCAGGAGTTTCTCTACTTTTTCCTTGAGAGACCCCGGATGGGCGAGGTCAATCAGGCGAATGGCCCGGCGCCCGATCTTGTCTTCATAAGCAGGGCCAATGCCGCGCTTGGTGGTGCCGATCTTTCCGTCACCCGCGGCGGCCTCTCGCAAGGCATCCAGTTCACCATGCAGCGGCAAAATGAGCGCCGCATTTTCTGCAATGACCAGATTGACGGGCGAGATGGAAACGCCCTGCTTCTGTAACCGGGCAATTTCTTCGGCCAGTGCCCATGGGTCCACCACCACACCATTTCCGATAACTGACATCTTACCTTCTCGAACAATGCCGGAGGGCAGCAGGGACAGTTTGTAAACTTCCCCATCCACCACGAGCGTGTGACCGGCATTGTGGCCACCTTGAAAGCGCACCACCACTTCTGCCCGGGCGGAGAGCCAGTCCACGACCTTGCCTTTGCCTTCATCGCCCCATTGTGCGCCGATTACTGCTACATCTGCCATGTTTTTTGCCTTGCTGAACTAGAAGAGCCTCTATGCCGTGAGTCGACACAGCGGGGCCGAAATCAAAGCGGATACATGACGGATCGTCCTGCCCCGGTCAAACCGCAAATTCGGGCAAAAAGCTGTGGCCGACCCGACACACTGAAACACTGCTCAGTGTTATGGTTAACCCGGCGTTAAGGCCTGGGCGCTGACAACACGCCTCATGCAAACACCGGAGCGCATGAGATGAAACGATCCAAATTTTTCCTGGGGCTTTCCATGGCCCTGCTGGCTGGCTGGGGCACAGCGAAAGCCCAGCCGCAACAATACACCTTCAACCCCCGGGCGGTTTCCGCTGCATCTGCTGCAGACTCACGCCTTGGCGCGCGCGATGCAAAGTCCAGCGTTCTGTCCGGACCGCGCGCAGAACTGCGTCTTGGCTATGACTCTTTTGAAACAGAGGATCCTGTTGCGGGCAGCATTGAAGAAGATGGTGCCTTGTGGGGGTTTTCTCTCGGGTATGATCACCAGATGTCAAAACTGATCATTGGGGCGTTTACCAGTATCGAATGGTCCAGCACGTCTTTCGCAGGCGGCGTTGATACAGGCCGTGATGTAGAAGTGGGCGGCAAGCTGGGCTACCTCCTGCGCGATGACCTGACAGTTTATACGCTTGTGGCGCTGGTCAATTCACAGCTGACCGGCAATGGTGCAGAAGCCTTTGATGACGGGTTACGCGTCGGCTTTGGAGGTGAATTCGCCCTGCCGCGCAACCTCTTTGCCAAAGTCGAATATCGCTATACTGATTATGACGATGACACTGAGCGCCATCAGGTTGTGACGGCTGTGGGCAAGAAGTTCTAGGCTCAGGACTCATTGATTGATCCAGAAGATCATCGTAGCTGCGATGCAGATGCTTGAGAAGTATGTGTGAGCACAGCGGTCATAGCGGGTGGCGACGCGCCGCCAGTCTTTCAGTCTTCCGAACATGATCTCGACTTTGTGGCGTTGTTTATAGAGAGTTTCGCAAAACTCCGCTGGATGACGCCGTCCTTTTCGCGGTGGGATGCAGGGCTGAATGTTTTTAGCGGTGAGAGCACTGCGAAACTCATCGCTATCGTAACCCTTGTCGCCGATCAGGGTTTTCGCGCCCTCCGGCAGTGCCGGATAGATCAGCTTTGCGCCGATATGATCGCTTGTCTGTCCAGCCGTCAGGCACATGATCAGCGGGCGTCCCATGTTATCGACAACGGCGTGAAGTTTTGAGTTCAAGCCGCCTTTTGTGCGTCCAATGTGCCTGGGAAAAGCCCCTTTTTTAAAAGGCTGGACGCGGTGCGATGGGCTTTCAAATGCGTGGCGTCAATCATCAGCGTTTCGGAAACGTCCCCTTGCGCAGACAGGTTCGAAAAGATGCGATCAAAAACGCCCAAGCGGCTCCAGCGGATAAAGCGATTGTATAAAGTCTTGTGCGGACCATATTCCTTCGGCGCATCACGCCAGCGCAAACCGTTGCGGATCACGAAGATGATCCCGGACAATACACGCCTGTCGTCAACGCGCGGAACACCATGGGATAAAGGAAAATACGGCTCAATCCGTGACAACTGCTCTTTCGATAACCAAATCAAATCGCTCATTGCAAAGCCTCCTTTGCAATCTTGAATCACCGTTCGTATCAGATCACAAGATTAATAGGTCCTGAGCCTAGGCTCTTTCACCCGAAACAAACAGCGCCTCGCCCTTTTGGCCTGAATGTGCAGGTTACAAAGGGCGAGGCGTTTTTTTTGGCACCTGCCCGGCGTTGTTCTAAAGCACAACTGCCTGAAAGCCGGAAACGATGTCAGGCCAACTTTCGGGCCAGCTTTCGGTCCTGATCAGAACTGCAATTTCTTGGCCTGACGTACATGCGTCAAGTCACTGACTTTCTGCAGCAATGCATCGGTGATTTCACTGTCTACGGCGACGATGGCAATCGCGCCATCTTCATTCCGGCCCAGATTGAATGTCCCGATATTCAGGCCTGCCTCAGCCAGCAGCACACCCAGCGCGCCGATCAGGCCTGGTTTGTCATCATTGGTGACATAGAGCATATGCGGCGCAAAAGTGGCTTCCATCTCAATTCCCTTGATTTCAACGATGCGCGGTGCACCGCCAAACAGGGCCCCGGTTACGGTCCGCTTGTACCGCTCTGTGGTGATCTGGAGCTGTATCGTGCTGCCAAAGTTCTGCGCCGCATCAGTGAAGGTCTCTGTGACGACGATGCCACGCTCTTTGGCAACCGCGGGCGCACTGACGATGTTTACCCCTTGCAGCATTGGCGCCAGCACGCCGGCAATCACGGCTGACGTGAGCGGCTTGGTATTCAGCTTACTGACAGGCCCGGCATAAGTGATGATGATTTCACGCACACCTGTTTCCGTGAGTTGCCCCGCGAACGAGCCAAGGTTCTCTGCAAGGCTGACAAACGGTTTCAATTTCGGTGCTTCTTCCGCCGTCACGGACGGCATGTTGAGCGCGTTGGTTACAGCCCCTGTCAAAAGATAGTCTGACATCTGCTCGGCAACCTGGATAGCAACATTCTCCTGTGCTTCAGATGTTGAAGCACCCAGATGAGGTGTACAGACGACATTTTCGTGACCGAACAGCACATTCTCTTTGGCGGGTTCCTCCGCGAACACATCCAGCGCCGCCGCCGCCACATGCCCCTCATCCAGCGCTGCGCGCAGAGCTGCTTCATCAATCAGGCCACCGCGCGCGCAGTTGACAATACGCACGCCCTTTTTGGTTTTGGCTATATTCTCGGCAGAGAGGATATTGCGCGTCTGGTCCGTCAATGGCGTGTGCAATGTGATGAAGTCAGCCTTGGCCAGCAACTCGTCCAGGTCCAGTTTTTCGATACCCAGTTCCTGGGCGCGCTCAGGTGTGAGATAGGGATCATAGGCAGCAACCTTCATGGCAAGGCCAATGCCGCGACTGGCAACGATGGAGCCAATATTGCCACAGCCAATTAGACCCAGTGTCTTGCCGTAAAGCTCCGTACCCATGAATTTCGACTTTTCCCACTTCCCGGCATGTGTGCTTTCATTCGCCTGCGGAATGCGGCGAGCAGCGGCAAAGATCATCGCAATCGCGTGCTCTGCCGTGGTGATGGAATTGCCAAAGGGTGTATTCATCACCACAATGCCGGCACTGGTCGCAGAGGGAATGTCGATATTATCAACGCCAATACCCGCACGCCCAATAACTTTCAGGTTCCGACCAGCCGCAATAAGCTCAGGCGTCGCTTTGGTGGCAGAACGCACGGCCAGCCCGTCAAATTCAGGGATAATACGCAGCAGTTCTTGCGCGTCGGGACCCAACGAAGGTTCATAGGTCACGTCGAGGCCGCGATCCTTGAATATCTGTACGGCAGTGGGGCTTAGTTTGTCAGAGATAAGAATTTTAGGCATTGGTCATTCCTTGAAGATGAAAGGTGGGAACACAAAAAAAGCCCTGCTGTGGAAACAGCAAGGCTGATGATGCATATAATATATTGCGGGCAGTCAGCGCTGCGGCTGACTGTTCACAAATGTCTAACGGAAGCGACGCCCGAATTTGAGGCCGACATTCTCGACGCCCTCGTTCTTCTCTGTGTCGCCGAGAATCTGGCCGTGAGAAAGATGCTCGAAATAGGCTTGTACATCCCATTTGTCGGACACGGCCTTGCCAACGCCCGCCACAAAGTGGAATTGCAATTCTGATCCGAAAGTAATTTCTGTTGCCAGAATGCGCTCGCGCTCTGCTGCTTCGATTGGTGGCGGCAGATCGGTGCGACCATCCTGATAGACAAGACCGCCATCCAGCTCCCAGAACCAGTCCGACTGACCAAAGTCCCGCTTGTAGAGGAGGCCGCCGCCAGCGAAATTGGTCTCGCCATCTGTGTTGATGGACGCGATCAGATAAGGATTGGGTGACGCAATGAAGCGCAGGAAATCCGGCGACGTAAAGACGATTTGCGGTTGAATGTTGACGCCGCTCTCGCGCGGATCGTCGCCCGTCAGTTCCACGTCGTGCTTGGCGATGCCGATTCGAAATTCCTCGATCCCTGCCTGCGCGGCGGTGAAGCCCAACGCGGCCAGTGAAACCAGTGAAACGGCAAGTGTTCTGGTCAAGTTCATGTATATATCCCCTGCGACTGGGCCGGAGTATAGCTGTATTCACCATGGTGTAAATTGCCTATTCTGCCGCCAGTGCCGTCTCGAACGCCCAATCAAGCCATGGCGTGAGGTTTTCCACATCCCGCGTCTCGACTGTGGCCCCGCACCAGATACGCAGGCCCGGCGGGGCATCGCGATACCCGCCAATGTCAAAAGCGGCTTTCTCGACCTCAAGGTGTTTTTCCATCTGCTTCACAAACGCGCGCTGCGCGTCAGCCGACATGGCTGCTACCCGGCTGTCAGTGATTTTCAGGGTGACGGAGGTATTGGACCTGATGGCCTCATCGGCACACAGAAAATCCACCCACTCAGTTCTGGCAACCCAGTTTTCAAGGGCTGCCAGATTGGCATTTGCCCGCGCCTGTAACGCTGACAGGCCCCCGAGGCTCTCTGCCCAGTCCAGCGCGTCGATATAGTCTTCAACACAAAGCATGGACGGAGTATTGATAGTCGCGCCTTCGAAAATGCTGGCATTCAGTTTACCGCCCTTGGTCAGGCGGAAAATTTTCGGCAACGGCCAGGGCGGCGTATAGCTTTCCAGCCGGTCAACAGCACGCGGACCGAGAATGAGCATACCATGGGCTGCTTCACCGCCCATTACTTTCTGCCATGAGTATGTGACAACATCGAGCTTCGGCCAGTCCAGGTCCTGCGCAAAGGCAGCTGATGTCGCGTCGCAGATGGTCAGCCCTTCGCGATCTGCCCTGATCCAGTCAGCACCCGGCACCCGGACACCGGAAGTCGTGCCATTCCAGGTAAAGACAATGTCATGGGACGGATCAACCTGTGCAAGATCAGGGATCTCACCATAATCTGCCCGCAAGACCACTGGATCAATCTTCAGTTGTTTGACAGCATCTGTGACCCAGCCCTCGCCGAAACTTTCCCAGGCTAGCACGGAGACAGGGCGCTCCCCCAAGAGGCTCCACATGGCCATTTCCACAGCCCCTGTGTCAGACGCCGGGACAATGCCGATAAGATACTCATCTGGTACGCCCAGAACCTTGCGGGTCTTGTCGATGGCGTCCTTCAGACGTGCCTTGCCCGGCTTTGACCGGTGAGACCGCCCCAGCTGGGCATTTTCCAGATTTGCGAGAGACCATCCGGGGCGCTTGGCGCAAGGGCCGGATGAAAAAAAGGGTCTATCCGGCGTGATTGCCGGCTTCTGTAAAGTCATCATGTAACTCCTATCCTTACAGATAGGTCGCGCTGCGTTGGGACAGCGTGGCCCGGGCGGACCATTGCATATTCGATTTGTGAGTCAACGGCTTATTGTGCAGTTGCGAAGAAAACAGCGGCAATCTCCCCCATATGCGCGCTGAGTGCGACTGATCATCCCTCCGTTATCGGAGCATGACGGGCCGTCAATTTCTCACAAGGGTATCAGGAGAAAGCGCTTGACCCTTACCGGCACAAAGCCTAGCTGGCGACAATGAGCGAAGAACAGCCACAACTCTCAGTCCTGCGTGACGCCTCGGTGAAAGACTGGCTGATGTTGGCGGCCCTCATTTTTATTGGCGGATCAGCATTTGTCTGTATCAAGGCGGCCGTACAGACGGCAGAGCCTGCTGTTGTCTCTGGTGTGCGGCTTTGGGTCGCCGCGCTTTTGCTGTGCGGCTATGCCTACGCAAGTGGCCGACCATTGCCAGGTCTTCTGACAGTGAAAGACGGCAAACGCCAGCTTGACCGACGCTGGCGCTTCATGCTGGCGGGTGGCCTGATCGGTTATACTATTCCGTTCACGCTGTTTCCACTGGCGCAGCAAACGGTCGATTCGATGCTCGCCGGGATTTATATGGCTTTCATGCCCCTGCTGACGATTGTCATGGCTTATTTCTTTGCCCGTGAACCACTGACACTCTCACGCATCACAGGCTTCAGCCTAGGCACGATCGGCGTGATCTTCCTGATTGGCCCTGCTGCACTGCAAGGCATCGGCTCCAGCGATGTAACAGCCCAGCTCTGGTTGATTATCGCCAATGTCTGTTATGCCATCTATGCAGTGATGATGCGCTGGGCACCGGAGATGCCGGCCCGCACTTTTGCTGCTGGCACCCTTTTATCGTCGGCGATCTTCGCAACCCCTCTGCTGCTGATTTCAGGGCAGGACTGGACGGCGACAGACAGCACGAGTTGGCTGGCAATGATCTATCTCGGCATCATGCCCTCGGGTATTGCGGCCATTGTCATTATCAACCTGATCCGCAAGAACGGTGCCGGGTTTATGGCCATGGCCAATTATGTGACCCCGGTCGTGGCTATTGTTATGGGTATGCTGATTTACGCGGAACCCCTGAAGCCCACATTCCTGATTGGCTTGCTCGCCATACTGGCAGGGCTGGCAATCAGCCGTTCCAGGCACCTGCTGGGGCCGGGCATGGGGCTTCAGAAACTGATCCGGCCGCGCAAGTAAGTCACCGCCTGCCCACGCAGGATCACGCGGTCGCCTTTCACCAGACACTGAACCTTGCCGCCGCGTGGCGACGCCTGAAACGCAGACAAGTCTGACATGCCCAGTTTTTCAGCCCAGTATGGGGCTGTCATACAATGGGCGGACCCTGTGACAGGGTCTTCGAGAATGCCGACCCCTGGCGCGAAAAACCGGGAAACAAAATCAAACCCGTCATCGCCCGGCGCTGTCACCAACAGGCAGCCGTCATGCGCATGGTGCCTTAATTGCTCAATACGGAAGATATCCGGCTGTAACTCTCGCACTGTTCCGGCGTCTGGCAGGATGGCCAGCAGAAACGCATCTGACCAGACTTCCAGTGGCCAAACGCCAATCGCCTGTTCAATCAAATCAATCTGGTCCGTTGCTTCTTGTCGGTTCAGATAGGCCGGGAAGTCCATCATGAATACCTGCCCGTCACGCGAAACAACAAGCTCACCACTGCGCGTTGCGAATTTGAGCGTGGATGCAGTCGCCCCCAGCTCTGTACAAAGAATATGTGCTGTTGCCAGTGTCGCATGACCGCAGAGGTCAACTTCTGCGCCCGGCGTAAACCAGCGCAGGTCATATTTGCCCTGCCCCCTGTCAATGACATAGGCCGTTTCCGAGAGATTGTTCTCGATTGCGATTGCCTGCAGCGTTTCATCCGGTAGCCATTCCTGCAGCGGCACCACCGCTGCAGGGTTACCTTTGAACACTTCATCGGCAAAAGCATCTGCCTGATAGATATCGTACTCGGTCATTCAAGAACGCTCCACACTGACTTTCTTCACCACACTTGTGGTATAGTCATCGGCATCGATCGCAGAAACCTCATGATACTCTGTTTCTGCGGACTGCTTTGTCAGCGTTACCAGCATCCAGCCATGCCCATCGGGCTTGAACCAGTCCACTTCTCTATTGGCATCAGCGAATTGCTGGCCGAGGTCAGGCACATTGCTGATATAGCTGCCAAGACCCGGGGAGCTGACAGAGGTGGTGCCGAACTCGACGCCGCGTGTATTGCCTGCATCATCATACAAAGTGTTGGCCCACGCCGTATGGGTGTCGCCAGTCAGCGTCACCAGTCGGGCATCAGCTTTTTCAGCGGCCGCATACAGCCTCTCCCGTGCTGCCGGGAAACCATCCCAGGCATCTAGGTTCCATGGCACCTGAAGGCGGGAAAAGCCAACCACCTGTGCCGCGAAGCCCTGCAGCCCTGCTTTCTGCTCATCAGTCAGGGTTTGGTCAAACCGGGGCGGCTTTACCTTTGCCATGATGACCTGATTGGCGAGCACCTGCCACGCCTTGTCCTTTGCAGATTTTTCAAGCCCTTCGGCCAGCCAGTTTTCCTGTGTGGCACCAAGCATCGTGCGGGCGGGATCAGCGACTGCCTGCATGGTCGCAAACGCCGCTGCCGGAATTTCTGCTGGTGTCTTGTCCGCCAGAACAGCCCCCCAACTTATCTCGTCTGAACGCCCGGTCAGACGGCTTTCAAGGCAGAAAACGGTCGCGATATCGCCAAAGTCGAATTTTCGATAAATGCTTTCGCGCGCGCGGCCCGGCGCCGGATCGCGCACCGGCATCCATTCAAGGTAAGCCTGTGTTGCAATCTGCTTACGGACGGTCCAGTCTCCCTCACCGTCATTATGGTTCTGAGCCCCTGTGCGGTAGGAATTATTCGTACTCTCGTGGTCATCCCAGGTACACAGCCACGGCGCGGCCGCGTGGGCTGACTGCAGATCCCTGTCACTTTTATACTGGGCATGGCGGGTGCGGTAGTCAGCCAGTGAAATGATTTCCGTCGGCGGAATGTGGTTGCGGCCAAGCCGCTCACCAACATCGCCGCCATAGCCATCCCGGCCATACTCATAAATGTAATCGCCCAGATGGATAACCGCATCGAGATCAGCCTGTTTGCCAATTTCCCGGTAGACGTTGAAGTAGCCGAAAGGATAATTCGAGCAAGAGACAACGGCAAACCTGACAGGCGCTTGCCCGCTCGCAGCCAAGGTCCGTGTGCGACCAGTGGCCGAGTGCTGAATACCCTCAGGCGTGTTCACACTGAAACGGTAATAGTAAACCTGCCCGGCGACCAGACCAGTGGCGTCTACTTTTACGGTATAGTCACGCGCGGCGCTCGTCATCGCGACGCCAGACGTGACCGGTTTTTCAAGCGCCTGATCTTCATAAACCTGCCAGAGAACCGGCACGCTTGCGTCGACGGCATCAGAGGTCACCCGCGTCCAGAGAATAACCCGGTCCGTTAACGGATCACCGGAGGCAACACCATGGCGGAAGGTAACTTCACCCTGATAAAGGGGAGCCGTCGCTGTAAGCGTTGTGCAAGCGGTCAATCCCGCTCCGGCTGCACCTGCAGTTGTCGATAGGAATCCACGTCTTGTCAGTCTGGTCATCAGTCTCTCCTCACCGGGCGGCACTCAAATTGCCTATGCAGAAGGGCAATATCAGAAACGCACGGTCAGGGGAACGGCGCACTTTGCGCGCCGGATGGTGCTGTCAATACATCATTGAGAGGGTCGTTAGTTACTCAGATCGAGCAAGGCTGTTTCCTTGCTCATGCTATCCAGTGAAATCAACCCCTGATTGACCAGATAACCAGAAGCCCCAACAGCTTCCCGGCTTGTCATCTCGGCGACAAACTTTGATACGAGAGTATTATTCTGCTCGGCATTCTGCTTTGTATAAAAGCGCAGAAACCGCGATAGCTGATAGTCTCCTGACGCGATGGTGGACAGGGTCGGCGCTACCTCATTGATCGTCAGTGAAGAAATGATATCGCTATAGGCGGTGACATCAGCATATCCAAGTATACCTATTGCCTCTGGTATCCCGGAAATAGCTGCAATGATCGTATGATTATTCTCACCAGCATCAACCCAGGCACCATCAAGGCGCACGTTATGCGTCACTCTGTAAAAATGCTCTTTATCACGCGCTTTCAATACCTGGATGCACGTATCCTGCAGGGCACCATGCTCCATGGCCAAAGAAAGGAACGACCCTCTTGTGCCTGACGTGGCAGGTGGGCCGAAAACCTGTATGCGCCTTTTAGGTAAAGCCGGGTCAACATCGTGCCAGGTTTTGTTGTTGTTACTAGGGTCTGTACCCAATTTAACTGATTGATTTGTTTGTGCAAAGCGTGATTCAGGGATTTCCGAAAGGGAGTCTTAAATGGCGCGGTTTGATTTGTCGGATGAAGAATGGGCGGTGATTGAACCGTTGTTGCCAAAGGTTAGCCGCGGCCCGAAGCGCAAAGATGATCGTACGATCCTGAACGGCATCTTTTACATTTTGCGCACAGGCGCGCCATGGCGGGACTTGCCGGAACGATATGGACCGTACACGACTGCTTACAATCGGTATAACAGGTGGGGCGAGCGCGGCGTCTGGAAGGGCATATTCGATGCGCTCGCTGAAGAATGTGAGGACAGTCTGATCTTCATAGACGCCTCGATTGTCAAAGCTCACCGCGCAGCGAGTGGCTCAAAAAGGGGGAACTGGCGGAAGATATTGGACGCTCACGGGGCGGTCGCACAAGCAAAGTTCACGTGGCCGTAGATGAAAATGGCAGGCCATTGCGCATTGAGGTCACTGGCGGCCATGTTCATGACAGCCAGGTGATGAATGTCTTCCTCGACTGGGAGATGCCGCCTCTGGCGATGGTCCTGGACAAAGCCTATGGCAGTGCGAAGATCAGGCGCGATATCGCCGATGAAGGTGCGTTGGCGGTTATTCCCGCCAAGTCCAATGCGCGCAATCCGGTCCCGCATGACACCAGCCTTTACGCCATGCGTAATATTGTCGAGCGGTTCTTCTGCAAAATGAAAGACATGAGACGGCTGGCTACACGGTTCGAGAAATCTCGAAGGAACTTCATCAACATGATATATCTCTTCGCAGCAAAATGCTGGATCAATTGAGTCCACACCCTAACGAAAACGCAATCATCGTCAGAGGACGGCAGAAAAGCCGCCAGCGCGCGATAGATATGGCTGGTGGTCAGCTTTAGTGGTCTGTTCCCTGCCTTTTCAGCAAGCACAATACCGCTTAACCCGATTTTATATTCCCTGATTCCGTCTGCCAGTTGATCAGAACAGGCATTCATTTCCTCTTCGGTCATCGCGCGCGATGCCAGGAGAATTGGGGCAAAAGAATCTGTCTCGCTACGGCAGAATAACGATATGCCCCCGCTTGTACCAGTTGTGTCGATCACCAAGCGCTCTGTGTCGCTGACGTTGATGCGATCTATGACAGCTTGTCCAAAGGGCGTCACTGTGGAGGAGCCGACAATAATGATTTCTTGCTTATCGTCAGCTGCTGCCGGGATAAAAAGCGCGATCCCTAACGCCAGAATATTCAATAACATACGCATATATCAGCCCCTTCAAGCCGCCCTTGTCGCCTTGACATGGCTGCTCACACACACTGAGAGTTCATGTTTGGTCACAGGCTTGTGTAACACTTCCGTGAGGCCCGCTTCCAGAAGCAGGCTCGCATCCTCTGGCAGAACATGTGCTGTCACGGCGATGATTGGCATCACTGCCTGCGCCTCGCTCTGCTCACGTATCCGGCATGTGGCCTCAACGCCATCCATAACAGGCATATCAATATCCATCAGTATAAGATCAATATCATCATGCCTGTTCATGGCGTCAACGGCCTCTGCACCATTCTCGACCTCAATGATCTCAACATGATCAGATTGAAGAAAAGCCCGGGCAATCATGCGGTTCGGCATATTGTCATCAGCGACCAGAATTTTCATTTTCTCCGGAGCTCCCCTCTCCTCGACTTCACCAATCGATGGCTGACTGTTTTCATCTGAGTTTTGTTTCATAACAGTCTTCTTCATGGGCACGGTCACAACAACACTTTGCCCTCTACTGGTCAGTGTCGTGGACATCTCACCACCTGCCTTGTTGATGATCTGGCGACATAGAGCCAGACCAAGCTCACTGGCATCGCCCCGCGCATCTACAATGAGCTGGGCTTGGTTGCGGACATCAGCATTTTCCTTGGGAGAGATTTCAACAGCTCCGGACCCTGTGCTCTGAATCGATATACGGATGACCTCGTCATCGGCAGCGCTTGCCGTCTCGACTGTCATGGCAATATCAACAAAACCGGATGAGATTGACTTCATACCACTACCAATCAGGTTGATAATAACCTGACGGAACCGAAAGCTGTCTGTTTCATGGATATAATCTTCCGGAATGTCACTGCTGAAGTTCAGATCGACGCGCTTGTGCGCCGCTTCATGGCGCAGCATTTCAATGCAGGATTTGATCTGCTGATTAAGCGATACGAAAGAGAGATTGAAAGAGACGTCATCGGTATCGAGACGATTGAGCGCCAATACGTCATTGACAAGATGGCGCAGATGTCGACTGGCATCGTGAAGGTGATCGAGACGGTCGCGCTGCTCTTGATCAAGCGAGGTGTCACGCAAAAGGTCGGTCATGCCTGTTACGGCATTTAGCGGCGTACGCATTTCATGGCTCATGGTACGGAAGAACTGATCCTTTGCCCGCTTTGCCCGCAAGGCACTTGCTGCCTCTTCCTCTGCGCGCTGCCTCGCCTTGTCAGCCTCCCGGACACTGTCCCTGATCTTGCGCCCCATTGGCTCAAAGATGAAAAGCGCCTCCAGGATCAACAGTGCCACAATCAGGACGATTAGTACCCCCTGGGTAAACTTGGCCTGACGCACAGCGCTTTCAGACTCATGAACAAGGATATGCGCGATCACATCATGGGTCTGTGGAATAGACGTCATGCCCAGCAAATTGATTTCGCGCAAAGCATCGCCTGACGCAGCTTCAGATTCATCTTTCGACATGGACAGGTCGATTGCCTGCTGCGCAAAACGACGCACCTGTGCGTCGAACGGTTCTTGATCATTGAACATGATCATCCCGATGGGTGACAGCTTCTCCCTGTGCCCACGCACCAGATACGGCTTCACGAGCGCTTCGTGATCCTGCAACATCTGTTGTGCTGATGTGCGTAACTGTTCCCGGATCACAGCCCTGTCACTGTCGCTCAAGGTTGTCATCATCGCATTCGCCAGAAAGGCAATACGCTGGCTGGTTGCTTTTTGCGTTGCAGCAAGGTTGACCTGACGGGACTGTCCCGATTGCCAGCTTTCATGCCCCAGCAGGACAAACAACGAGGTAAAGGCCAGGGCCGCAATCAGCAGCATACCGGTGAGATAGCGCCCCCTGAACAGGCTGCGGATATTTTCAGCTTTTGTCGTCACCAGCGCGTTTCCAGAACAATAACAATATTGTTCTCCCCTTGTGGCTGATTAAACAGCATAGAGTTTAATGGCGCTTTAACCGGAAGTTGCAGATGCTGACTTTCTCACCAGAAAATCGGCATTCCTGAATTGAGAATTATTGAATCCTGCGCCAGACAGCAGTAAGCTCTTCGTATGACCAAGAATACCATAACTGAAAAGCTGGTCACCGCTGGTATCAATCCGACGCGCATACGCGTCGCTTTGGCAACATTGTTACTGTCCGGTAAAGACCAGCATGTGACGGCAGACAGTGTGGTGTCGGTTGCTCGCCAGAAAGGTATCAGGACATCTGTTGCATCGGTCTATAACACGCTGAACCAGTTTGCTGACTGTGGGCTGCTCAAGCGTATCATTGTCGAACACGGGCCAGTATTTTTCGACACGAATACTGATAATCATTATCATGTCTATCATGAAAATAGTGGCACGCTAACGGACCTCCCTGCTGAAAGCCTGAAAATTACTGGCATTGATGAAATACCACGCACCGGGAATATCACCGGCGTTGATGTCATTATCCGCGTCTCTGCCTAATTTAGTATCATTCCAGAAACTTGACCTTGGCCACGACTTCGCTATTGTCAGGCGCGTTATAGCCCACGGCCCGTGGGCCCTCTTTCACATACCCCTAACAGAGGAGAGAAACTCATGGAACTGGGACAAAGCAAGACGATTGAAAATCTGAAAGAAGCCTTTGCCGGTGAAAGCCAGGCCAACCGCCGTTATCTGTATTTCGCGCAAAAAGCAGATGTTGAAGGCTATAATGATGTTGCCGCCGTATTCCGGTCAACGGCAGAAGGCGAAACGGGCCACGCGCATGGCCACCTCGAATTCATGGAAGCTGTCGGCGACCCGGCAACTGGCAAGCCGATTGGCGGAACAGCCGACAATCTGAAAGCGGCAATCGCTGGTGAAACCCATGAGTACACGGATATGTATCCCGGTATGGCCCGCACGGCCCGCGAAGAAGGTTTTGACGAAATCGCGGATTGGTTTGAAACTCTTGCCAAGGCGGAAAAATCCCATGCCGGACGCTTCACCAAAGCACTGGAAAGCATGGACGATTGATATTTCAAAGCCGACGGCGGAAACACACCGTCGGCTTATGCCTCTCCCGGAGAGGCCCAGCCATTTTAAAGCGGAGGAAACCAGATGTCTTCAACACCCCCGAAGGAAGGCAGCACGGAAGCGCCGACACGGCATCCGCTCGATTGGCAATCTGACGAGTTTTACGACAAACAGGCCATTGAGGCAGAAATGGAGCGGGTCTTCGACATCTGCCATGGCTGTCGGCGCTGCTTTAATCTGTGTGAGAGTTTTCCACTCCTGTTTGACATGATTGACGAGTCCGAGACGGGCGAGTTGGACAGTGTTGACAAGGGGGAATACAAAAAAGTCGTTGATGCATGCACGTTATGTGACATGTGTTTCATGACCAAATGCCCTTATGTACCGCCTCATGAATTCAACCTTGATTTCCCGCATCTGATGCTGCGACACCGCGCTGCGGAGTTCAAGGAACATGGTGCGCCATTCACCCTGGCACAGCTGGCCCAGACGGACCGGAACGGCAAAATGGCCAAGCCTGTTTCCGGCCTTGCCAACTGGGCTTCCGCCAAAGGCAACACCGCAATGCGCGGCGTGCTTGAGAATGTTGCCGGCATTGACCGCAAGGCTGAGCTGCCCACGTATGTCAGCAAGACCTTTTCTGATAGAGCAAAGACTGACCCTGTACAGATCAATGCACAAGCGCCAGCGCATGGGCGCAAAGCCGTTATTTATGCAACCTGTATCGTTGACTATAACAAACCTGATACTGGCAAGGCTGCACAGGCCGTACTGGCGAAGAACGGTGTCGAGACGGAAGTGGTCTACCCGGCCTGCTGCGGTATGCCCCAGCTTGAGCATGGGAATATTGAACAGGTCGCAGAACAGGCCCGCAAGGTTTCCACCGAGCTGTTACCATGGATTGAGAAAGGATATGACGTACTCGCCCTGACAGCAAGCTGTGGCCTGATGATGAAATTTGAGTGGCCATTGATCCTGCCGGAAGATGAAAATATCAGGAAACTTTCGACTGCCGTATCCGATATTAGTGAATACATGGTAGATATTTCCAAGAAGGAAGGCCTTGCCCCCGGTCTTTCGAATGTTGATGGCGGCATCACCGTGCACATGGCCTGTCATGCACGCGCACAGAATGTTGGCGCGAAATCTGCCGAAATGCTCCGCCTTATTCCTGACGCCAAGGTTGATATTGTCGAGCGATGCTCCGGCCATGGCGGTACGTTCGGCATCATGAAGGAAACGCGGGGCTATGCCGAGAAAGTTGCCCGGCCAGCCGTCCGACAGATCAAGTCCAAGGGCAATGATCATCTGTGCTCGGACTGCCCCCTCGCCTGCAAGCATCTCGTGCAGGTTATGGAAGATAGTGGCGAGGAGAATGTGCCAGGCGCAGACCACCCAATCGAAATTTTTGCCCGGGCCTATGGCCTGACGTCATAAAGACTGAGGAGTATTTCTGACATGCCAGTTGCCGAAAGACGCATCACCCCTGACGATATTATCTCACCGGAAGAATTTGGCCGTCAGCGCGCTGAGCTGCGCGCCCAACTGCTGCCCGCCAAGAAGCGCCGGCGACTGGATGTGGGACCACATTGTACCTTCTATTTCGAGAGCTATGATACGATGCTGTTCCAGATACAGGAAATGCTTTTCATTGAACGTGGCGGTGACGAACAGCTTGTCGATGAAATGTCTGCCTATAACCCGCTGATCCCACAGGGCAGTGAACTTGTGGCAACAATGATGTTCGAGATTGATGATCCAAAGCGTCGCCTCAATCTTCTGCTGCGGCTGGGGGGCATCGAAAACCACGTTTTCATTCAGGTTGGCGATGAGAAAATCTATGCCGTCCCGGAAGATGATGCCGAGCGTACCACGGAGGACGGTAAAACATCATCCGTGCACTTCTTTCACTTTCCCTTCAATGATGCACAGAAAAAAGAATTCACCACCCCTGCGACGCAGGTTCTGATCGGGTCGGATCATCCTGAATATGCGCATCTGAGCGTACTCTCCCCGGCGAACCGGGAAGAGCTTGCAAAAGATTTTTCCTGACTTTTGTCCTGACGGTTAAGCAGGCTTGCGGAATTTCAGGGTCATGCGGTCGGTCTCACCGATCTCCATCATCTGCGCACGCAGCTCTTCGTCCTCACCACTGGTGCCAAGTGTAGGCGGCAGACGCCAGACCATGTCTTCTTCTGTTGGCTGATCTTTCGGGTTGGCGTTGATTTCACTGGCTTCGACCAGTTCAAAACCGGCGGCCTCGAAATCAGCAATGACTTCGCTTTGTTTGACATAGCCATTGTCGCCATTGGCCCACTCATCGCTGTTGCCTTCTGGCGCGCGGTGCTGAACCACACCAACAATGCCGCCCGGCTTCAGCAGGGTCATGATTTCTTCCAGCGCTGCCGTGGCATAGCCGCCCTGATCTTCAAAGCGGTTGAAATGGTGGTACGCGCGGACCATCAGCACGGCATCCAGTGTGCCGGCAGCCTCTGCCGGGGCCGTCGAGATTGTGAAAGCGTTCAAAGAGGCACTGGCTGGAGAACGCCACTCTTCTGCCTGCGCACTCCAGGTTTCAGCCCAGGTCTTGCGCGCTTCAAGGAATTCTTCCGTGGCAAACCCGCCAAACAGCGGCCACATCTCAATGTCGTAATCGACCCCATGGAGAGTGCCCTTTTCCCCAAGATAGGGCAGCAGGAGCTTGGAATACCAGCCACCGCCCGGCAGGATTTCCGCGACATTCATGCCCGGCTCAATGCCGAGGAAAAGGAGTGTCTCATACGGGTTGCGCGCATCATAACGGGCCTGCACTTCTTCTGGCTGGGCCGCCAGGATGAGCTCGAGCTGGCGCTCTTTTGGGGCAACCGTAATGCCGGATGTTGCTGGCTCTGGTGCCGCAACTTCTACTGTTTCGACAACTGTTTCTGCCGCTTCTTCAACAGCCGCTTCGGCTTCCTTGTTTTCAGCGGCGCAAGCGGTCAGCGCCAGTGCTGCTGCGCCGAGCATCAGATATTTCATGTCAAACTTCCTTTTGTTGCGGACAATCCTGTCCAGTAATCCCACACGGGACCGTACACATTTCGTATATCACATCAATCATTGCAATGTGACATCGTATTGAGACGCCAAAGCGCGTGCTAGCCTTCGCCTTACATCCACCTCTTGATGAGTCCGCTCAGCGAGATTTCGCGGGCCAGGATTTGCTGGTCTTCCGGCGAGAGATCGAAAATTTTGGAAACAGCTGCACGTTGCGGCACAAGAGGCAGCCAGAGGAAGCGAAAATCTCTCATCAGGCGGCCTTCAGACAGTGCCAGTTTGGTGGTGACAACAGTATCCTGATTTAGCTGTGTGCACACACGGTATGGCATGGGCATTGAAAGCCGCTACGACCAATCTGGCCAAAGCGACTTTCAATTTTATTGAGTGTGACTAATTTGTGCTCGCCTCTTGCGCAGCATTGGAGTCTTCCATTTCCTTTTCCCAACCTTTCGTGAACATCCCGACAAGGAACACCACGGCGCCGACACCAATTGCAAAAGTTGCAATCAGCTGGAAGAGGTCTGGCATCTCGGCAACATTTTCAGGATCGAAGCCACCCGCCAAAAGTCCGGCGATGATATTTCCCATGGAATAGGTCAGGACGAACAAACCCATCATTTGTCCCAGGAATCTTGGTGGAGATAATTTACTCACCGCAGACAAGGAAATCGGGCTGAGCGTCAACTCACCCACCGTGTGCAGAAAGTAAGTCATTACCAGCCAGAAAATGGCAACTTTCCCCTGAGACGCTGCCTGGGCCGCAAAGATCATAACGACAAAGCCCAACCCCATGATGATGAGTCCGGCACCCATTTTCAGCCCATATCCGGGCGTCATCATGCGCTTACCCAGCCAAATCCAGAAAGCTGCGAAAAATGGCGTGAGCGTTATGATGAAAAACGGATTGACGTTTTGCAACCATGTCGTCGGGACTTCAAAATCACCGATCATGCGGTTAGTAAAGTCCTGCCCGAACAGGTTTAAGGAGGATCCTGCCTGTTCAAATCCCGACCAGAAACACGTGGAGGCGATGCAAACGAGGAGGAATGCCCACATGCCTTTCTTCTCCACCCCGCTAAGGTTTCCGCCAAAATACACCCAGCAAAAATACAGCACGAATATTCCGACAAAAATAACAGCCGTCACTTTGGACAAGGCAATCGGGTCAAAGGTAAAAAGTCCCATCAACATGGCGATGGTCACAGCCGCCAGAACTGCCAGGAAGGCCCAGATCACTCCCCAGCCTTTTCGTTGGGCGCTTGATGAAAGAGGTGAATTGGGCGCCTCGCCTGCACCGTTCAGATCTTTGTTCGTAAACCAGAAATATATCAGGCCCAGGGCCATACCGATCGCCGATGCACCGAACGCCCAGTGGACACCCTGGTTTTCATACAACCAGCCACACACCGTGTAACCAATGAAGGA
This sequence comes from Parvularcula sp. IMCC14364, assembly GCF_030758415.1. Classification (NCBI taxonomy): domain Bacteria; kingdom Pseudomonadati; phylum Pseudomonadota; class Alphaproteobacteria; order Parvularculales; family Parvularculaceae; genus Parvularcula; species Parvularcula sp. IMCC14364. Next base: position 439,013 of record NZ_CP132334.1, on the reverse strand, counting down.
ACCAATATTGATACCCATGTAATAAAGTGCGTAACCGGAATCTCGCCGTGCATCCTTGGCGCTATAAAGCTGCCCCACCACCGCAGAAATATTTGGCTTGAGCAACCCTGTACCCAGTACAACCAATATGAGACCAACAAAGAAAGTTTTATCGCTAGGGATAGCCAGTACGATATGGCCGAACATAATTATGATGCCGCCATACCAGATGGCCTTTTGGGAACCGATCATGCGGTCAGCAATCCACCCCCCCGGCAAGCCCATAAAATAAACCGATGCTGTATAAAGACCGTAAATTGCGGTTGCTGTAGCCACACTTATTGCCAGCCCGCCTTCAGCCATGGTCGCCGTCATGAATAAAACCAGCAATCCACGCATACCGTAATAACTCATGCGCTCCCACATCTCGGTGAGGAACAATGTTTGCAGCCCTTTAGGGTGGCCTAAAAAGCTTTTATCGCCGTCAAGCGGTCCTGCCGTAGATGTGTCACTCATAATACCCTCTTTATCCGGCACTGAACGGCCAGATTGTTGTTTTCCCGCCTCATCAACTATGAGACAAATTTTTGTCACCCTATGCCACTTTTTGAGCACACTCAAAGTGAAATAAAAGCCGGGCACGCCCGTTTACGGCCAGATGCCCTCCCGGATGAGGAAATGTCATTATATGAGCGCCCAAAGGCAGGCCCATAAGTTTTTTCTGGATGCCCGGATTGAGGCAGACACGATCAATGTTGCAAAGCTGGCATTATGCCAGATACGTCTGATGAATGACTGCCGCTTCCCGTGGCTGGTGCTGGTGCCCCAGAGACGGGATGCCACGGAAATTTTTGACCTGAAGCAGGAGGATCAGTCCATCTGTTATCAGGAAATAAGCCTGATCTCCCGGATGTTGAAGCAGGCAACAGGCTGCGACAAGATCAACATCGCCGCCTTCGGCAACATGGTGCCGCAACTGCACATCCATATAGTTGCCCGCAACCAGACAGACCCGGCCTGGCCGGATAGCGCCATCGGTTTTGGCACGCGCGAGGCCTACACCCCAGATGCTGCCGCTGCGATGGTCACAAAAATACGTCAGGTTATTGGCACAAGCCATTGATTATTCTGATTCTTTTGCCCGTTTGCGAAGTGACCGCACAAGACCGACCAGACTGATGATCAGCCAGAATAGCTCGATCACAAAGCTGGCGGCGTTGAAGGAAAAGATCAGCGAGAACAGAATCAGCAAAGCTGCAAGCGCATTAAGCACAGAGTAGAGAGGTGCCTCAGCCGAAATCTTGCCAAATTGCAGGCCTGCATAGGACGAGAGCAGGAAGGCGACGCCGACAAAGCCGACAAGATCAGGCCACCCCAGTGATAGTTCGCTCATGTGGCATCCTCATTGTTCGGCGCACTATGCGGCTGACAGCGCCTGTCTGTCGAGAGAAGACGTGGCTATTCCGGGATATAGGCTGCGCCATATCGCCGCAGCTCTGTGGCGACCGCGCCCTCCGCCGGTATCGTGACGACATAAAGCCGGTCATATTCGCTTTTTTCATAGATCGGCGTGCCGGGCTCACCGCCCAGTGCCGCAACCAGCGCTGGTGTCGTGTTGGAATGGCCAACCACAAGATGGGTGCCCGGCTCTTCTGTCAGGCGCGCGGCAAAGCCCGGCAGGTCCCGCGGATCATACAGGCTGACTGGCAGACCAGTGAATTGTGCAACGGGCATCGCCGTCTCGCGCGTGCGCCTGTACTCAGTTGAATGAATGTGTGTGAGTCCCGCGTCTGACAACTCCCGCGCCAGGAGCGCTGCTCTTTCCTGCCCGGCGACGGTGAGAGACGGATCAGTGCCCGTCTGTTTCTCCGCGTGGCGCACGAGATATATCACTGTCAGGGTATCGCCCCCGTCAGCAGTGGGGACCTTCGTGCTTGTACATGCCGCCAGCGCGAGCACGGCGCCGATAAAGAACAGTCTTCTTGTCACGGCGTAGATCATTTTTCCGCTCACGCCTGCATGGTCCAGCCCTCGACGCCCATGGCTGCCTGACGGACAGCTTCCGAGCGGGTCGGGTGCGCGTGACAGGTGCGGGCGATGTCTTCCGAGGCAGCGCCAAACTCCATGGCGACACAGACTTCCGCGATCAGCTCCCCTGCCCCTGTGCCAATGATATGCACGCCCAGCACCTCATCTGTTTCCTTATGCGCAAGCACTTTCACAAAACCATCCGTGTCATGATTTGTTTTGGCCCGGCTGTTGGCCATGAACGGGAATTTACCGGTCTTGTACGCGATGCCTGCTTCTTTCAACTCTTCTTCCGTCTTGCCGACTGACGCGACTTCCGGCGCGGAATAGATGACACCCGGCACGAGGTCGTAATTCACATGCCCTGCCTTGCCGGCAATCAACTCGACACAGGCAACGGCGTCATCCTCTGCCTTGTGGGCCAGCATTGGCCCTTGAATACAGTCACCTACCGCCCATATGCCCTCTGCCGAGGTGCGGAAATGATCGGTTTCGATAAAGCCGCGCTTGTCCGTCTGTACACCTGCATTTTCAAGACCAAGGCTTTGCGTGTACGGGCGGCGGCCAATCGAGACCAGAACAGTATCGCAGTCGATGGTTTCTGCATCACCGCCTTTAGCAGGCTCGATGGATACCTTGAGCTTGGTTTTCAGTTTCTCCACGCCGGTCACTTTGTGACCCAGTTTGAAATCCATGCCCTGCTTTTTCAGAATACGCATGAACTGCTTGGCGACTTCCCCGTCCATGCCCGGAATGATCCGGTCCAGAAACTCGACCACCGTCACTTTGGCGCCCAGGCGACGCCAGACAGAGCCCAGTTCCAGACCAATGATGCCCCCACCGACAACGATCATATGCTTGGGTACAGCTGGCAGGGAAAGCGCACCTGTTGACGACACAATGCGCTCTTCATCAATTTCCACGCCCGGCAGCGGCATCACCTCAGAGCCTGTCGCAATGATGATGTCTTTTGCTGTCAACTCCTGCGTGCTGCCATCTTCCTTGTGCACCGTTACCTTGCCCTTGCCGGTAATTTCGCCGCGCCCGAGAATGCCGGTGACCTTGTTCTTCTTGAACAGATATTCAATGCCGGTCGTCAGACCTTCCACGGCATCATCTTTCTGTTTCAGCATCTGTGGAAGGTCCAGCTTCAGACCGCTGAACTTGATGCCGAGACCCTCGAAATTCTGCAAAGCTTCCTCGTAAAGCTCTGATGCATGGAGCAACGCCTTGGACGGGATGCAGCCGACATTCAGACAGGTGCCGCCGAATTTCTGTGTTGATCGCATCTCCACACAGGCGACAGACAGACCAAGCTGCCCGGCCCGGATTGCCGCGTTATAGCCACCGGGGCCGCCACCGATGACAACAATGTCGAAAGAAGAAGCCATGTCGAGAAATCCTTGATCAGACGTGGGTTACAGGGTGTCAGGGCCTTAGCCCCCTTGCCACGGCAAGGTCAACCGGCGCGGCCTTTCAGCGGGGTCTGGATTTATATTTTGCTTTTTTGCGAATTAACGAATAAAAGAATCGCGTGGAGGTATTGTCATGGTAAAAAGATCAGTCGTTTTTCTTCTCATCAGCTGCACCTATAGCTGGGGGCTGTTCTATGCGCTGCGCATGGGCGGGCTTATCGGTGAAACCTTCAAGGCGGGAGACGTCATCTATCTCTTTGCCTATATGTTCGGACCGGCCATCGGAGCGCTTGTTACGGCGATGATGTTTGATCGCGGCGCGCTGAAAAAGATGCTCGGCTTGCGCTTCATGCCTTCCCTCTGGTGGCTGGTTGCCATACTCGTACCAGCCCTCGCCATACTGGCTGCAACCTGGCTGTCACCTTTTTTCAATGGCGTCGAGACGCAGAGCTATGCTGACGGCATACGGCCAGTGCTGGAAAGCCAGCTGGGTGAAGAACAGGCGGCCACCGCGCTGGACTCGATGCCGCCATTTCTAGTGGTTCTCCTGCTTTCTGCCCTGACCGGCGCTTTGATCAACGGTATTGCCACATTGTCCGAAGAGCTTGGCTGGCGCGGCTATCTCTGGTCGGTATTTCGGCCTGGCGGTTTCTGGTCTGCCGCCCTCTTCACCGGTCTTGCCTGGGGGCTGTGGCACGCACCAATTATTGTGCATGGCCATAATTATCCAGGTGAACCGGTGCTTGGTCCGATCATGATGGTGGGCTTCTGCCTGATGCTGTCACCGTGGATGGGATATCTGCGCGACCGGTCAGGCTCTGTCTTCGCCGGGTCAATTTTTCACGGTGTGCTCAATGCTGTCGCCCCCATGACGCTTTTTGTGCTGGTGACGGATGATGTTTTCCTGCGCGGCATTGTGGGCATTCCGGGATTGATCGTCATGGTACTGATGACAGTGCCGCTATTTTTTCTACCCAAGAAAGTTCATGACGCGGCGCATTGATCTTTTATGGAACCAAAAGCAGTCAATAGTGTTTCTTCGGGTATAACAGTTACCAAAGGACATTAACGATGGGCACATTACTCGCCATACTGCATTTTGTTGTCGCCATATGGGCGATCATGAATATTATTGGTTCCGGCGCAACACCGCTGGCAAAAGTTCTCTGGACATTGCTGGTACTGGTATTCCCGCTTGTCGGACTGATCGTCTGGTTTTTGGCCGGACCAAAATCATCCGCACAGGCAGCCTGAACTAGCGGATAACATGATAACAGGAGCGGCCTACTGGCCGCTCTTTTTTTTCACCCGAAAACTGCAGATCAATTATCTTTCACGACTATTCAGCCTTGTGGCTGATCCATGCGAGCAACGGCTCAACCCACACCGGGTCAGGGGTATAAAACGCCCCATGAGATCTACCTGTCGTGACAGCAATCTCACGATATTCAGACAAGCCTGCGCTGCGCGTTGCCAGTTCCTCACATGAGCCAACAAAGTCGGTTACTTCATAAATTGACAGTACACGACCATGAAGGCGTATATCCGGGCGCTCCTGCACCCAGCCGGCGCAACCAGCCAAGATCACAACATTGACTGGCTCATCACCAATCAGGTGAGACATATACGCTGCAATAAATCCGCCGCGGGAGAACCCGGCAATGCTGATGTTTTTCGCCGGCACGCCCTCGGCAATGAGGTTCTGTACATCATGAGCAAGTGCAGCCGCGTGCGCGACAGGGTCTGTCCCGGCCGCGCCGGTGATAGGCGATGAGATTGATATCTCCAACCGAAAGCGCCTGTTTTATCTCAGGGAAATCATAGCGCCCGAAAGTGGGATGCACCGGCGAAGGGTCAGTTCCCTCGACGATAAATCCGTGCACATAGAAAAGATACCTTCCGTCAGGATCAATCTTATCCGGATATGCTTCATATATCTCGCCCGCTGCGACCCTTAATGGCGCGATCAGGAGAAGGAACAGCAGGCACGCGAGGCGCACACCTACAGATCCAGAAGCAGCCTTTGCGGATCTTCCAGATTTTCCTTGGCGCGCACGAGGAAAGTTACGGCGCCTTTGCCGTCCACGATGCGGTGATCATAGGAAAGCGCGAGATACATCATCGGGCGCACAACGACCTGACCATTGACCACGACCGGACGCTCCTCAATGCGGTGCATACCGAGAATACCGGACTGCGGCATATTCAGGATGGGTGTGGACAGCAGCGAGCCATAGATGCCGCCATTGGTGATCGTGAATGTACCGCCCTGCATTTCTTCCAGCTTGAGGTCGCCAGAGCGTGCACGAGTGCCATAATCTACAATCTGCTTTTCAATATCAGCGAGCGACATCTGGTCCGCATTGCGCAGCACCGGCACCACAAGACCTTTCTCCGTGCCGACAGCAATGCCAACATCATAATGGTTCTTGTAGATAATGTCGGTGCCTTCTATTTCGGCATTCACGTCAGGAATTTCTTTCAGCGCGGCCACACAGGCTTTGACAAAGAAAGACATGAAGCCGAGTTTCACGCCGTGCTTTTTCAGGAAAAGATCCTTGTACTGTTTGCGCGCGTCCATAACAGCGGTCATGTCCACATCATTGAACGTGGTCAGCATCGCCGCTGTGTCCTGACTTTCTTTCAGGCGGCGTGCGATGGTCTGACGCAGGCGTGTCATCTTCACGCGCTCTTCCGTCGGTTCAAGGTCACGCTGAACAACTGGCGCTTTCGCACTCGCTTTTGTCGAAGACCCGGTACCAATAGCTGCCAGCGCATCAGCCTTTGTGATGCGCCCGCCACGGCCCGTGCCGGCGATACGGTTTGCATCCAGATTATTTTCCGCAATGACCCGGCGCGGTGCGGGGGATAGTTTTGCCGCATCAGCAGAACCAGTCGTGGCGGCAGGTGCAGGCGTTGCCGACTTGGCTGGCGCAGAAGCAGAACCAGAAGCGCCAGCACTTGCGCCAGCGCCTTCCGTCACGATCGCCAGCACATCTCCAACAGCAACCGTGTCGCCTTCCTGCGCGCGCAGTTCCTTGACCATGCCCGCTACAGGGGACGGCACATCCATGCTGGCCTTGTCCGTTTCCAGGGAGACGAGCGGATCATCGACTTTCACCTGATCCCCAACCTTGACGAGCCATTCGCCGATATCTGCCTCAGTGACGGATTCGCCGGAAGACGGGGCGACCACCTCAATGTCAGCCCCCGCCGCACCATTGCCATTGCTGGCGGCGGGTTTTGGTTCTGACTTGCCGTTAGCCGGTTTGACCGGTGACGGCCCTGCGCCGGTTTCATCGATCTCGCCCAGAAGCGCATCCAGCTCTACAGTGTCCCCTTCCTGCGCATTGATCACACTCAGAATACCCGAAGCGGGCGCCGGCACCTCAACAGACACCTTGTCTGTTTCAAGCTCAACAATCGGCTCATCAGCCTTGACGGTTTCACCCTGCTTTTTCAGCCACTGGCCAATAGTTGCTTCGGTGACTGACTCGCCAAGTGTAGGGACACGGATTTCCGTCATTTTCTTTAATCTCCAAGGGTGAGCGCTTCATCAAGAAACGCCTCGAGTTCGATATTATGGCGTCGCATCAGACCAGTGGCCGGGGCCGCAGCCGCTGAGCGACCGACATAGCGCGCGCGGGTGTGTTTTGCGCCGATCTGTTCAAGTGTCCATTCCAGGTTCGGGTCCATGAAGGTCCACCCCCCCATATTCTTCGGCTCTTCCTGACACCAGATCATTTCTGCATTCTTGAAGCGCTTCAGTTCCTTGATCAGGGAATGTGCCGGGAACGGATAGAATTGTTCAACACGCATCAGATATATATTTTCAATACCCCGCTTCTCACGTTCCTCCAGAAGATCATAATAGACCTTGCCGGAGCAGAGTACGACACGTTTGACATCCTTGTCTTTGCATAATGTCACCGTGGACCCTGGCCGATATTCGGCGTCATCCCACAAGACGCGGTGAAAGGACGATCCACTGCTCATTTCTTCCAGCGTAGAAACAGCCTTTTTGTGTCGCAGCAGTGACTTTGGCGTCATCAGCACGAGCGGCTTGCGGAAATTCCGTTTGATCTGCCGGCGCAGGATATGAAAATAATTCGCAGGCGTTGTACAATTTGCCACCTGCAGGTTGTCATGGGCACATGCCTGAAGATAGCGCTCCAGCCGGGCGGAGGAGTGCTCTGGCCCCTGCCCTTCATAGCCATGTGGCAACAGTTGCACCAGACCGGACATGCGCAGCCATTTGCGCTCACCGGAAGAAATGAACTGGTCGAAGATTACCTGTGCGCCATTGGCAAAATCACCAAACTGCGCCTCCCACATGACAAGGCAATTCGGGTCTGCTGTTGAATAGCCATACTCAAAACCGAGCACGGCAAATTCTGACAGATTGGAGTCGATAGCTTCAAAGAAGGCCTGCTCTTCTGACAGATTGTTCAGCGGCACATACCGGTCTTCCGTTGTCTGATCGACAAAGCTGGCATGACGCTGGGAGAATGTCCCCCGGCGCGAATCCTGCCCGGACAGGCGGACCCGGTAACCCTCCATCAGAAGCGAGCCATAGGCGAGTGCCTCGGCTGTGGCCCAGTCGAAGTTCTCCCCTTGCTCAAACATTTTGGCCTTGGCCTTGAGGATGCGTTGCAGCGTCTTGTGGGCGGCAAACCCGTCAGGCACTTTCGTCAGCACCTTGCCGATCTCTTTCAAGCGCTCAGGCTCGACAGCCGTATCGCCCCGGCGGTCATCCCCTTCCGGTAACTGGAAGCCTGTCCATTTACCATCCAGCCAGTCCGCCTTGTTGGGTTTGAATTGCTCACCGGCAGAAAATTCTTCTTCGAGGAAGCTGCGGAACTCGGCCTGTTCGCGGTCAACCCAGTCCTGGGTCACGGTGCCTTCATCAATCAGGCGCTTCGCGTACAGATCACAGGTTGTTGGATGCCCGGAAATTTTCTTGTACATCAGGGGCTGCGTGAATGACGGTTCGTCCCCTTCATTATGGCCGAAACGGCGATAGCAGATCATGTCGATGACCACATCCATGCCGAATTCCATCCGGAACTCTGTGGCAACCTTGGCAGCATAAACCACCGCTTCAGGGTCATCCCCATTAACGTGGAAAATCGGCGCCTCGACCATTTTCGCCACATCTGACGGATACGGAGAAGAGCGGGAGAATTGCGGGCTTGTAGTAAAACCGATCTGGTTATTGACGATGAAATGGATGGTGCCGCCGGTGCGATAGCCAGTCAAGCCGGTCAGGCCAAAACCTTCCGCGACAATACCCTGCCCGGCAAAAGCCGCATCCCCATGCAGTAGCAAAGGCATCACATGGGTACGCTTTTCGTTCAGCTCTGGTGCGTCAATTAAGTCCTGCTTCGCGCGGCATTTGCCCAGCACGACAGGGTTCACCGCTTCAAGATGCGACGGATTGGCGGCAAGGGAGAGGTGTACGGAATTATCATCGAAAGTACGGTCGGATGACGCACCAAGATGATATTTTACATCACCGGAGCCTTCAACCACATCCGGCGTCACGGACCCGCCCTGAAACTCGTGGAAAATATGATGATACGGCTTGCCCATCACGGCGGCGAGCACATTCAGGCGACCCCGGTGGGGCATCCCCAGATTGATTTCGCGCACGCCCAGGGCGCCGCCCCGCTTGATGACCTGCTCCAGCGCCGGCACCATAGCCTCACCACCATCAAGGCCAAAACGCTTGGTGCCTGTATATTTGACGCCCAGAAATTTCTCGAAGCCTTCAGTCTCAATCAGTTTCTTGAGGATCGCTTCCTTGCCGTTTTGCGTGAAGGAAATATCCTTGTCCGGTCCCTCAATACGCTCCTGTATCCAGCCCTTCTGCGCCGGATCAGTGATATGCATGAACTCCACCGCGAATGTGCCGCAATAGGTGCGGACCAGAATTTCCATGATCTGCCGGAGTGTCGCAGATTCAAGCCCGAGCACATGGTCGATGAAAATTTCCCGGTCGAGATCAGCTTCCGTGAAGCCGTAGCTTTCCATCTCAAGTTCAGGGTGGGATTTTTCTTCAGACAGGCCCAGCGGATCCAGATCGGCCTTGAGATGCCCGCGCACCCGATAGGCCCGGATGAGCATAAGGGCCTTGATCGACTCCTGCGTAGCGGCATGCAGTTGTTCTGGCGAGGCTTCCGGCTTGGCCTTGGCAATTTTCTTCTCAAGCACGCCTTCGATCGCTGCCCAGTTGCCATCAAGGGCGGCTGTCAGTTCATCACCGGGACGGTGCGGCCAGTCAGCCCCCTGCCAGCTTGGTCCATCAGATTTCTGATTGATCAGGGCCGGGTCATCATCCAGCGCATCAAAATAGTCTCGCAGATCCGGGTCTACAGAAGCAGGGTCGCGGGAATATTTCGCATGTTGCTGCTCAAGATAGAGCGCATTCGCACCAGAGAGAAAAGTCGTTTCTAGGAGGGCTGCATTGCGTGAGAGGCTGTCTGCCCCTCCCTGAGAGCCGTCATGGGCCATGTGTCGTTACCGTTATCCGAAGCGGCAAGGAACACCGCTCCTCTTAAGTTATTGATATGCAACAGTAGACGTTACTTAAAACGACTGTCCACCAGCGCAACCGTTTTGTTGCATAACTTCATGCAACGGAACGTAAACGATTATCCGTTCAGCAACTCAACCAGGGTTGAGCCAAGCGCTGCCGGTGTCGGGGAAACCGCGATACCGGCTGTTTTCATGGCCTCGATCTTGGCTTCTGCTGTGTCGTCACCACCCGAAACAATCGCCCCGGCATGGCCCATCCGGCGCCCTGGCGGTGCTGTAACACCGGCAATGAAGCCAACGGTCGGTTTTTTCACGCTGTTGCTGGCGAGGAATTTGGCCGCATCCGCCTCGGCAGAGCCGCCAATTTCACCAATCATGATAATCGAATGGGTTTCATCATCCGCCAGAAACATTTCCAGCACTTCGATAAAGTCCATGCCCTTGACCGGGTCGCCGCCAATGCCAACGCAGGTTGACTGGCCAAGACCGGCCTGTGTGGTCTGGTGCACGGCCTCATAGGTCAGTGTGCCCGACCGGGAGATGATACCCACATTGCCCCGGCGGTGAATATGGCCTGGCATGATGCCGATCTTGCATTCATCGGGGGTGATAACGCCCGGGCAGTTCGGCCCGATCAGCTTTGTGTCTGAATCCTGCAGGCGACGCTTCACCTTGACCATATCCAGCACCGGGATGCCTTCGGTGATGACACAGACCAGCGGGATTTCCGCATCGATCGCCTCGATGATGGAAGCTGCGGCAAATTTTGGCGGTACATAAATCACGGACGCATCTGCGCCGGTCGCCTCACGCGCTTCAGACACGGTGTTATAGACCGGCAGGGTTTTGCCGTCTGCCACGCCGCCGCCTGTCCAGGTCTGGCCGCCCTTGCCGGGCACGACGCCACCAACCATGTTTGTGCCATAGGCAATGGCTTGTTCCGTATGGAATGTCCCTGTCTTGCCGGTCAGGCCCTGACAGATGACTTTAGTGTCTTTGTTGACGAGAATGGACATGTTTGAACTTCCTTAGCCTTGCACAGCGGCGACAATTTTACGGGCGGCATCATCGAGATCATCAGCAGCGATGACATCGAGATCACTTTCATTGATGATCTTCTTGCCGAGTTCGACATTGGTGCCCTCAAGACGCACCACCAGCGGCACGGAGAGACCAACTTCCTTCACGGCCGCCAGCGTACCCTCGGCGATCACATCACATTTCATGATGCCGCCGAAAATATTGATCAGTATGCCTTTGACGCCATCATCAGACGTAATGATCTTGAAGGCTTCCGTGATGTTTTCTTTCGAAGCCCCACCGCCCACATCGAGGAAGTTGGCTGGCTCGGCCCCGTAATGCTTGATGATGTCCATGGTGGACATGGCAAGTCCCGCGCCATTGACCATACAGCCGATATTGCCATCCAGGTTCACATAGGACAGGTCAAATTCTGCAGCGCGCGCTTCCAGCGGATCTTCTTCTGTCGGGTCGCGCAGTTGTTCCAGATCAGGCTGGCGGAATTCAGCATTGGAATCAAAGCTCACTTTCGCATCGAGCACGCGGACATTGCCGTCTGTCATGACGATCAGCGGGTTGATCTCCAGCATGTCCATGTCTTTTTCGGTAAATGCCTGATAAAGAATGCCCATCAGATCACGGCCCTGCTGCACGGCATCGCCCGTAAGGCCTAGCGCCTTGACCAGCTCATCCTTGTCAGCATCGGTGACACCAGCGTCTGGATCAATGCTCCGGGTCAGGATTTTTTCAGGTGTTTCTTCAGCAACTTCCTCAATGTCCATGCCACCTTCTGTGGAGGCGATGAAGGCAACCCGGGATGTCGCACGATCGACCAGAACAGACAGATAGAGTTCTGTCTCAATATCAGCCCCGTCTTCGATATAAATGCGGTTGACGACCTTGCCGGCATCGCCCGTCTGTTTGGTTACCAGCGTTGAGCCAAGCATCTTGCGGGCCTCTTCGGCTGCTTCAGCGGCCGACTTGGCAAGGCGGACGCCGCCTTTTTCCCCGGCTTCCGGCTCCTTGAACTTGCCCTTGCCACGGCCGCCAGCGTGAATTTGTGCTTTTACAACGTATAAATTGGCGTCCATGGAGGCAGCCTTGGCCTCAGCCTCATCGGCATTCATGACGACGACGCCATTGGCGACCGGCGCGCCATATTGTTTCAGCAACTGCTTGGCCTGATATTCATGGATATTCATAAGAAGGGCTCTCTCAAAGGCGCGGATGAGTGCGGCGCCGGTGGACATTTCGCGCGCTTATAACATTGCCGCTTTCTCACGCAACCGGCAGAAGCGCATAAAGCAGCCCCGACGCTGCAATAATAAGACGCTACAATAATAAAAAGGCCGACACGCATGGTGCCGGCCCTTCGGGGTTATCCTCAAGTAAAGGGGGCTATACTCAGAGGCCTGTTATTTTTCCTCAGCGAGGTCACGACGCTGCTCGCTCACCTCTTCTCTGGCTTCACGAATTTCTTCGCGAGCAATTTCAATCTCGATGCGGGCTTCGGCCATCTCAGCAGCAGCTTCTTGTATTTGTTTCTCGATGACGTACCGTTCTTCTTCCGTCAGCCGCTCGCCATCTTTTTCGATATGCTGCAACCTGATCTCGACGGAGCGCCGGATTTCCTGCTCTGCGCCTTCCATTTCCAGTTCGGAGATGTCCATATCAGCCATGGCTTTGGCCAGCTTCTCTTCAGCACGGGCGAGTTGCTCATCAATACGCGCACGTTCTTCTGCCGACAGATCTTCATAACCGAGGACAATGCGCTCACCATCGGCCATTTTCATGATGTGGACTTCTTTCTTGATATCCAGATCTTCACCGTGGTCGCCGGTCTTGTGGACCCAGACATTGACGTCCTCTTCCTTTTGGCCGGCATCTGCTGTTGCGGATGAAACGCCTGCCGCACTGGCACAGCCGATTAGGCCAAGAACGGAAGCTGCAAGCAGAAGGCGCAGCGACCCTGTTAGAGTGGATTGCATGTGAAAATCTCCATTTATGATATTTTTTATTCTCATTTTTTCGCTCCTCAGGTTTTTTTGTGAGAAGGCAGCGGCGGAGCATGGCGCAGCCTCAACTGGAATACGGATCGCTGTCAGCAGGCTTTCCGCATAATTTTTGCGTTCTTCAGGGGCAGCATCTGCAAGGGCAACAGTGTCACTGCGCAACTCTACCGCCAGCTGCCAGCGCTTGATCAGATCCCGGACAAAAGGGCTGAACCAGAACAGGGCCTGCAGGAGATAGAAAAAATCTGCCCAGAGAGGATCTTTATGAGTGATATGCGCACGCTCATGACGCAGCACCATGTCAATCTGATCTTGTGTCAGAGCCGCAAGCAGATTGTCCGGAAAAACCACTTTCGGGTGCAAACCACCAACTGCGAAAGGTGACATGGGGCGATCAGTCACCCACAGGTCACGGGTGGCATCATAAGTCGCTTCCCGGATGATATGCCCTGTCTTCAGCTTGCCCAAGACGAACTGAAACAGGAAAAAAGCTGCACCCAGAGCATATATCATTGTGACACTGCGCAGCATCGGCGGCAAAATGCTCTGCCCCGTCACGGCGGCCACATCCATGGCGGGCAATGCCGCAAGCGCCTTGGGTGCTTTTTCCGGGTTTGCCCCTGCAAGCGACAAAAGGCCGGAGATATCCGGCAATGTGCCGGCCGGTAATGCTGCGAAGGCAAATATCGCCAATGCCGGCAGGCAGGCGACAATCGCATTCACCCGCCAGTAAGCTGGCCAGTTCGCATAAGAGGTGTTGCTGCGCGCATCAGACGTCGCGCATCCCCAGATCAATGCTGACCAGACAAGTGTGAAGACAATAGCAGCGACCAGAAGCGTCATTCTCCCGCCTCCTCTTTCAATAGCTCTTCCAGTTCCTTGAGTTCGTCGGCTGACAGAATCTTGCTGTCCGAAAATGCAGTCACCGGGAGGGAGCCGTCAATTTCCAACACGCGCGCGGTGAAATCCTTCATCATGCCGGCGATTGTTTTCAACTTGCTGATACCGGGTTGAAAGACTTTCACCCCATGGGCTTCAGACGTGGCAACCAGCCCCTTTTCCGCCATGCGCTCGAGGGTCTTGCGGGTTGAGGAAAATGACCAGTCCAGTTCACTGGCTGTTGCCTCATGAATTTCCCGTGCGCTCAACTGCCCTTTCGCCCACAGGACTTTCAGCAGGGTATATTCTGTTGGTGATGGCTTCATTTGACCCTCATTTCCTGTCGCAGGTATGCGACACTTGTCACAGAGGGGCAATGTAACTTTTTGTAAGGTTGGGGGGAGTACCAGTGTCCAGACTCAATCAGAACGACCGGAATTCGCCAATATCAGTCGCTAGGTTGGTGGTGCGGATGGTCTGGTGTAATCTCGTTTTCGGACGTTCGTCTCCAACCGATCCACTTCACATGGCGATATTCTGAAATTCCGAAACCGGCAACGAAAAGCAAAAATCACTGGGGGCTAACGCCCCCAGACCCCGGCTGGAAGGCCGAAGGCCTTCCAGCCGTAAAGGGGAAAAGACCCAAGGTGTAAGGTTGAGCCCTAAGGCTCAAGCGTCCTGGCAATCCGGAAGCCGAGTGTCACGACCCGGGCGGCTGAGTTGTCCCGGTAGCGATAGGCCGAGCGAAGGTCCAGTAGACCGCTGCTCCACGAGCCGCCGCGAAGCGCCCGCGGACACTCCGTATTACCTACGCCTTCAGAAACATCGGGCGACGGCCCCGGATTGCCCCGATAACAATCCTGAACCCATTCATAGACATTGCCATGCATGTCGTGGAGACCGAACGGATTGGCCGGGTAGCCGCCAACCGGCATTGTTCGTCCAATTTTCCAGCCATAATTTGCAAATTCATCGCTCGCCTCTTCGCCCCACCAGTACGGCGTCGTGGTTCCCGCTCGCGCTGCATATTCCCATTCGTGCTCCATCAGCAGGCGATAGGGCGCCCCTTCGACCTTGCTGTTGAGCCAAGCGATATAAGCCTGCGCATCGCGCCATGAAACTAAGATGACGGGGCGGTCGCTGCGGCCCCAGTCTTCATCTGATGGCGAATATCCATTGCACCCACCGTCAGCGACGCAGGCGTCCCATTCCGAAAAGGTGACCTCATACTGCCCGGCAGCAAAAGGCTGGACGGTCACCCGCTGGATCGGGCCTTCGTTGGGATTGCGTTTTGGTTCGCCGCTAGGCGAGCCCATCGAGAACGTCCCGCCCGGCAGAACGACCAATTCCGGACAGACGTCGCAATCATTGAAAGTCTCCCCTATTACATAGGGTGCTGGCGGCGGGATGAAGCCACGTTGGTCCGCTAAGTGATCATTATTGGCCATCGGCACAGCTTTGAGCGCCAGGAAGGCAACAGCGCCCAGAAGCGCCGCCACACCGACAGCAAGGCCGCCAAGGCTGACCGCCCAGCCGCGCGAGATCCGGGCGAGGGTCGCAGCCCACGTCTCGCCTTCGTGCTTTTTCGCCGGTGCGATCAGGTTGTCATCCGCTTCTTCATCCCCTTCGAGCCGCTCGGTGGTGTGGTCCGCAATGGCTTCGGCGAGTTCGCGGTGATCGAAATAGGTCGTGTGGATCAACGCGTCCCACGTCATCGCGTCCTCGGCGATCTTCCTCAACACCTCGTTCTGATCAGCGTCGACGTTGAACGCCCCGGATCGGTACTTCCTGAACAGACGTTGCGCCGCCTCTTCAGATGCTTCGGTCATCCGCTCGGCGAGTTCGCCGTCGAGAATGAGTGGCGTCGTGCCGAAACGATGGGAGCGCGATGAAACGTTTCCCGGATTGTGGTCGCCGTCCCTGCCGAAGGCGATGCCTTTCATGGCGCCGCCGACCGCCTGGTTGAGCGGCCCTCGCCCAAGCTGTTCAAGGACGACAAAGGCGAAGGCGCGATAGAGAAGATAGACGGCAGCGAACACCACGGGCGCGCCGGCGACGCCGAACAGGATCATCTGCTGCGCGATCGCTTCCAATGGCGCAGGGCCGAACCCATAGGGCGGATATGCCGGGCTCTGATCGAGAAAGCGTTACAGGCCCCAATCTGCCGCCAGCGCCATCAGGCCCAGAATAGGCAGAACGAAGACCGCCCGAACGCCCCAGAGGACCCCGCCCGTCCGCGAGCCGCGCCAGAGCGACCCCCGCGCAAACGGCTCAATGGGGAGCGTCTCCACCCGCTGCAGGAAAGAAATCGCTTCATCCAGGGGGTGCCAGATGGAGAACAGACCGGCTTTCGGGCGCCGCCGTCCAGCGCGCCTGATCCGCATCAGGCCCCGCCAGGCAATAGGCACAATGAAGATCAGCGCAATAAGGCCCGCGACGCCGACGGCGGTGAGCCAGGACGACAACGCAGACTGAAAGGTCTCGACGCCCGCCTCATCGACGTACCAGACCTCGCCGGTGAGAAAGCCAAGCAGCCATTTCGGCGCAGCAATCAGGATCGCGATGAGCGCAGCACTCACCAACGCCATCAGGCCGAAGCCGTAAGCGCCGAAGCGTTCGGCGTTGCTGACCGCCGACTGGAAGAACGGCGTCCCGACGGTCGTGATGGAGCGCAGCCGGTCCCGTGGGCCCCTTACGTCCGCACGCCCGCCGCGCCAGTTCAGCATCGCCGCCGCCTCGTTGGCCACATTGCCGCCATGGCTGTGGCCGATCACATGCACATTGTCGTACTCTTTGGCGAGTTTGCGCACTTGCCTATCAAGCGCCCGGGACGCATCCTCCCGCGCCGTGGCGCTATTGGCGCCCGTCCAGATCAGCGGATGAATATCCGCTTCGATGCCCCGCGCCGATAACTCCTCAATCAGCCAGCCTGAAAACTCCGAGCCCCGCTGCCACCATTTCTCGCCGTCCGGCCCGGGCTCGGTATCCCCCGTCCCATGCACCGTGATGATCGCTGTGCGGCCTGCCGCTGTAGAAGCTGTGTTATTCCCCGCCATTGATTCGCCCCACGCTCTTCAAGCAGACCATAGCATCTCGTTTCCGGATCGACAATTCTGGAAGACCCTTCGAAAATATAGTGACAAAAAGGCGCTGAGCCTTGGCTAAGTCTCGTTGCAAACAGAAATCGGACATTCACTTGATGAGCCGTTACGGCAAGAAAGGGCCAATCCCGGTCACGCTGATTGGGTTTTGAGCCTAATCTGTTACACCAACGACAATCTCGCCAAGACCTGAAGCCCGGTATGTCACTGTATCACCCGGTTGCAGGAAGTGACCGCCTGCCAGTTCGTTCTCGATAAATTTCTCCTTGCCGAAACTGTCGAGATCAGCCTCACCAAAGGGCCCCCCCTGCTTGAGATAACCGAGGATAATATCAGTGTAATCATGACGGGCGGGCGCCGTGAAAATCACGCCCTCGCCAGTGCCGGAGAACAACGCCATATCAGCGTCGATGCGGCCCTTGGGGGCCAGTCTGTAGAACTCACCCTGATAATAAAATCGCTCTTCCGACATATCAGCGAGCACTTTCTCCGTCAGTTGCCGGAAATCAAGCGTCATCTCGCCACCGCGCGCATCCTGGCGCGGCGCGCCATTACCTGGCGCGGCGCGCCATTATATGTCGTGGTCATGCGGGTTTCTTTCACGAACGCTGCCAGGTCTTTCGGGATCACCAGGAAAGGGCCTGTGGGGAAGAACCCTTCCCCGCTTTTCGCATCGCTGAATCCATAGCCGGAATCGAGATTGTCGGGATCTGCCAATTGCACAAGGGCAATCCGATCCGTAAAGTCCGCACACAGAAACAATCCCTTCACTGCCGCATCAAAATCCGCCAGCGACCTGATCGGCCGGTCAAAACGCACACACAGCTCCACTTCATAATCCAAAAGACCGTCGGCTGGCGCACTGACGCGCGTTCTTGCTGGCGTGGCGGCCCCGAATTTCGGAAAGTTGAAAACACCGTCACTGGAGGATTCTTCTGCGTGTTCCGGAAAATTCGTGCCGATACCAATATGTCTGTTGCCGCGCGGGCCTGATGGCAGAACATCATTGATTGACAGCACCGTCATCTCAAACACGCCGGAGGCTGGGAGAGAGAGATTTTCCAGATCAACAGCCGCAAATGCTTCAAAAGGATCTGTAGTTAGCGGCGCGCCCAGCGCGGTCAAAGCGATCCCCCTCACACTCTGCCCGTCGAAATCAGTCACCAGAAGTGTGCCGATGGCGCCTGCTTCTGTCTCATACTGGGCAAGCGTGATCGCCTGATCAATCGGGGCCAATCCGGCTTCCAGAGGTTCGTCCTCAAGACTTGCCGGGTTATGCGTTGGATCGGGAGAGGTGATGTGGGCGACATAAAGACTGGCAACCAGTAAAAACAGCACACCGATAAAACCATAAAAATAGCGCATCATACCACCCCCATCGAGCTTCATGCCCGCTGGGGCTGACGATAGCCTGAGAATAACCGCCGCGACAAGCAGCACCGGAAAATGAGCCTCTCACCGGCTGTTGTTTTTTACCCTGTACTGGGGGATTGTTACCCCAAGCGGTCATCGGCGCTGAGGTAAGCTATTTTGCGACCGAAGATGTCGAATTTACAAGTGGTAGCGACACGATCGAAGCATCGTATGGCAACACCTCATTGCTCGTTTTCTGGCGTAATGACTTCTGATTCCTGATCTGAAGTATCTGATCCAGCCCGGCTCACGGGGTCTACTCGGGGCCGGGCTTTTTTTTGGATTTTTTTTGCGGGCATATTAACCACCTAAATCCTTGTTTTGCCTGTCATTCAGCGAAATGTGGCTGAAAAGAGGTTATTTTGCAGGGTTGAGCGCCCCGGAAAATCGGATAATGTACTGGCTGCATGATGGGGACACTTAGTTCCTTGCGGAGGTTTAGTATGTTGAAAGTTTTCACAAGTTTTGCAGCTGTATCGGTTGCGCTGGTTGGTGCCGCTGCCGCTGATGACTATGAGCATGAAGCGTGGCCAGTGGCGAATAACGGCGAATGTATCTATGCGTTCACAGAGTCCGGTAAGTCTCAGGCTGTACCGCTCTGCACCGCTTTCTACGCGGCTGACCTCAAAGCCATGGCGGAGTTCAGCGAGCAGAAAACAGCGTATAGCGAAGTGATCGAAGAACACGCACAGACCATGTTTACAGCATATCGCAGTAAATTCAGTGGTAGTGACGACGATCTGTCAATTCTGACGACTGACATGACATGGCATTTTGGCAATGCAGCCCAGTATGGCAACTATCAGGAGTTCAAGGACTCTGCCAATATGGCCTGCGAAAGCTTTGCAGTGAATAATGACGTTGTCACCTTCGACTATCTTTCCAGCTTCAACGATGAGTTGCTGAGCGCGCTTTAAGGCTGAACTCTGTGGCAGGCGGTGAGGTAACCCTCACCGCGATGTCAGCGGAGCGGTTTATTCCACCAGACAAATATCCGGCAGGCCGCGCTTGAATTCCGCGTTGTCCATGCCGTACCCGACCAGAAAGGCGTCTGCGTCGGTCTCGAACGCCACGAAGTCGGCTGTGACCTGCTCGGCACGTTTCGACTTCTTGTCCACAGCGACGCAGATCTTGACATCAGCAGCGCCCCGATCTTCCAGCATCTTGCTGGCAAAATACAGACTGCGGCCCGAATCCAGCACATCATCAACCAGCAATATCCGCTCGCCTTCCACCGGGCGGTTGAAATCCTTGATCAGTTTGACCACGCCCGAAGAAGTCTGGGCAGTGCCATAGCTGGCAAGCTGAAGAAAATCGATCTTGGCATCGCCGCCTGCCCTGTATACTGCTCTGGCAAGATCAGCCCCCAGAACAAATCCACCTGTGAGAATCGGGGCCAGCGTAAACGCGCCCTGATAATGCCCGGCGATTTCTTCACCCAGTGCCGTGATGCGACGTGCAATATCAGCTTCTGAATAGAGTGTCTTCATGGGCCCTTCATCGCTCCTGCTGGCGCGGCGCAGGCGCGGATACCTCGTCAGTGCTGTTCCAGCCTGATGTGGTACGCTGAAGATAGAACGATTGTCCATCCTCCCCTTCCTGCAATACCTGTGCGCCAGTTGCCTGCTCAATCAGCACACGGTCTTTTTCAGACACAATACTGACAGCAATCCGGGCCGTGCCTTCCGGCGCAAGACTGCGCGTCATGAATGGCACCTCCATCTGGGGCAGCATCTGACGCGGGCCGGAAGGCCGGAAGACCCAGGTTGTGAGCACTTCTCCGCCCTCGCCGCGAGCTTCCGCGCGAATCAGCGGTGTTCTCAAGGGTGTGTCCCCCTGGTGTTGCAGTGACCCTGTCAATTCGATCACAGCGCCCTGATCTGACAGAGCGTAGCGAAAATCTGTATTGACCACCGCAACCGGGTCAATCCCGTCTGCCAGACCGGCAGCGGCGTAAAAGCCCGTCGTTTCAGGCCAGATGGTCATAATATTATCGCGCCAGACCACGGGGCCTGCCCCCAGCGCAACACAAGCATTCGCCCACAGGGTCCAGCCCAGCAGCCGCAGCGGCGTGAGTTTGTTCAGGGCTTTGCGGCGCTGTTGGTGGCGCCATTCAGATACCTTCAGGTCGCCGGGCGTCACAACCTTGCCAACAGGGCCGGCCCGATCAAAAAAGCGCTCTGCAATATGCGTGTCGAAGAGCACCCCTATTCTGCTGATGACAGCAACCAGACCTGCCGCGGCACCGGAAAGCGGCCCACGCTGATGCCCCCCCCCCTGATCAGGCCGGAAAGACGCCTGCTGACTGTTTTGCAACAGGGACTCAAGCGCCGGGTTCTCCTGTTTCAGGGCAGAAAGCTCATCGTGAAACGGGGAAGCTACAGCTTCGCCGGATTTTTGCTGCTCTATCAGGCGCGCTATCTGGCCAGAGCCGAGCGCCTCTTCCAGTTGCTGGTCAATGGTCACCAGCGCCCGGACATTCGATACAGGCTCACATTTTCCTTCAATGATCTGCTCTTCTTCGGCAAGATCGTGATGATCAAAAAGGGCCGCCAGTGCAGCGCCGCCGCGTGCCGTGCTGAGCGGGCGGGAAAAGGGGGTTCTGCCTGTCACATGGGACTCAGAACCATTGCGCGGTCCTGAAGATGCCGATGCAGCCTGCGGCGCAGCGCCCGCATTCCAGACA
Source organism: Parvularcula sp. IMCC14364 (assembly GCF_030758415.1). Taxonomy (NCBI): domain Bacteria; kingdom Pseudomonadati; phylum Pseudomonadota; class Alphaproteobacteria; order Parvularculales; family Parvularculaceae; genus Parvularcula; species Parvularcula sp. IMCC14364. Next base: position 417,943 of record NZ_CP132334.1, on the reverse strand, counting down.
TGATCACAGGAAGCACATTTGACAGACCGGCCATCAGACGGAATCCTGTCAGGCGCAACTTCATAATGTGTAGAACAAGATGGGCAGATCAGCAGCATGTTCTCTGCCCTCGCCCAGAATCAGGGTTGTATGCGGCGTGTAAAAAGCCGGTTTGAGAGTGATGGTAGAGCCAATCGTCCAATTCAAGAATGCCTGCCTGTCCTATGACGGGCATCTGGACATTCTGAAAGATCTGAATCTCATCATTCGGGATGGTGACTTCCGTTTCCTCACGGGACCGTCCGGCGCTGGCAAGACCTCGCTCCTCAAGATGATGTATCTCGCGCACAAGCCGACCAGCGGCGCACTGGAACTGTTCGGCACTGATGTCGGCACGGTGCCACGAGACGATCTGCCGCATATGCGCCGTCGCATCGGTGTGGTGTTTCAGGAATTCCGTCTGCTCGATCATCTCACGGCCTATGAGAATGCTGCGCTGCCCATGCGGGTCGCAGGTGTTAACCAAAAGGAGTACGGGCAAGACGTAACCGAATTGTTAACCTGGGTGGGACTGGGCACCAAGATGGACGCCCTGCCACAAACACTTTCCGGTGGTGAAAAACAGCGCGTGGCCCTCGCCCGCGCTCTCGTATCCAAACCTGACCTGATCCTGGCGGACGAGCCCACCGGCAATGTTGACCCGATCATGGGCGAACGGATCATGCGTCTGCTCATTGAATTGAACAAACTTGGCACGACAGTGATCGTTGCCACCCACGATCTCGCGCTGGTGCGGCGGATGCGCAAAAGCGTGCTCAGACTGAAAGAGGGCCGTCTGACGTTGCATGGCCCCCTTAAAGAGAATCAGTCCGGGGCGGGCGCGCAACTCACGGAAACCGCAGATGACCAAAACGGGACCATCTCCCTGCAGGGGCAGGCTTCATAATGGCGATGGAAGATACAACGGATACCGGCACAACGCTCATGCCGTCAGAGAAATTGCTGCCATGGCTGAAACGGGCGCCCTTGCTGCCGGAGGCAGGTGCCGCCGGAACGCCACTGGTGGCCGTCATCATGGTGATCTGTTTTCTCGCCAGCCTGGCGCTGGCCGGTTTTTTCGCTGTCAGTGAAGCGGCGGATGACTGGACCTCGGACCTGCGCGGATCTGTTACCGTACAGATCAAGGGTCAGGACGCCATCACGATCGCCTCTGATACCGGCAAGGCGATGGAATTTTTGCGCGATACGGATGGGGTTGTGGCAGCACGGGCCCTGTCGCGGGAAGAAACCGTAGAGCTGCTCCAGCCATGGCTGGGCACAAGCAACCTGCCCGCGAGCCTGCCGGTGCCCGGCCTTATTGAGATGGAAGTAACCCCTGCCTTGCGTCAAAACCTTGATGGGCTTGCTGATGATCTGGCTGTTGCCGCCCCCGGCGCTGCGATTGACGATCACTCGACCTGGAATGACTCGCTGGCCGCTTCTGCCCGGACAGTGCAGATATTTGCCTTTGGCGTCTTTGCCCTCATCATGGGGGCCGTTTGTGTCGTGATTATTTTTGCCACCAAAGCCGGGCTGGCGGCCAACAAGGAAATTGTTGATGTCCTGCATCTGGTGGGGGCCACGGACAGATATATCGCACTGGAAGTGCAGCGGCGTTTTCTGGTGCTGGGCCTGCGCGGGGCTATGGCAGGCGTTATACTTGCCGCCGCGTGTATTTTTGTGCTCGTGCTGGCCTTTGGCGCGCGCATTGATGCGGGCTATTTCCTGCCGGACCTTTCCGGCGGTGGCGGTCTGTTCTTCTACTTGCTCAGCGTCCCTCTTGTGACCTGTCTTGTGGCTGCCTGGACCGCGAGAACAACTGTGCTGCAAACGCTTGCAAAGCGCTTCTGATCTGGTTTCATTCAAAGCACATTACCGGAGCCCCCCCATGACCGACCTGACGCCCGATGAACAGGACAAGCTGGATGCCGCAGCCTTCCGGCAGCTTCTGGCCCACCTGGACAACCGCAAGGATGTACAGAATATCGATCTGATGATCCTGGCCGATTTCTGCCGTAACTGCCTTGGCAAATGGTACAAGAAAGCGGCCGATGAGGCGGGGATCAACGTCTCTGATGATGCTGCCCGCGCGCGCATTTACGGGATGCCCTATCAGGACTGGAAAGCCCAATATCAGACTGAAGCCACGCCCGAACAGATGGCCGCTTTCGAGAAAAGGCAGAAATAACGCGCCTTCTGGCCGCTGCGCGTGTGAATTTCTCGAATATCCTGCGCCAGATGCCACATCGGGACATGTTAACCTATGCGACAGGCACATTTGCGTCTCACGCCAAGTGAGGTAATATCTGCAGTGCTCTGGGCCACCCTTTCCGGGAAGCCCATGGAGGCGGCGTAACGGTAGGGGTTGAATGCAGAAACTGCTGCGACTGGTGACATTCGTTTTCCTGCTCTGGCTGGGCGGGTTTTTCGTCTTTGTTGCAACCCTGCCGCGTGAAGGTGATCCGGCTGTCGCCGTTCATCTTCTGGCTTTGCAGAATGAACAGACGGGCATTATCGCCCTGACAGGCGGCGGCGGGCGACGCATCGGGGCGGCCGTTGATCTGCTGGCAGAACGGCGTGGCCGGAAAGTCCTCATTTCCGGGGTGCACCCGGATACCAGAAAAGAAGAGCTGGCGGCGCAGTTCACCGGCTCAGACCTTCTGTTCGACTGTTGTATCGATATTGGCAAACGGGCACTGACCACCAAAGGAAATGCGATAGAAACCCGTGACTGGGTTCAGGCTGAGGGTTTCAACACGGCCATTCTTGTCACCACGGATTATCATGTTCCCCGCGCCAGGGCAGAAATTCACGCCATTATGCCTGAGCTGAATGTGGTCGTCTGGCCTGTCGCTTCCAAATCCGCCCCTGCAGAAGGCTGGCTGACATCATCGGAAGCCTGGCGTGTTCTCATGACGGAATATATGAAATTTCTGGCGGTGCGCCTCGGGCAGTTGCTGCCTTTGTCCTGACAGGCTATCTCCCCTTAGATGTTGATTCTCCTTCGCTCTCTCCTGCTCAGGGTCTGGCTTGTTCTGGTGACAGCCGTGATTGGCACACTTGCTTTCGTTACGCTTGCGCGGCGTGACTGGGCGCTGGCGCTCGGCAAGTTCTGGTGTCGCACTGTGCTTTTTGGCGCACGCATTTTTTGCGGCGTCGATCACCGGATCGAAAACCCGCAAAACATGCCGACCAGCGGGGCGCTGATTGCTGCAAAACATCAATCCTTCTGGGAAACCATGGCCCTGACCCTGATTCTGCCAAAGCCGTGCTTTATCCTGAAAAAGGAACTGCTGATGATCCCGATGTTTGGCTGGTGGCTAAAGGCCTGCGGCTTCATCCCCATTGATCGCAAGTCAGGCATCAACGCCATGCGCAGCATCATCGAGCGGGCCCAGAAAGAAACCGCTGACGGCTATCAGGTCCTGATCTTTCCGGAAGGCACGCGGATGCAACCGGGCACGACCGGCACCTATCACCCGGGAGTCGCCGGGATTTATGCCCGGCTTGGCCTGCCCTGCCATCCTGTCGCCCATAATTCAGGATTATACTGGAAGCAACCGGGGCTGATCCGCCATCCAGGCACCATCACGGTCAGTTTTCTGCCCCCTGTGCCCACGGGCCTCAGCCGCAAGGGATTCATGGCGGAGATACAGGAAGTGATCGAACGGCACTCCCTGGAACTTTCCGGCTTCGATGCCCCTGCAGACGAAGAAGACGATGATGATGAGATATTGCCGACACCAGCGCCTGCGAAACGCCCATCCCGGGAAAAACCGGACAGGGTCCGTCATTAAACCTGATTTATCCTGCAAATAGCGGCTGCAACAGGCAGACTGCTGCCCTAAACTGATCCCTGAAAAATCCGGAGAATTTCTCGTGAGCCAGACAGCCTCAAGCCCGCAATCATCAGGAAAACGCGCCAATCGCTGGCTGCTATATGGACCGCTGGGCGCTGGCGGCGTCATCTTCGCGATCTATACAGTCATCTGGATGATGGGGGCGAACATCATGCGCGAGGAACTTAACAACTGGATAGATGATCAGCGGCAAAGCGGTTTTGTGGTTGAGCACGGGAAAATCAGCGTTGAAGGATATCCGTTCCTGCTGCGCGGCAAACTCATGGCGCCGGTCTATGGCAACCCGGAGGATGGCTGGGAGTGGCAGGCAGAGCGGCTTTACGTGGACACAATCCCCTACAATCCCACCCGATTGATCCTGATGCCATACGGGGAGCAGCAGGTGCGTGTCATGGCAGATCAGGGCACGGAAATCTGGCGGATCAATGCAGATGTCATGAAAGCCAGCCTGTCCGAAACGGCCAATGCGGTTGAACTGCATAATGTTATCGCTGCCCCTGAGGGCGGCACATCGGCAACAAGTTTCAACCGGATTTCCATCGGCTCGCTGCGTGCCAATACCTATCTGCGAGATGATGAAGAAACAGGCCGCCAACAGGATATCGGCCAGTTCGCCCTCTTGGCAGAAGCAATTTTCCTTGATGGAGAAACACCTGAACGTGGTATACGGATCACGCTGGCGGATGCCAGCATTGATGCTGCACGCCTGCCTGAATTGATGGACGCGGTCGGGGGGCGCAGTACTTATCTGAACTGGCAGCGCGCTGGCGGTGAAGTGCTCATTAGCAGCGCCCGGATGGTTGTTGGCAGTGGCGACGAGACGATGCCTGCCTCCAAAGTTGCCCTGACCGGCAACCTGAGCGTCGATTCAGACAGCTATCCAGCGGGTGACCTGACAGCCAGCATTGCCGACCATGCCGGGCTGCTCTCTTTGCTTGTCAATTATGATCTTCTGTCAGCGGATAATGCCAGAGATGTTGATGGGACACTGAGCATGATCTCTTCTGCCATGGGCGAAGAAATGCGCGTGCCTCTTCAGTTGAAGGATGGTCGTGCCCGCGTTAGGACACCGCTGGGCGGCATCACCATCGCGCGCCTTGAGCCGCTGGAATAAAGGCTGCCTTCAAGAGGCCTTTCCTAGGCCGGACAATGCGCCCCGGCGTCAACCCAGGCAGAGGTCAAGGCACCGAACAGTGCCTGCTCTCCGGGTGCCGGGCTGCGGCCCTCTCCCGGGTTCCAGGCCCAGTTCACCAGATGGTCCTGCGTGTTGTGCTCAACGAGATCTTCAAGCGTGCGTCCGCCATTCAGGCTTTCATCCTTGATCTGCACACAAAGCTCAGCTGGGCTGGCACCAGCCCAGCCCATGCTTTCAGGCGCCAGCAACCAGGGCTCTGCACCGGGTATTGAGCCTTCCATGCTGGCAAAGGCGACATTTTCTTTGCCGTGACAGGTATCGCAGCCCATCGCTTCTGCGCCGAGGCCGGCACCGCGTATCACCGGCGGTTCATGCGGCTCCATATTGTCGCCCTGTGTCGGGCCGCCATAGCGTGGATGACAGTTTGAGCATCTTGGGTGCAGAAGCACCTTCGACATTTCCTCAAACAGGGCTGCTGCACGCGCATTATCGTCTGTGATGGCTGCAAAAGAGGCAGGTGTTTTCAATCCCTTCACCTCTGTTACATCTGTATAGGCTGTATTTTCATGGGCGCCCGAGTGACTGTCCGTCGCCGCCTCTTCTGCCCCCTTCTCCGCACAGGCGCCGAGCAAAAGGCCGACCGCGACCATGGATGTAATCATTTTTGTCATGACATTTTTTATCATCTTGTCGCTCCTAGGCCTTTAGGCTCTTGATCATCGGCAGTTTGCGCACAGGCTGTCCCGTTAACTGCCGCACTGCGTTGGCGACAGCCGGGCCGATTGGCGGCGTGCCAGGCTCACCGACGCCTGTCGGGGCTGCATCAGAGGTGATGATTGATGTTTCCACATCCGGCATCTCGGCAATGCGCAGAGAGCGATAATCATGGAAGTTGGACTGCATCACCTTGCCGCCCTCCCCCAATTCAAGCTCATTGAAAAGCACCGCACCCAAACCATACCCGATGCCACCTTCCATCTGCGCTTTGATAATTTCCGGATTAACCGCAATACCGCAGTCAACCGCGCACCAGACTTTATGGACACGCGGCACACCATCCTCAATGGAAACCTCAGCAATTTCCGAAACGTATGAGCGGAATGATTCAACACTAGCCACCCCCAGCGCATGACCTTCGGGCAGGCTGCGTCCCCAATCCGCCATTTCGGCAACCCGGCGTAGCGTCGCCGCAAGGCGCTGATGATCGCCCATCAGGGCAAGACGCCCCTCGACAACATCCCGGCCACCTTTTTCCAGCAGTTCGTCAATGAATGTTTCAACCGTGTATCCCGTATGCGTATGGCCGACCGAGCGCCACCATAAAGTCGTGACCGGACAGTTCAGGATATGGCAGGAAGCATTGAAATTCGGTACAGCATACGGAATGGCACTGCCGCCCTCGACCAGCCCGGCATCCACACCATTCTGGATCATCATGCTCTCAAAAGGCGTATTATACAGGAATGACTGCCCGGCCATAACATGATCCCAGGCCACGATATTGCCGTCAGCATCAAGCCCCCCACGCATCCGGTGCGCTGTGACAGGTCGATAGAACCCACCCTGAATATCATCCTCGCGTGTCCACATCAGCTTGACCGGCTGCTCGCCCCCAGCGGCCATGAAAACCTCTGCGGCTTCAGCCGCAAATTGCGACATGGGCTGGGCACGCCGGCCGAAACTGCCGCCAGCCAGCATGGTATGAACATGGACCTGCGCCTGTTCAACACCCGTTACAGCGGCAACAGCCTGCTGATCAAACCCGGGTGCCTGGCTACCCATCCAGACATCAATGCCACCATCATCGCGGCGTGCGATAACAGCATCCAGCGGCTCCATCGGGGCATGAACGAGATAGGGGAACTCATAGTCCGCCTCCAGCGTCGTAGCGGCAGAGGCAAGTGCCTGATCGACATCGCCTGTTTCACCTGCAACAGCGCCGCGCCGTTTCACAGCGGCAACACGCTCGGCCATGATTTCGTCGGACGTTCTTGTTTCTGCCTCGCTTGTATCCCAGGACACATCGAGCAGCTTGCGCCCTTTCAGCGCGGCAAATGTGTTCTCGCCATAAACAGCAACGCCGGTGCTGAGCTGCTTGACGTCCGCAACGCCAGAGACGACCCTCGCCTTCGCATCATCAACTGAGCCCACCTTTGCCCCAAAGACTGACGGGTGCTCCAGCACCACCGTCAGCATATCATCCTTGTACACATCAAGGGTGAATATGGCGTCGCCATTTGACTTGCTGGCCGTGTCCAGTTTGGGCACATTTTTGCCGATATAGACAAACTGGTCAGGCGTTTTCAGTGTCGGCTCCTGCGGCACATCAAACCCGGCGGCACGTTCGGCAAAGGTGCCGAATGTTGCGCTCTGGCCACTGCTCGGATGCGCAATGATGCCTTTCTCGACGCGGATATCAGCTGCCTCAACGCCCCATGCCTCTGCTGCGGCAGAGACAAGCATAGCCCTGGCAGCAGCGCCAGCCTTGCGCATCAAGAGGAAGGAATCAGCCATGGCCGTAGAGCCGCCAGTGATCTGCATGCCGCCGCTTACTTTATTCGTATAGAGATCATTATCTGCGGGGGCATGTTCAGCGCGGATCTGGACCCAGTCAGCATCCATCTCATCTGCCACAAGCGTGGCGAGACCTGTCCATGGACCCTGGCCAAATTCAATATGTTTGACAATCACCGTGACGAGATTGTCTGCCCCGACCCGGACAAAAGCATTATAGGCGTGCGTTGCCGATAATGCGGCATCCTGCGCCCTTGTTTTCATGGGCAAGGTCAGCCCGATCATCAGGGCACCTGCACCCGTGAGGAAAGTACGGCGCGATGGCGCAACTGTATCCAGTGGTGACATGATCTAGCCCTCCAGCTTTTCGCCGGCGGCCTTCACAGCCTTCCGGATACGGACATATGTCGCGCAGCGGCAAATATTCCCGGCAAATGAGTCATCAATATCCTTGTCACTGGGTGACGGGTTCACCGCGAGCAAGGCCGTCGCCGTCATGATCTGGCCTGACTGGCAATATCCGCATTGCGGGGTATCAAACGCGGCCCAGGCCTCTTTCACCGCGTCGGCTTCTGCCCCATCGAGGCCTTCAACCGTGGTGACCGCGGCCCCCTCCAGCGCGGCAATCGGCGTCACACAGGCGCGCCGTGGCCGGCCATTGACATGCACCGTGCAGGCACCACACTGGGCAATGCCGCAGCCAAACTTGGTGCCGGTCAGGCGCATATCATCGCGCAACACCCACAACAGGGGCGTATCGGGATCGACATCAACTGTCCTGTCCTGATTATTGACGTTCAGGGTAACTTTCATTTCTGATACCTCCCGCGATACGGGCCTGAATAGGCCGCTCATCTCCTCTGACGCGAGTTTACGCCTGTTGTGTCGCGAAGTCTACGGAATGGCAAAATTTGCAGGGGCTCAAGTCGAGGTCTAGTGACTGTCCCTGGCCCCAAATTGCCGGTCAACCCGTCTTTTCGAGCGACTTAAAAGCGCCTGCCGATTCAACCGGTCATCGCAACACAGGTATTTAATCGCTCAGCTGGGGTCTCATAGTCCAGTGTTTTTCTTGGGCGCTCATTTAGTTCTCTGGCGATCGCGTCCAACTGCTCCTGGGAGTGCACTGACAGATCCGTTCCCTTGGGGAGATATTGGCGCAATAGCCGATTGGTGTTTTCGTTCGTGCCGCGCTGCCATGGACTTTGCGGATCGCAGAAATAGACTTCGATATCCGTTTCAACAGTGAAGCGCTTATGCTCTGCCAGTTCATGGCCTCGATCCCAGGTAAGGGATTTATAGAGTTCGTCTGGGATTCTGTTGGCATGTTCGATCAACGCATCGACGACGGTTTCAGTGCGCCGGTTGGCTACCTTTGCAAGCATCACATAGCGCGAGTGACGCTCAACCAGGGTCACGATGAAGCTATGCTTGGGACCACAAATCAGGTCACCTTCCCAGTGACCGGGGACGGCGCGATCCTCCACCGAAGCAGGTCGTTCGCTGATCGAGACCGCATCCTTGATCTGTCCGCGTGGGTCTTTGCCTTTAAGCGCATGTCTTGAACCGCGTAACTGGCGACACGTTCGTAAATACTGCACGAGCTCTTTCTTCAGCACACCGCGCGCCTGTACGTATAGGCTTCGATAGATCGTTTCATGAGACACGTTCATCGCCTCTTGCCTTGGGTGCGCCCGCGCTAACCAGCCGGCGATCTGCTGTGGTGACCAATGGCGCTGAAGCTTGCAAACTACAACTTGCCGCAACTCATCATGCATGGCCAGCTTGCAAGGCTTCGGACGTAGGGCCTGCTTCCAGGCGCGCTTATCTGCTTTGACCGCGCGGTAACGCCTGGCGCCACCATTGCGCTTGATCTCCCGGCTGATGGTTGAAGCAGCACGCCCCAAAGCGCGTGCAATCGATCGGATGGATCGGTCCACCATAAGTCCTCGAGAAATCTCTTCACGCTCAGCCAAACTCAAACAGCCGGGCGCGCGGCGACGTTCAACCGGAGTATACCCACCCGTCGAACGAATATGTTTGAAAATGCTCGAAGATGGTTTTCCGAACTCTCGCCCGATCGACTTCATTTGTTCGCCGCGTCGCCATCGCTCCCACAGCTCTGCCTTTTGAGCCGGTGTAAAGCCAACCCGTACGTATTTCTTCCTCATCACTGTCGCTCCACATATCGAATTTATCGTATGTGTTGCGACGACCCATTGAACGCACAGCCCTAAAACGGACACTCGTTATGTTTCTAGCGAGTCGAGAACACGCATGCTCAAGAGTGGTCAATTTGGCGTTAGTTATTGAGGATATGCTGCATTTAGGGCTGTGGGGGCACGGGAGACGAGCTCATCGTCACTTTCGTGGCTCAGATCAAGCGCCGGCGTTGCAGCATTAAAGGCCGCGATAATCGGAACACCTAAATACTCATGGAAGTTAATCCAGTAGTTGAACTGCCCGCGTGGCAGGTCATTTTCCGGTGTTGTTAAGTCCTGATCCCAGAACACCTCATCAAACAGCAAATACAGCTTGTCCAACACGCCCATACCCATTCTGCCGATGGCCGACACTTTTTCTTCCGATAGCGAATGTTCGCGCTTTTTAATCTGCGGAGAAAACGGCACGTGGTGAGCCGGGGCATATCACCCTCTGAGCTGTTTAAATACTCTTGGATACGGAAATATGTCAGATCAAATCGCGACTACTACAGCTATTCAATCCGTCGTAACGCTGCGACGTTTGGCATCTCCTCCACAGATAACCATTCCTCATACCACCAATCATCCGGCGTTTTTTTCTTATCGGCTTTGTCGTTATTTTTGCGCTTAATGAAGTCTGATAGTTCTGCTTCATCTATTTTTTTAACAAGCTGAAGCTTCGACTTGGTCTTCTGCCAACGCTTACCGCCAAAGATAAATACCACAGCCTTGAAGATGAATATCACCATTGCGATCAAGTCAATTGGTGCAATCCATGACAAAAGAACAGTCGGCACATAGGTCAAATGCGAATCTAGAACACCGACTAGTTCTTTCTCGGGCATAAGCAACAGTGATGTCACAGAATTTTGATGGATAGTCAGAATTGTCTCTAGAAGATTGATCTCTGCGAGATCTACAATGCCATCTACCCAGGTAATGAATAAGGCATATGCAGATGAAAGGATAAGGACGCCCAACAACACAAAAAATACCATCTTTAGTATCAACCAAGCACCGTACAAGGACATTTTCGCATTCATATCGTCTATAAACTCAATATACTCATTCGCTTTCTTGATAAGAGACTCCGGTGTCGTAGATTTTGTGATCCTTATTTTCAGTAGATCCTTACCCTTATTAATTTTTGATTTTTCGTTCGCCTGTTTTGTTACCCAATTTTCTTCCAGCTCGGCGAGATCATCATTCAAAGGTGAAAGACATTTTAGCACCCAAACGCCGAAGCCTGCTAAAATGACCGAAAGGGCAAGTTGCAGATAGCCCATGATCTCAGCTTGATTAAATTCCATCCCTAACCCCACGATACGACCCCAACCCAGATCGTAGGACACATAAGCGTGTTACGTCTAGCCTTCAGAGATCGAGTGACGCTAAACCTGCAAATTCTTGTGCTCTCTTGCGCACTTCTCAGATTTTAACGCTCATTCTCATCGTCTCGATCACGCCCATTGTTCTGCTCAGGAGGTTTAGTCTGACCGGCATCTCTGAAACGCTCAGAAGTGGTCTTGTTGGATAGCGGTGTCATTTGAAGAGGCGGCGCTCACCGGTTTTTGCTTTTCGTTGCCGGTTTCGGGATTTTAGGTTAACGCCATGTGAAGTGGATCGCGTAGTGACGAAAGTCTGAAAACGGGATCACACTTAGAACTTTCGGAACACCAACGGCCGACTGTCATTGGCGAATACCCGCCGGTTGTGAAATTCGGGGGCTGGCAGGCAAGCGCTGGTCGCTTGTGCGCGATGGCGCCCGTTCAGCCTCATGCCAGCCCCCATTTCAGCCGCTTACCCCCCTTCAGCCCCCATGTTGTCATCGTAAACATTAAAATCTATGGGCCCCCCTTTGTCAGCCTTTAGTCTGGGTCTCCCGGCACATTTCGCGCCTCAAAAAAAAGGAGACCCCGAATGACTGCATCAACAACCGCATCAGCCCCACTCAGCCACGGCCGGGACCTTCTGCTCACGCCCCAGTCCCGCATCACCAACCTGCAGACAGCCCTCGACAGCCTGACCCTGCAGATCGCCGATCAGCGCAGCCTGTTCAATCCACAGGAAAAGCGCGTGCGCCTGATGCAGGATCAGGTCCGCCTCGTGGCCTGCCAGATCCGCTCTTACGAGAAACTCGAAGCCCTGAAAAAAGACATGGGGTTGAAAGTCACCATTGCCGAGGCGATGGCCGTGTACAACCAGCGAACCTGTACACCCGCCCCAACGGATGACGCAGATGCAACAAACACGGCAGAGGCAAAAGACACAGACACCAGCGACAAAGTGCACACCACTGCCACATCACCCACAAAAAAATCTGACCGGACCACCACGCCCGGCAATGAGATAATAGAGGCAGCCATGCCCGTTACAGGGGCAAAACCGCTGCAATCCGCCTCACCACAGCCAGCCGCCGCGGCGCGCGATGACGCCTTGCCCGGCCTCACCCCGAAAAAAAATCTCAGCCGGGCCGAGCGCCGCCGTCAGGCAAAAGCCGCGCGCAAAATGCCCGCCACAACAGCCGACCTGTTAAACGAGATCACCGCCATGGCCTGACCCCAGGATGACCCCAGGATGACCCCAGGCGCGCATACGCAATCAGCCGGGCCGGGAGTGGGTCATCGCTGTCATTCGATTGCCTAACTTGAACGACTGTTTCGCCCTCTTCGCGGAAGTCAGCGATCCATGCTAAGGAGAACGATGGCTAATAGGAGCAGGGCGCGATGACAGAAGCAGATCTCTTGGAACTAGCGGCTATGTCGCGAGCGAATTTGGGTTTTCTTTCAACTCAGATCATTGCCGTGCAATTCGCGCTAATTGCTGGAGTGTTCCTGTTTCTTAACCGCGCAGGAATTTTACTAAAGTTGGGTATCCTATTATTATATTCAGCCGGCTATGTGGCACTACTTGGCTTATATTATTGGGAGCAGGCCGCCTATGTTTCTGTCAGGGAAGCTATTCAGGCTCTCCCAGAGCAGAGCGCGGCATCTGCGGCTGTAATTGAATGGTTGCAAGGACCTGGCACGAACGTGTCTGCCTTGGTCAATGTGCTCTTCGTCGCGAACTGGTTTGTTGTTGCTTTCTTCTTGTTCGCGCCGGTTCTTGAGGATCGCGATAAATAAAGAAGCTTGATCCTTAGTTTCTATGGGCACTGTTTTAGAGCACATTGAAACGCAAATGTCCGCTTTGCGAATACCGGCTGGGTTTCTAACCAAGACATCCCCCCAAAAAAAAATTTGCAATGTCGGCCAAGACCTGGCGCTCTGAACCTGCCCTGATGCCTCTGGTCGGCGTCTACTGATCAGTGTCTGACCTTGTAGGCTTGCTGTCGCGGCCAAAATTCGGCTCGGCGGATTCCTGACCGGCGTCGATAATGGCCTTGCGCAAGCCGCGTGAGCGCGTGAATGCCTTTTCAAGCGCTTGCGCATCCCCCCAACGGATCGCCCGCTGCATCACAGCCAGCTCTTCCGAAAACCGGCCAAGCACTTCCAGCACGGCGTCCTTGTTATGCAGAAAAACGTCGCGCCACATCACCGGGTCAGAAGCGGCAATGCGGGTAAAGTCCCGAAAGCCGCCAGCTGAGTATTTCACAACCTCTGCCTCATTGACGCTCTCCACATCATCCGCCGCGCCCACAAGCGTGTAGGCAATCAGGTGTGGCAGGTGAGAGGTAACCGCGAGCGCAAGGTCATGATGGGCTGCATCCATCCGGGCAACATCAGAGCCGATGCTGCGCCAGAGGGTTTCGACTTTTTCGACCGCGCCCAGATAGGCATCATCCTGCCGGGCCAGCGGGGTCAGGATGCACCAGCGATTTTCAAAAAGCTCTGCGAAACCGGAAGCCGGGCCGGAATTTTCCGTCCCCGCAATCGGGTGTGCCGGCACCACATGGAGGTTTGGTGGCAGCTTCGCGGCAGCGTCTGCAACACTGCCCTTCACCGATCCCACATCCATAATGATGGCCCCGTCATGGGCGACATCAGCAAGTGCCTGTAACACGCCGGGCATCACGCCCACCGGCGTTGCGACAATGATGAGATCACAGCCTGCAGCAGCGCTGATGTCTTGTGACGTGGCGGTGACGATACCCAAATCAATGGCTTCAGCACACGCTGTTTCTGACTGGTCGATCGCGACCAGCTCGCGCGCCAGACCGTCTCGCTTCAGCGCGCGCGCAAGGGAGGAGCCGATCAGGCCGATGCCGATAATGCAGGCCCTGTCAAACAGGCCATGATTTTGCTCTTTAGGCGTCATGTCTTACCCGGCTTCACGATTACACCGCTTCCTTGCGGGCTTGTCGCGCGATCACCGACAGGATGCAAGCTGCGGGCACTGCGGCGTGTGGTGGCCGGGCGCAAAAGTCTTGGCTGCAATACATCCGCCTTGGTGCCGCCAGCGGGGATCGCAATTTCCTTGACCGCTTCCACAAGGGTCACCCCGGCCAGGGCCGACCACATATATTCGCCTGCCCGCTCCCAGGCGCGGGAGGCGCGCAACAAAAAGCCCATATCAAGCGGCGGAAAATAAAGGGCCGAGCTATGGGCCGCTGGCGTAAACATGGCGGATTTCAAGAGGCGGTCCAGCTGCACCCGCAGATAGGGCCGGCCAGCAGAAAAAGGCGTTGTTTCAATCATCGCCCATGGGCCACGCCGGTTCGGCACAACAATGATCAGCCGACCGTCATCGGCCAGCACGCGCCAGACCTCCCGCAGCAAGCGCCTTGGCGCAGCCGCCTCCTCAAGACCATGGACGATCAGAACCCTGTCCATGGAAGCATCCGGCAAGGGCCAGTACACATCACTGGTCAGGCAGGCATGATTTGCGGCGGCCCCGGCAGAAACGCCCATGCCTTCTGGCAGCAGCGAAAGGCACCGCTCAGCAGCGGAAAAGACCGGCAGATAGGGCTGACCATAGCCAAAACTTGCCACCCGCAAGCCCTCTGCCGAGCCCCAGGCCTGTTCAAGGCGGGCTGAAACATAGCTCGCCGTCGTCTGCCCGAGGGCAGAATCATAGAAGGCTTCGATATCAAGCACATCTGTGCGCATAGGTGCTTTGCCTGTTGCGGTTTTTTAAGGCAGTTTATTGCCTTAGCGTTTTAAGCATTGGTAAAGGACATATCATGCGCCAGGTCCACAAATTCAAAGCCGTTGATGTCTGTCAGTTTCCCTGCCTGAATGATAATTACGGATTTCTCGTGCGCGACAGGGCCAGCGGCCAGTGCGCCGCGATTGACACACCCGATGCGCAGGCCATCTCCGCCGCCGCCGCGGCAGAGGGCTGGCAGATCAGTCACATCTGGAACACACACTGGCACCCGGACCATACAGGCGGCAACTCCGCCCTGAAAGAGCACTGGAATTGCGAAGTCATCGGCCCGGCCGCCGAGGCTGGACGTATTCCCGCGGCAGACAGGCTTGTCGAAGGCGGTGAGACAGTCAGACTGGGCGATGTGTCAGCATCGGTGATCGCCACGCCGGGGCATACAACCGGCCATATCGTTTTTCACCTGCCGGGCGAACAGGTTGCCTTTGTGGGTGATACCCTGTTCGCGCTGGGCTGCGGACGTCTGTTTGAAGGCTCACCTGCCCAGATGTGGGACTCATTGCTGAAACTCCGGGCACTGCCCGACGACACGACCGTGTTCTGCGCGCATGAATATACTGCCGCCAATGCCCGGTTCGCGGTGACCGTGGAACCTGACAATACTGCCCTGCAAACCCGGCATGAAGAAATAATACGCTTACGGAGAGACGGTATACCGACCGTCCCGACAAAAGTCGGTATCGAAAAAGAGACCAATCCGTTCCTGCGCGCTGACCATGCGGCGCTGAAGGCCGGACTTGGCATGACCGCCGCCAGTGATGTTGATGTTTTTGCAGAGGTCAGACAGCGCAAGGACAATTTCTGAGCATGGAGAAAACCGCAGACGATACGGCCGCCCTGTTTGACCTCAAGCCGCATCCGTTTGATGGCTGGTTTGCCCCCATCCTGACGGACAAGCCCGGCCCTGCGCGCTTCCACTATCTCGCGAAAGCCAGTGAATATGCCGCCTGGCACCGCAGCAGCGGCCCTATATTGCTAACCCATATAGATGGTGCGCCCCTCACCCTTACCACCAGCGAAGATGGCCTTCGCGCACAGAACAGACTGCTGAAGCCGGGCGCGTCTTCTTCCGGCACGATTGGCGGCCATGTATGGCGCACCTGGGAGACACTGGGCCACTGGTCCCTGATTATTGTCAGTACAGAGAAAGCTGAGTTCTTTCTGGGCTGGGAGCTGGCACCAGACGATTGGTATCCGGGCTAAAGAGCGCCCTCAAGATAGCGCCGTGTCTGGCCAAAACCATTGCTGCCCGGGCTTGCGCCAAAGCGCAATGTCGTGCCGGAAAGGCTGGGGCCGGAGCCATCCCCGCTGCACTGGAATGATCTGATTTTGCTGCGCACCTTATCGGCCTGACCACTGTTGCACAGCGCTTCAACGGCACTGAGCGCACCATCACAGGCGCGCGCCAGGCCACGCCCCGCATTCGGCCAGTTGCCGGAGCGACGCCAGTCAATCCTGGCACTAATGGAAGCACCGCATTGGCCGGAAGTGTAAGCGGCTTCACCGCGCAAGGCCTGCTCTTCAGCCTGCCGGATGCGCTGCTCTTCAAGTGGCCGGTCATCCTGTACCAGCGCGACAGGCTCAGCGCCCGCGGCCGCAAAAGCAGACGCGAAAAACAGGCAGAATGTGCAAATAAACGCTTTCATCGGACACCAGATTACCAGAGCTTTGTTGAATACAAGATGAATCAGGCATGTGAAAGACCGGTTTGCGGCAAAATCACGACAGGCCGTCACCAAATCGTTAAAGCACACTCTCCAGATACCGCCGGATTTCCGCTGAAGAGGGTCTACCGGCAACGCCATTGCGCTCACTGTAGTAAACGATCAGCGTGGCATCTGCATACGCGACACCGGCTACATCACGTGGCCGGAACTCGACAGCCTGCAAGCGACGCGAGACAGCGCGCTGACCAAGTGAATCAGAGGCCACCAGATCAATGGCCTTGGCCGCCGTCAGAACAGCATCCCCCAGCACCGACTGGCTGGCAGGAGGACTGTCCACGGACATGAACGAGATGAAAAAGTCATATTTTTCAATAAGGTAACTCGTCACCTGACGCATACGCTCATCAACATCGGCAACAGACATGGCTGGAGGCACTAGGGCTTGTGTGCGGCTGACGACCGGCAGCACAGCGGCACCGCCTGCCACAACCGCCCCGAAGGAGCTGGCCGACAGATCAGTCAAAGCAGTTTCTTCCGGATCGTAGAGCGTCGCCCCGCCTGTTGCCGTGACGCGCAGGACCGCCTCACCGCGCCGGTTCTTGTAGGTCACATCGCCGCGCGGGCTGCGCCCTGCCCGCAGCAGGAGAATTTCCTCATGGGGCTGTCCCTGCAGCAGCCAGCATTCAAGGCTGGCATCATTTTCATCACAGTGAAACCGTAACAGGGCTGTCTGGCCACTGACCTGCAGAGTAAAACGGGTGTCACCCTGCGCCGTTTCGTAAAGTTGCGGCTCACGGCTCGACAGCCGGACCGCGCTGGGGCCACGCCTGTTCAACAGGGCAGAAAACGGATCAATATCCGGCAAGCTGCTGACATCGGAAAAACCGTCACCATCCTGCTGCGCCAGCGCCGAGCCAGAGGCCAACCCGAATGCAGGTCCCGATGCACACCAGAGACAAAAGCACAGGAAAGCCGACAGCAGCATGGTGCGCATGGCACGCTCAAAATCCGCTTGAGATTTCGTTCGGTCTTCCATCACTTCCTGTCATTCAACATCGGCAGATTACTATTACAGCAATTTGTCAGAATTAGGGACGGGATTCTACCGTAGCTGTGTCTTGCCGTCTCATGACCAGCAGAACGAAAAAGGGTGGCCAATCGGCCACCCCCTTACGCTACTCATACGCTTCGGAACACTACGTGAAGCGAACTGGACTAGAACTCGTAACGCGCACCAAACTGGATTTCCCAGGTTGAGATACCGATATTACGGCTCTGCGCACGAGGAGCAGTAAAATCAGAGATCACATATTGATTATTGGCATGGTCAATCGTCGCATCAACGATCGGTACATTGAACTCAAATGTGTTCTGGCGATAAATGCCCCACTCGTCGTTAAGCAAGTTGGTGAAGTTATCAATATCAACGATGAACTTCAGCTTGTCGTCACCAAATTTCTTCGGCAGCGGAATGTTCTGCTGAATGCGCAGATCAACCTTGCCGTTCCAATCACTTTGGAAGGCGTTACGCGGGGCGATACCACCACGATATTCACCGAGACCGGAAGCTTCGATGAAGTTCAGATACTCCTGAACAGCTGCGCCATCGGAGAGCGGGCTGATCAGCGGATCATTCACGCCGGTTGGCACATAAACCAGTGACCGATCTTCAGATGCATCTGAGTCACCAAACAGGTTGCCCGGCGATGTTGGGTCACCATCCCCAAATGGGGTATCGAAAGTATAGGAGAACGGACGCCCTTCATTATACTGACCGAAGAACGTGAAACGTGTATTCCATTCCGGTTTCCATTCCCAGTCGAACGTCACACGGGCTGTGAAACGTTGCTCAACTTCCGAGTTGGAAGTAGCTGGCGTTGGGTTATTGAAATCAGCCGTCGAGAAGTTTTCGAAATTTGAAATAGCCCGTGAAGATGTCAGCGGAGAAACTTCCTCTGCATCCGTGTAGGCATAACCCAGTGTCATATCGATACCGAGTTTTTCAAACTCCCAGTCCTTGTTCAGGTATGTAGAGAAAGTGAACGCATCAGGTGTCTGATTTGAGTTCGTCAGGAAGAAGTCACCATCACCCGAACCACCACTGCGAGAGTCACAGTTACCAGTGAACGTACCCGTTGGAGAAAGTACTTCCGGACAATCAGGATCAAGGAGATCCTGAGCTGCATAAATAGGACGACCATCAGGTGCTCGACCTACGAGCTGCAGGTTGGCCTGCTGGAACAGGAATGGATCTTCTGTTTCGGAGTAGAGGAAATCCACACCAAACAGCCAGTCATCACCCATACCCCAATCGCTGAAATCAGCATTATATGTGCCACCAAGAGCCCAACGGCGCACCTGAGGAATTTCAAAGTTGGGATCAATGAAGTTCACGAAACCATCGCCGATGGAGCCGGAGGCCGTAACATCTGCCTGCATCTGGGCAGGAATGTCAAAACCGTTGAAGCCATTGATGATGGAAGGATCAGTCTCGAAAGTAGAGCCCAGGAAACCGGTATTTGAATAGCTGTTGGACAGCAGCACAAACGGGTTGCCGCCAGAGAAAATACCGAAGCCACCGAAAAGCGTTGTGCGGTCATCAACCTGCCAGTCAAAAGAAATACGAGGCTGGATAATGGATTTACCGTCAAAGTTCTGATCGTTCGGGATGCCGTAACGCTGTTGTACGCGTGGGTTACGGGTCGGCGTATCGTCAGTGGTATACATGTCAATCCGCAGACCAGCAGTCAGCGTTAGGTCAGGAATGCCTGTATAGGTATCCTGCGCGTAAACTGTGTGGACCGTGTTTTCAAACTGCGCCGCACCATCAGCAGGGTCATTCGTGAAGTAGTTGGCGTAGAAAATGGATGACGGTGTCTGATTCTGGAAGTCAGCCAGACTGTCAAAAGATGCTTCACCTTGTGAGAAGGCCACGAACAGGTTGAACACTTCGATATTGT
The DNA here is from genome assembly GCF_030758415.1 of Parvularcula sp. IMCC14364. Classification (NCBI taxonomy): domain Bacteria; kingdom Pseudomonadati; phylum Pseudomonadota; class Alphaproteobacteria; order Parvularculales; family Parvularculaceae; genus Parvularcula; species Parvularcula sp. IMCC14364. The sequence continues at coordinate 398,482 of NZ_CP132334.1, read as the reverse complement.
CGTATTCGTACCCAGCAGTGAACAGGTGATCATTCCACTGATAGTCACCTTTCAGTTTGATATTCAGCTGCTCCTGTTCAAGTTCGTTCGCATGACGGAAAACATCAGGCCCCAGTGTGATCTCATCACCACTGGCAGAGTCAATCACCACCTGGGCAAATTCGGTACCACCAATCGGGTCCTGCCCGGTTACACGCTCCTGGTAGGAGATACGCGCTTCAGTTGAGAAAGCCGGTGACCATTCAGAGAACAGGCGTGCGGTGTAAACATCCAGCTCTTCAGTACGATTGTAGTAGTTGGACGTCAGTGCAATATCACCGCCACCAGTGTTCTGTGGGATTACATTATTGCCTTCAGTACGCTGATACTGAACTTCCAGACGGTTTTGGTCATTGATGTACCAGTCAAGTTTACCGAAGAAACGCTCGTCTTCTACGTCAAAAGCCGTGCCCGGCAGTCCACCAGCATCATAGCCATAAACGCTCTGTGCAATGGAGGCCGCCTGCTGGAGTTCTGAGGACAGCGCCGCCAGATCGTCTGGGTCAATGTTGTTAACATCTTCGCCTTCAAACTTTTCGTAGCCGAGTGTGAAGAACAGTTTGTCCTGAATGATTGGACCCGTCAGCACCCCACCATAACTGTATTCATCAAAATCTGCGATATCAAGATCATCACCTTCGATTGAGTCACCCTGCAGATCGCCGTTCGTATAATCGACAAAGAACTTGCCGGAGAACTCGTTTCCACCTGACTTGGAGACGATATTGACGTTACAGCCAGAGAAGTTGCCGTACTCAACATCAAACGGTGCCAGCTCGACGGAGATCTGTTCTACAATGTCGAACGGGAACGGAAGGCGCTGTGTCGGGAAGCCATTTGAATTAAGGCCGAAATTGTCGTTCTGGACAACACCATCAACTGTCAGTGAGTTGATGCGGTTTGAAAAACCAACGCACTCAATGCCGTCATTGTTGGTTTCGTCAATAAATACACGTGGGTCAACGCGGATGATGTCCTTGATGTCACGGTTCGTTGTTGGCAGGTCAATGATATCCTGTTGTGTGAAAACGGCTGCGGGGCCGGTTGCGATATCAGCCAGAACACTTGGTGTGCCGACAACGATAATTTCGTCGCCTGCAGCGCCTTCAAGATCGAAAGTCAGGCTGGCTGCTTCGCCAACTGTCAGGAAAAGACCTTCAATACGCTCACCCTGAAAACTGCTATTATTGGCAGACACTGTGTACGGACCACCAACCGGGAGGTTACGACTTGAAAACTGGCCATTTGAATTGGTTGTGACGGTACGGCTGACGCCAGTACGCGTGTCAGTAATTGTTACCGTGGAGTTTGCCAGAGGCGCGCCACTATCATCTGTTACGACGCCACGAACGGAAGATGTTGTTGTTTGCGCCATTGCAGTGCCGCCCAATGCAGCCGTCAGCGCTATTGCAGCCGCGCCGGCTGCGAGTGCCTTCGTTAATTTCATGTCGATAATCCCCAAAGATTAAAAGGTTGTCGGCAACCATTTGCCCACTGGTTCGCTTAGGACTGGTTTGCGACAGAGACGTGACATATTTTCAAAGATTTCATGTAAGTCATCTGCATTCGGATAGACTCATGAATCAATTACATATTTTATTTTGCGACACATTTATGAAGCGCACGGAGCGCTCAAAAAACATGCAACAGAAGTGTCACAAGTTGCACAACAACATTACGATCTGACAAGTTTGAGATGAGCCTGTGAAAGCTGAAACTACATCCGCTCCGGCACATCGATGCCAAGGGTCGCCAAAACCAGTTCGAGCTGTCGTCCGGTTGTCGCGGCCAGTTTCAGCCGGGACTGGCGCAAGCCATCATCGGCTTCATCATTGATGCGGCAATTGGCATAGAATTTCGAGAAAGCCTGGGCCAGCGTGTAGGCATGATCGCACAGAATATGCGGCATCCGCTTGTCGCAGGCTGCCTGCATCGCCGGGGTAAAGCCGGCGAGCGCCAATACCAGATCACGCTCGGCTGCTTCCACGATCATGACTGGCGCATCGTCGATGACGCTGCCGGCCTTTTCCAGCACCGATTTGATCCGTACCGTCGCATATAAGAGATAGGGGCCGGTTTTACCCTCAAAAGATAAAAACTTATCCAAATCAAAGATATAGTTCGTTGTGCGCGGGTTGGAGAGATCAGCAAATTTCAGCGCGGCCATGCCGACCTTTGCCGAAATATCCGCCAACTCTTCAGATGAGTACCCCTTGCCGGAGAGGCTTGCGGTCACCCGGTCAATGGCGCCGGCTTTCATCTGGTCGAGCAGCACGCGCAAGGGCAGCGCGTCCCCCTCACGGGTCTTGTAGGGCTTGTTATCCGGCCCGTTGATGGTGCCGAACCCGAGATGCTCAAGTCTTTCCTCCGGAAAGAGACCCATTTTGTCCGAGGCCCGGAAAACCTGCTCGAAATGCTGGGACTGGCGGGCATCCACCACATACAGGATCAGATCCGGATCGAGGCTCTGCTTCCGGTCCATGATCGTGGCAAGGTCCGTCGAGCCATATAGCACAGAGCCATCCTGACTGATCATGATCAGCGGCGGGATCTCTTTCTTGTCATCTTCACGCGCGACACGGATGACCCGTGCGCCTTCTGACTCTTCAAGAATGTCCTGCGCTTCCAGTTGCTCGATCAGCGGCGCAATGAAAGGGTGGGCATCAGCCTCCCCCTTCCACAAATCGAAGGTGACACCAAGATCAGCATATTCCCGGCGCAGCCCTTCTTGCGAAACACGCACAAAATGCTGCCACAGCGCGCGATAGCCGGGCCGCCCTGCCTGCAGATCAGAGGTTGCCCGGCGCGCTTCATCGTTGCGTTCCTTGTCCGCCTTGCAGACGGCAGAAGCGACCGGATAAATCCGCGCAAGGTCTTCCAGTGTAACCGGGCTTTGTGCCGGATACGGCCCGTCAAAGGACTCGTCGAAATAGGGCAGGTCCGGCATTTCCCGCTTCACCTGCATCAGCAGCTGGCCCATCTGCTTGCCCCAGTCGCCCAGATGAATGTCGCCCGTGACATCATCGCCAGCAAGACGCATCAGCCTTTTCAGGCTTTCGCCAATAATCGCGGAGCGCAAATGTCCCACATGAAGCGGCTTGGCCACATTAGGGCCGCCATAATCCATCACCAGTGTCTTTGGTGCTGGCGACACCCAGGCACCGGTTCTGTCATCACCAGCTATCTCATCGGCAATCCCGGCGAGATAGGCATCTGTCAGTGTGAGGTTGATAAAGCCGGGCCCGGCCAGCGACACGTCTGCCAGTTCGTCACGCTTTTCCAGAATGGCAGCGACCTGTTCGCCCAGTGCACGCGGGTTCTGTTTTGCCTGCTTGGCGGCGGCCAGCGCACCATTGCACTGAAACTGGGCCAGATCTGGCCGGTCAGAAACCTGCACCTTGCCAAAACCAGCATCCAGCCCTGCTTCAGCAAAAGCATTGCCCACAAGGCCCGAAAGGCGATCAATCAGGGAAACAGTCACGGGAAATGTCAGCCTTCAGAGTTAGCCGTCAAGGCCGGGAAATTTCAGGCTTTCACCAGAGCGGTTGAAAATCACCTGATCGCGCGTCACGGCCAGCCCGACAATAATTTCAAAATTGATCCCGGAGATGGTCTCGTTGGCGCGCGGAATCAGAATGTCATTGATGCTCTCAGTGATGGTCACCACATCCTGCCCGCGGCGGAATTTCACTGGCACAGTAAATTCCTGCTTGGCAATCAGGTCGCGATTGGTGCGCGTGACGGCGACAAAATACGTCACGTCCCTGACATCGCCATCAGCCATGGGGCCGCGCCCGATCGACAGTTCAACGTCCAGCGCTGCTTCAATCGGCTCATCGGCAAAATAGCGGCAGGCCGTCGTCACATCCTTCACTTCACCGGACCAAGCTATGGTCTCCAGCGCAGGCTCTCCGGCAAATTCAATGAAACGTCCGGCATCCTGCAGCACCACAACATTGGGGCACGGGGCCGGGTTGCGCTCCTGGGAAGCACGATAACGCTCCTGCGCTTCCTGGGAGGCACAGGCGGTGGCGGCAAATGCGAGGAAAACTGCGGCAATGCGTTTCATTTATCTGTCCAATACTGCTAAACGGCCTTCAGCTTGCCATGATGGCCGGGTCTTTACAATGTGGCACTGGTAGCCACTTATGGAAATGTGCGCAATGGCCCGGTGCGGCGAGATATCATGAAAGTGTGTCCATGGAAGAGATGAACCCTGTGAAAAGAGACCTGACCGTATTGCTGACCGCCCCGCGTGGCTTTTGTGCCGGGGTTGACCGCGCGATTGAAATCGTCGAGCGGGCATTGGAGAAATTTGGCGCGCCAGTCTTTGTGCGCCACGAAATTGTCCATAATGACCATGTGGTCGGCCGCCTGCGGGATATGGGCGCTGTCTTTATTGATGAACTGGAGGAAGCACCTGACGATCGCCCGGTCATCTTCTCCGCCCATGGCGTGCCGAAATCCGTTCCGGCTGAAGCCGAGCAGCGCAACATGATCTTTGTGGATGCCACCTGCCCGCTCGTCTCCAAGGTGCATGTTGAAACCGAGCGCCACAGCACTCAGGGTCTTGAAATCCTGCTGATCGGCCATGCCGGCCACCCGGAAGTCGTCGGCACGATGGGACAGTTGCCGGACGGGGAAATCAAGCTGATCGAAACCGAGGAAGATGCGGAAAAATTTGAGCCGCAGGACCCGGACAAACTCGCCTATGTGACCCAGACTACCCTGTCCGTAGACGACACCGCGGCGATTGTTGGCATACTGCAACGGCGCTTCCCGAATATCTCGATGCCGCATAAGGAAGACATCTGCTACGCCACGACCAACCGCCAGGAAGCGGTCAAGGCGATTGCCCCGCGCGCGCAGGCGCTGATCGTGATCGGTGCCGAAACCTCCTCCAACTCAAAGCGCCTGGTAGAAGTCGGGGAGCGCCATGGATGTCGTTTTGCCGTTCTTGCCGCCGAAGCTGCACATGTAGACTGGGACAAACTTGAATCAGTGAAACCGGACACCGTGGGCGTGACGGCCGGGGCCTCCGCACCGGAACATCTGGTGCAGGAAGTCGTGGAGGCTCTTAAAGCACGCTATAATGTGACGGTTGAAACCATAGAGACCGCGAAGGAAGACGTGACCTTCAAAATTCCGCGCCTCCTTACTGCCTGAGCATTGACTGATGGCTGTCTACACGCCCGTCTCTGACGCCGATCTTGCTAACTTTCTGGAGAGCTATGATGTCGGGCACGCCATCAGCTTCAAAGGCATTGCGGAAGGTGTTGAGAACACAAATTACTTTCTGCAGACGGATCGTGATCGCTATATCCTGACCCTGTTCGAAAAACGGGTGCCCAAGCAGGATTTGCCATTCTTCATGGCACTGATGAACCATGTAGTTGAAGCCGGATTGCCCGCTGCTGCGCCCGTCAGCAACAGCGCCGGGCAGACGCTGGGCCAGCTGAATGGCAGGCCGGCAGCGCTGATTGCCTTTCTGGATGGCACCTCAAAAACCGCGCCCGAGAAGGCCGCGTGCGCCGCCTGTGGCACCATGCTGGCCCGCCTGCATCAGGCAACGGCAGATTTTGACCAGACACGCGACAATGCATTTTCCCTGCCTGGCTGGCAGAGGCTGGCACAGGATTGCAAGGCAGAGGCGAACAGATGCGCTGATGATCTCAACACCTTCATCCGCGATGAACTTGCCTTCCTGCAACAGCACTGGCCCGGGCCGGACGCACTGCCGCGCGCGGTTGTTCATACGGACCTGTTTCCGGACAATGTGCTGTTTCGGGATAACCGGATCAGCGGCGTCATAGATTTCTATTTTGCCTGTACGGATTTTTACGCTTTCGATCTGGCAGTCACACTCAATGCCTGGTGCTTTGATGAGACGCATGTCTTTCAGGTGGATCATGCGCGGGCGCTCCTCATGGCCTATCAGGAACACCGGCCACTTGACGCTGCTGAAAAAAAGGCCCTGCCTGTATTTTTGCGCGGCAGCGCCTTACGCTTTGTGCTGACCCGGCTTTATGACTGGATCAACCAGGACCCCATAGCTCTGGTGAGCGTGAAAGACCCGCTTGAATATCGCGACAAACTGCGCTTTCACCAGCAAAATGATTTCTGGAATTTGATTGATGAGTAATATTCATATTTATACGGATGGTGCCTGTTCCGGCAATCCCGGTCCCGGTGGCTGGGGCGTGTTGATACAACGCGCCAACGCAGAAGAAGAACTGTGCGGCGGCGCGGCGGAGACCACCAATAACCGTATGGAAATGATGGCTGCCATCAAGGCCCTTGAGCAACTGCCAGCCGGTGAAGCTGTCACCCTGCACACGGATTCCACGTATGTGATGAAAGGCATCACCGAGTGGATCAAAGGCTGGAAAGCCAGAGACTGGAAAAACAGTCAGAAGAAGCCGGTCAAGAATAAAGACCTCTGGCTCGTCCTCGACGAACTGGTCAGCACCCGTCAGGTGACCTGGAAATGGGTCAAAGGCCATGCCGGTAACAAAGGCAATGAACGCGCCGACGCCCTCGCCAATCAGGGCATGGAAGCGGTGCGCTAGACCGCGACACCCCTCTTCAGTTTGGGAGACGATTCCCGCGTCATCCTTGAAAATATAAGCTTTGCGACTCAGCCAAAGACGCGGCGTAAAATCTCTGATGTGCGCTTGACCGGATCACGGCGGATCGCCGCTTCTTCCTGGCCGATATAATAGAAAACGCCGTCAAGGCCCTTGCTGACACCATGGTCAATCAACTGGTCCTTGGCATCAGCGCCATATTGTGGGGCCAGGGGGATATTCCGCATACTGGCAACGAGATTGTCATATGTCTGGATGGCCCCGGCCTGTTGCAGGGCATTCACCATTATCGGCCGGAAAAGGGAAGTCAATCGCGGCGTGGTCGTCCGCTGAAGGTACTGCGTGGCGGCGTTGGACGGGCCACGCACAATGCCGATCGCATCCTGAATGGACAGGCTCGATACAGCCTGCACAAAAATATCACGCGCCACTGGCGCGGCAGCTTCTGCCCCCCGGTTCAGTTGCACCTGCAGGTTGTCCAGCGCGCCGGAAAGACCAAAACGCGCAAGCGTTGTCTGTGTCTCACCAAGGAATCCCGGCAGCGGTATGCGGATAATACCGTCATTGAGATACCCGCCATTGCGGCCAACAGTGGAGATGGCGCTGCCGATGCCATTATTCAGTGCAGCGCGAATGCCCGCCGCAGCCTCCGCCTGTGTCAACCCGACGCCACTGGTGCCGCCGGTTGTCTCCGCGAGGATACCAAGGAGTGCTTCCTGGTCCGCTGTGGTACAGGCCGTGACACCGAGCCCCAGTGCAGAAGCCATCAGCGTACGTCTTGTCATCAATGAAGTCATGGTATCCTCCTTATTGGTATGCGGTATTTCAGGAGCAGCCTAAAGCTGCCCCAGCATGTAATCGGCAGAAGAAACTTCATAAGCGCCGCCCTGCTCGATATTCAGCTCGGCGACACTGCCATCATCCACAATCATGGAGAAACGCTGAGAACGACCGCCCATGCCGAAGCCGGACGCATCCAGTTCGAGGCCCAGGGCCTTGGTGAACGCACCATTGCCGTCAGCGACCATCACGACCTTGCCTTGCGCACCCTGGTCTTTCGCCCAGGCATCCATGACAAAGGCGTCATTGACTGACATACAAACAATCTGGTCAACGCCCTTCTGCGCCAGCGCTTCAGCCTGTTCCACGAAACCCGGCAGGTGCTTTGCCGAACAGGTCGGCGTGAACGCCCCCGGCACGGCAAAAAAAGCGGTCTTCTTGCCCGCGAACAGTTCCCCCGTCTGCGCTTCCTGGGGGCCTTCCGGCGTGCCCAGCATTACTTTCACGTCCGGTAGCTTGTCACCTTTGGCAATCGTCATGATTCTCTCCTTCCAGAATTCTCTCAGATAGGTGTTAGGCGTTTGCGCTCCTTGCGTCCAGTCACGGCAGTGCCTAGCTTGGGTTACATGATAGAATTGAACACACGCACCCCGATGCCGGAATCCCTTACGGGCCAGTTGCTCCTGGCGATGCCGAACCTGAAAGAAGGATGCTTCGAGCAATCCGTTGTCCTTATCTGCTCTCACGATGAGAGCCACGCCATGGGGCTGATCGTGAACAAGCAAATCACGGATATGAGTTTCGCCACCCTTCTGGCACAGCTGGATATGGAAGCAGACACACTGGCGACAGACAGAAAACTGCATTTTGGCGGGCCCGTTGAGACAAAGCGCGGGCTGATCCTGCACGACCTCTCGCACCAGAGTGACGAAACGGTTCACGTGACAGATGAGATCGGGCTCACAGCCACACGACAGATGCTGGAAGACCTGAATGAGGGGCGCATCGGCCAGGATGCCAACTCGCCCGCGCTCTTATGCATGGGCCATGCTGGCTGGGCACCGGGCCAACTGGAAGGCGAACTGGCGCAAAATGCCTGGCTGAACATTCCTGCCACGCGCGATCTGGTTTTCAACGCCCGGCCGGACAAAACCTGGGAACACGCGCTGGCAGGCATGGGCGTCAGCAAATCCATGTTCTCGGCAGAATGGTCAGACACGCGCCATCCCGATGCGCCATTGAATTAAGTGGTGTACTGACTGCCGGATCAGCTATCAGCGCAGGTCCCCGACAATCGCCTGCGAGGTCTGGTCCGGCTCGCCTGCTGCTTCCGGGGCACCATAATAGAAGCCTTGCGCAAAGTCGCAGCCAAGGTCGTGCAGGAGACGGGCCGTTGCCTGATTCTCAATGCCTTCCACCACAACCTGCGCCCCGGCACGACGCGCCATATCCATGATGCCGGCGAGCAATTTTTCTGCCTGCGGATTATTTGGCAAAGACGTGATCAAAGAGCGGTCCGTCTTGATCATATCAAACGGGAATTTGCCCAGACGGCTGATCTGGGAATGGCCGGAGCCAAGATCATCAAGTGCCAGTCTGGCCCCTGCCTTGCGCAAGGCCGTTGCTACACTGAGGGCCTTGTCCTGATCTTTCAGAACGTGACTTTCCGTCAGTTCCACCACAAGAGATCCTTTTGGCAATCGGTGCTGCCTGATTTCAGCCTGAACGATTTCAACAAGTTCATCGCTCAGGAGGCTGTCTGCCGTGACATTGAATGACACAAACTGGCCAAGCCCCGGCTGTGCCTGCAGCCATGATGCCAGTTCTGCGGCGGCTTCGCGGGCCACCACCCGGATGATGTCCGCCTCGATGCCAGCCTCAACTGCTGCATGAATAAACTGATCCGCAGACATACCGTCTGGATGACCCGGCTGCTGCCAGCGCGCCAGCGCTTCAAAGCCGATAATTTCTTCATCACTGACCCGGATGATAGGCTGAAAATATGTGCGGATTTCGGCATTCGTCAATGCGGCGCGCAACCGATCCATGTCGGACTTGCGCGCGCCAGCTTCGCGCTGTGCTGCCACCTGCTTCATGTCATCGGGCATTGTGCGGGGCGCAGCACCGGCAGCTTCTACCTGCGCATAAATGCGGGAGATGAAGCCATCTGCATCCAGTTCCCGGTTACCGGTCAGGCGCACCGGCGCCCCGTTATGCAACCCAACCGTCAGGTCAAAAGCACCGGCCTGGGGGTCACCGCCACCAAGGATCGCCTCATCATACTGATCGAGGTCACTATGGGCGATCAGTCCACGCATGGTTTCAGGCGAGAGGTCTTCGGCGCTATTGACGCCGAACATCGAAATCACCTCGTCTGAGGCCTGAACACCTTCTTCAGCCGTCCACTGCCAGGCGGGATTGTTTGCTGCCGCTGCCGCAACAGCACCAGCTGCAGCCAGCCCAGAGGCAACCGCCACAGGAGCCGCCCGTTTTTCGCCAGGGCGTTTCCCCCAAAGCGCCGAGATCGGAGATTCGCCCTGGGCTATCTTTCCGGCGGTTTCGGAGTCTTTAACTTCTTCTCGCGACGGCTGTGGCGGCATCGGGGCCGTTTCCACACTGTCCGCATCATCTGTCGCCAGCACGGGCTCTCGGCGGGAAGGCTTGACGCTTGGGGCACGCCGCTCTGGCGCAACCAGTGGCGTGTCTTCCACATCCGTCAGCCCGGCAGGCAGCGCGCGGTCATCTTCGCGAAAGGCAACAGCTGGTTCATTGCGTGACATGCCGCCTACGGCAATCGGCGCGGCAGCATCCGCCTTGACCGGCACCAGCGCCATCAACCCGGCGAGAATGACCCCCCCGGTCAGCATCACATGAGGTGTAATCGCGCCAATCCAGTTGGTAACGCCCATATTACCGCCAATGATAATGGCAAGAATAGAGGCACTGGCCAGCATCACTCCCGGCGCAACAAGCATCGCGCGTTTATCAGACCCGAAGCCCTGATGCAGCACCATGATTGTGGCAAAGAAAGCTGTCGCAGCAATCACAAGACGCATCGGTCCGTCCGCGTCCAGCGCGCCAACAAAACCGGCAACGCCAAGCCCCACGGCCCCAAGCATGGCCAGCAGCATCAATGCTCCCAGAAGTGCATTATTACGCGCAGCCCTGACACTAGCGGTCAGAAACAAAAGCACCGTGGTGACGAAAAGTCCCTGCAGCACAACAGCGCTGCCTTCTGGCAGAAAGTCCACGCGCCCGAAGGCCAGCGCTTCCATCATCGCTGTCATCCCGCACAATCCTGCGGCTGTCGCGGCTGTGCCGCTGCGTCGAAAAAGGGCGATTACCAGAAACAGGAACAGGCTGCCCCCAAGGATGGCGAGAATAATACCTTCGCTCAACATGATCTCACGCGGATAGGAAATTGCCTGCGCGCGCGCCTGCTCAAAAAACTCACCAAGTTGTGCTATTGCCAAAATACTGTCCACTTTAACCTCACCCCATCACCCTGACAGGTCTTAACTGTCCCCTTGCAAAGACCGGAACCCGACGGATAATTGTCGCCGTCAGGGCTCATGGGTGCAAGGGAAAAATGGTCTCCGCGCTCATGGATGCAAAATTGGCTCCAGTTTTCGCGTCAGAAGTGTTCTTGTGGCACTTTTGCAAGCGTTTGCAGGGCGGCCTCAAAGTCACCAGGCAAAAGGGCAAAGAGCAGATGATCCTGCCTTTTCCCGTCGATTTGCAGGTATTGCCGGGCAAGCCCTTCCTGCCGGAACCCGGCTTTGGTGAGCAGATTGGCTGATGGCTGATTATGCACCAGACAGGCTGCCTCAACGCGCGTGAGACCAAGTAGTTCAAAAGCATGGGTAACAACGGCGCACACCGCCGCAAAAGCATAACCACATCTGGTATGCTCTGCGCCAACCCAATACCCAAGTGTCGCTGTCATAGCAGCGCGATAGCGAATGTTAGACAGGGTGCAGCCGCCAACAAGAGCATCATCCCGGGTCCTGAAGATGAAATAAGGGCGCGCGGTGCCTGCCCGGATGTCATGGGCATATAACCGCAACTTCTTTCGGAAAACCGGTCTTGTCAGCTCTTGCTCAAGCCAGCGCGGCTCAAATGGTTGCAGATGGCTCTGGCTCTTGCCACGCAGATCAGCCCATGCGTCATAGTCTTCTGCTCTGGGATAGCGCAGATATACCTCTTCCTGACAGAGCACAGGATTGCGCGGATCATTCAGCGGATAGTCCCAGAGTGCCATGATTTGTTCTGCCCGGTTCTTCAGGATGCAGACAGGATATGCTGTTTCATGATGGCAAGGTCATTCGGCAAAACGCTGAACCGCTCCTCACGCTCAAACAGGTCCTGAAGACCGGCTGGCAATTCTGGCCGCTTGCCTGTTGCCGCCTCAACAGCATCCGGGAATTTTGCCGGGTGCGCAGTAGACAGGGTGACGGCCGGACCGCTTATTCTGCCGCTTGCCCTTGCCTTTTCAGCGGCCACAAGCCCAACAGCTGTATGCGGATCAATCAATCTACCTGTCAGGTCACATACCCTGCCCATCATGCTTTCACATTCAGGTTCACTGGCAGCATAGGCTGCAAATTCTTCGCGTATTGAGGCAAGTATATTGTCAGACAGGGTGAATGCGCCCGTCTGCTTGAGGTCCCGCATGAGATGCGCGACAGCGCCGCTATCTCTGCCGAGCGCTTCGCTGATCAGTCGCTCAAAGTTGCTGGACACCTGAATATCCATTGACGGCGAAACCGTCCTGACAGTTTCCTGCGGCAGATAGGTCCCGGCGTCCAGCGTGCGCACCAAGATATCATTGGCATTTGTTGCGACACAGAGCACGTCCATCGGCAGGCCCATCCTTTTCGCCACATAGCCGGCGAAAATATCCCCGAAATTACCTGTCGGCACCACATAGGAGAACGCTCTGGCAGGCCCGCCAAGACTGGTCGCTGAGGTAAAGTAATACACCGCCTGTGCCATGATGCGGGCCCAGTTGATCGAGTTGATCGCCCCCATGCCTATCTCTGCGCGAAAGGTTTCGTCCGCGAACATTTCCTTTACCAGTGCCTGACAGTCATCAAATGTTCCCTGCACGGCAATGTTGTGAATGTTGGCCTCATGAACGCAGGTCATCATGCGGCGCTGTGTTTCAGAGACGCGGCCTTCGGGATGCAGAATGAATACATTGACATTGGCAAGACCGCGCAGGGCTTCAATCGCTGCAGCCCCCGTATCACCTGACGTAGCGCCGACAATCGTCAGGCGCTCGTTTTTCTCGCCCAGCACATGCTCGAAGAGCTGGCCAAGCAGTAACATGGCAAAATCCTTGAAGGCCAGTGTTGGTCCGTGGGAAAGTTCCAGCAGCCAGTCTGTCGGCCCAACCTGCGTGAGCGGCGCTGTCGCCGGATGCGCAAAACGGCGATAGGCCGCCTTGCACATTTCGCGCAGAATATCAGCAGGGATTTCGTCACCGATGAACGGGGCAACAACTGCCTGCGCAACCTCCGCATAGGGACGGCCCGTGAAACTGTCTATCTGTTCGCGCGAAAGGGACGGCCATGTTTCAGGCAGAAACAGGCCCCCGTCATCGGCAAGGCCTTTGAGCAAAACCTCGGTAAAGCTGCGGCCAGTGTCGTGGCCGCGCGTTGACAGATAGCGCATGTGATCTTCCTGACTTTCGAGGTCAGTTACATAGAAGGAATTTGTTTTCGGCGTAAGCGCCAATCAGCAGTTTTTGTCCCAGCCGGACAGCAGATGTGGCGCCGGACAGGCCTTCACCATCATCCTGAAAAAGTGCTTCAGGCATACCCTCCGCCTCATATGGCATTTCTATCTTCACTATGCGCGAGGGTGACAGCGCATCTGCGCTGCTTGTGTGTTTTGAAAACGACCATGGTTTTGGAATGGTCCCAACGAGAAGTGTGCCATCTTCAAGGCGGTTGATATTGTCGGGAAAGCCTTCAAGCGAGAGCGCACCGGCAGGTACGATTACGCCGGACCGGATGTCGCGATCAAATATGGCAACAGACTTGGCTGACGTTTCCGCCACATACAGCTTTGCCCCGTCAGCAGAAATCTCGATCCCGTTTGCCCGCTTCAGTTCATCAGCGGCGTTACTCCAGGAGCTGCCGTCAAAATAGAGAACCGAGCCGCTTGCCGTGCCGATGAGAAAGCCCAGATCCGAAAGCAAACCACGGCCTGCGCCCTGGCTTGAGTTGGTGACATAGAATTCAGACGGGCCAACAGCAACAACACTGTTTGGTGAGGTCAATCTGGTGTCTGTCAGTGTCTGCGCCAGGTCGAGGCGACCATCCGGCCCGACATCATAGATGAGAACCGATGGCCTGGCAGCATTGACCACGAACAGCCTGTGCACCTCTTCATCCTTGTAAAGATCGATACCCAGTGGCTCAAAAACGGCGGGGACACCGCCTGTCCTGTCGCGCCAGGACGCTGTGTCCAGCGGGTTTTCAGGGTCAAATGCTATAATCGCCCCTCTGACCTGGCCTGAAATGTCACGGCGATCCATTGAAGACAGCCAGGCTCGTTTCAGGCTCACATCCGCCGCCATGTCTTCGACACCCGGCACGCCGACCACGGGGATGCAACTGCCCGCATAGGCTGTCTCATATTCTTGAAAGACATTGAGATGACGCATGGCAACGTATGCCCCGCCCAGCCCGATGATCGCGAGAAGGAGAACCAGAACACAGGACACGACAAACAAACGCATATGCAAAACATCTTTATTTTGAGCCAACCAAAGCGCAACGCCCCAACGGGCGCAAGCAAAGCTGCGCGAAAGTGCCCAATATGACAAAAATTTAGGGCAGAGTTTCCACGGCCCTAACCACATGCAAGAATTTGCTTGCAATGCGATAAGTCGCGTTTTATCAGGCGCGTTCTGATTTTAACGCCATGTCCTTGACGGAGCGCGGACCATGAAAAAAGACATTCACCCTGAATACCACATGATCAATGTGGTGATGACAGACGGCACAACATTCCAGACACGCTCTACATATGGCGAGCCTGGTGCAACATTGCAGCTTGATATCGACCCCACATCCCACCCTGCCTGGACTGGTGGTCCGCAGCGTGTTTCTGAAAAAGGTCGTGTATCTGCGTTCAAAAACAAGTTTGGCAATTTCGGCCTGTAGTCTCAGGCTCTCTTTTATGTTCATGAAAAAGCCCGCAGCGATGCGGGCTTTTTGCTGTCATATTATTAAACAACTGTCTGATTACAGGCCATTGGAAAAAGCGGCCTGCAGGCTGCGTAGCTGACCAGCTGCATCGCCGCTGGAGACCGGGGCCTGTGCTGTCGCGAAGATGTCCGCATCAATGCGCGAAATGCGCTGATAGAGCAGACGTGTTTCGTCGCGCAATTCATGCAGGCGCTGCGGCAGGCTGGCCTCTTCATCCTCAGCTTCTGCGCGGCGCGCGGTGTCCGGTTTGCCAAGGCGATATTTATCTTCAGCAGCCTCGGCATAGCTCATTTCATTTTCGCGCACGGCGCGTAGCACCAAAAGCCAGGAGGCAATCTGCATGAGGCGTGTGGTCAGTCGCATCGACACTGCTGCATATGCCAAAGCCTGTGAGCGGGACAAGTCCTTGGCAGCTTCGCGCCCCTCGCCGTCCAGATAGGTGGCGGTCTCTTCAACCAGCTCCATGCCTTCGGCGAATATGTTGTTGAACAGTTTTGATTGCACAAATCCCCGGACCTGTGCGCTTTCGACAACTGTTTCTTCTGATGGTTTTTCGTGTGGCGTCACCAGCCTGCACTCCTCAAATTCGAATTATATCTTCGCCTGTAATCGCCTGTGATGCAATCCGGCAGTTTATTTGTGTATTCCGTTGCGTCTGTTGCGTATCCAGCCCTGTCACTGATCCTTCTTCCGAAAAGTGCAGCATTGTCACACACCGTTGAAACACATAGAGCAATGGCCATGCCAGCAACCGGAACGCGAAAAAAGAACGCCGCATTTGTGCTTGGGGTAGATGGATGCCCCAAAGGGTGGCTGGCGGTGAGGCTTTTCCCGCATCGGGGTGTCCCGCAAAGCGTTGAGCAGACCATTTTCAGTAACTTTAACGACCTCCTGCGTTCTGAATGGGGACAGGCTGAGCTTGTCCTTATTGATATGCCCATCGGGCTTGCAGATCACGGCAGACGTGGCTGCGATACGCTTGCCCGCAGGAAACTCGGCAAGGGCCGCGCCGCCAGCGTCTTCCCCGCCCCGCGACGGCCCATGCTGGAATTTGCCACCTATGAGGCAGCAAATGCCTGGGGCAAGGCGCAAGGCAAAGACGCTGGCGGCGGCCTTTCAAAGCAGGCCTGGAATATCCTGCCCAAAATCCGCGAACTCGATGCCTGCCTGACGCCGGACCTGCAGGAAGTCGTTCGCGAAGCGCACCCGGAAGTCGCTTTTCTGCGCCTCAATGATGGCAGCCCCGTTGTCGCCCCCAAGAGAAAACTGGCCGGGCAACAGCAGCGCGCCCGCCTGCTGGAAGCGAATGGCCTGATGAATCTTAACCGCACCTGGCAACAGCTTGCTGCAGAACATCGACGACAGGCCGCCAAACTTGATGATTATTACGATGCCTGTGCGCTGGCGCTTACGGCCAGTTCTATCTGCCTCGACCAGCCGGTTTTGCATCTGACCGAAAACCTGACGGACCAACGCGGCCTGAAAATGGAAATCTGGGGCTGATCCGTTTCGGGGCACCAGATGTGTCAGCTCTTGAACAGGGCCTCGGCGGCAGCTGTTGCTCCTTGCCTTTTATCCAGCGCTGCTTCGCAACGCGCGATTTCACCGCGCAGTCGTTCAATGCGCTCGCCCAGATCACTGACTGACAGGGCGGACAGATCCTGCGCCGTCAGTTCATCAATCAGGCGTTCGCCGCGCGGATCAGCCACAGAGGCCTTCAAAACATCCTCCATAAGCGCTATCTCCTCTCCACTGTCGTTCTCACACTCATACATATAGGCGCTCCTGAAGCTGCCCTCCAGATGAAAAGGCCCTGCCCATGACTGACGTGACGCACATGACTGCCGTTGAAATCAGCGCACCGGGTGGCCCGGAAGTGCTGCAGAGTGTGCAGCGCCCTGTGCCGCAGCCGGGCGACGGCGCAGTGCTGATCCGGGTGGCAGCGGCCGGTGTCAACCGGCCAGATATTTTGCAGCGTATGGGACTTTATCCACCGCCAGCAGGCGCGAGTGACCTGCCGGGTCTTGAAGTTGCCGGTGAGGTCGTGGCGCTCGGCGCGGGCGTTGAAGAAAGCTGGCTTGGCAGGAAGGTTTGTGCCCTCATGGCCGGCGGCGGCTATGCTGACTATGCGGTTGCTGATGCAGGACTCTGCCTGCCAGTGCCGGACGCCCTGTCGATGATCGAGGCGGCAGCCTTGCCGGAAACTTTTTTCACGGTCTGGACCAATGTTTTCGAAGACGGCCGTCTGAATCCGGGCGAGCGGCTTCTGGTGCATGGCGGGACCAGCGGTATTGGCACCACGGCCATCGAACTGGCCCATGCCTTCGGGGCCGAGGTGGTCACCACTGCCGGGTCTGATGACAAATGCCAGACCCTGAAAGACATGGGGGTTGCTGCTGCTTTCAACTACAAAAGCGATGACTGGGAGAAACTGATCACAGAGGCCGGCGGCGTTGATGTTGTGCTTGATATGGTGGGCGGTGACTATGTGGCAAAGAACCTCAACTGCCTGAAGACCGGTGGGCGTCACGTCTCGATCGCTTTTCTTGGTGGTCTGACGGCACAAATCAATATCATGCAGATCATGCGCGGGCGATTGACCGTCACCGGTTCCACCTTGCGGGCGCGGGATCCGGATGAAAAAGCACGTATCGCCAGCGTCTTGAAGGACAAGGTTTGGCCATTGCTGAACGCTGGCAAGATCAAGCCCGTGATTGACAGCACCTTCCCGCTGGCGCAGGCCAACCAGGCACATGCGCTGATGGAAGCCTCGAGCCATATTGGCAAAATTGTTCTGACAACGGAAAGCTGATTCATAGCCATGACGGAATATCTTGCGCCGGGCCTGTTCCTGATCCTGTGGGTCGTCCATAGCTGGCTTGTGGAGCGCAGCCGCTGGCGCACTCATGCCCTTTCCTGGCACATGGAAGAAGAACGCCGCAAATGGATGCAGACCATGGCCCGGCGTGAATTGCGGATGATTGACACGAATATCATCAGTGGCCTGCAAAGCGGCACGGCCTTCTTTGCATCCACATCGTTGCTGGCCATCGGCGCGGCCTTCACCCTGTTGAACAACACAGACAGCTTTCTGGGAATTGCCCAGAGCCTGCCAGCCCTTGTGCGCACCTCTGATCCCACTGCCTTCCAGATCAAAGCCATCGGCCTGATGCTGCTTTACGCCTATGCCTTTCTGAAATTCGGCTGGGCCTACCGCCTGTTCAATTATGCGTCGATCCTGGTGGGGATGGTTCCCATGCCCAAGGAAGAAGACCGGGAAGCAGAGGTCGAGTCCTGTGTTGAAAAGGCAACCGCCATGTGCGTGGAGGCCGGGCGGGAATTCAATCGGGGGCAGCGCGCCTTCTTTATCGCTATCGGCTATCTCGGCTGGTTTTTCGGCGATATCTTTTTTGTTTTCAGCACCCTGGCCGTTTACACAATCATGGTGACCCGGCAGTTCTTCTCCCCGGCCCATCACGCCGTCGATTGACGCCTGCCCGTCGCCATACTTGCTTGACCTGAGTAGCCTGCCTGACGTGATCATGTTCCGCGTCCCACCTTGTCTTTCACTCAAATGCGACACGCATCATACGACACCACCAGAGGGGGCCCATAGATTTTCAGGGCCTTTATTCATTGAAAAGGCATAGGCCAGGCCGTGCGTAATCCGGTGATAAATAGCGGTTGGCATACTCCCCCAACCTGCTTATATGAAGCTTGTCGCATGACAGCTTTCCCCGATATTCATGGTGGTAAGCAGGACCGGAAGGAAATTCCGGTCTGGTGCATGAGCTATTTTTTCAGGCTGACCCTGTGAGGCACTCAGCCCAAGCCCAAGGAGAATTATGATGTCTGACGCCCCTTTGATGCCGAAAGCGACGGCAGTCTGGCTGATTGACAATACAGCCCTGACCTTTGACCAGATCGCGGATTTCTGTGTCCTGCATCCACTTGAAGTAAAAGGCATTGCTGATGGTGATGTGGCCGGCAGCGTGCGCGGGATTGATCCGGTGTCACAAAACCAGCTGACGCGGGAAGAAATTGAAAAAGGGGAAGCGGACCCGAAATACCGGTTGAAGCTGCTGCGCCCGAAAACAGTAGTCGTCACCAAGGCAAGCAAGAAGAAGCCTAAATATACGCCTGTTTCCAAGCGCCAGAACCGCCCGGACGCGATTGCCTGGATGGTGCGCAATCATCCGGAAGTCAGCGACGCGCAGATTTCCAAACTGCTGGGCACCACGAAAACCACGATCCAGTCTATCCGTGACCGCAGCCACTGGAATTCCTCCAATCTGGAGCCACGTGACCCGGTCGCACTTGGTCTGTGCAAACAAATGGAACTGGACATGGTCGTAAAGAAAGCAGCATCCAAGCTGCCGCCTGAGCCGGTAACGGATGAAACCAGCGAAGGACCAAGATTGCGCCCGGCTGCCGAGACCACCGCGCCTGCGGAACCGGAAGGGCAAAAAGCACCGGAAGATGTTGATATGAGCAAGGTGTTCTCGAATTTCACTGACATGGACAGTGAGAAATCTGACAGCTGAGCCTTTGGGCGGCGGGGAGCCGTCGCCTAGTCTTCTTTCTTTTTCGGCATGCCTTGCCCGTGCATGGCAAGGCGGCCACCATCAACAAACAGTGTCTGCCCGGTAATGAAAGACGCTTCCGGCGAGGCCAGGAAGTGAATGGCATTCGCGGCTTCCTCGGGTTCGCCCTTGCGCGACAGGGGCGTGATTTTGGCGGAGTCCGGTGTGCGCCCCGACAGGTCCGTTTCCGTATCTTCCAGTTCCTTGCGGATGGAGGCGACACCCACCGCATTGGCACGTGCGCCGTAAGGTGAAAGCGTCATGGCAACAGCCTTGGTCAGTTGTGTGATTCCGCCCTGTACCGCCGCAAACAGCGCATGGTCGGCGCTGGCCGTAACCGCTTCCGTTGTGGTGATATTGACAATGGCCCCGGTGCGCGCCTGATCCACGCCGCCATCTTCCAGCGCGCCTGACTGCTTGATGATCTGTTTGGCGACCGCCTGATTGAGCAGGAAAACGCTGAACAGGTTGGCACGGATTGTTTTTTCGAAATCTTCTTCGGAAATCTCCAGCAACGGCGCCGAGAAGAAATATCCGTCACAATGCGCCAGCACATCAATGCGGTCATAAAGGTCAAGCGCCTCGGCAATCACATTGTGCACGTCGAGCTTCTTCGAGACATCCATATGCAGGAAGCTCACATCCCGTCCCTGCTTGGCGATCATCTCGGTCACCTGGCGACCGCTCTGTTCATCCTTGTCCACTAGAACGAGCCTGTCGCCACTGCTGGCAAAGCGCTCTGCCACGGCCCGGCCAATGCCGGAACCGGCGCCTGTCACGATAACTGATCTGCTGCCCATGGTGTTCCCTAATGCTCCTGATCGCGTAGTCCGGTGAGATAATACGGCAACCGGCCCGGCCCCCGGTGCGACGCAAAAGCGCCCCGTTGCCGGGGCGCCTGATCGCTGGTTTGTGTGCCTTTTGTCAATTCGGCAGCTTTGTTTTCAACTGTTCAAGCTCATCCTTGATCGCCAGCTTGCGGCGCTTGAGTTCCTGCACCCTGTCTTCATCAAACGCCGGATAACTGACCTCCTCATTCAACGCATTATCCAGTTCACGATGTCTCTCACTCAGTGACTGCACACGTGCTTCAATCGACATGATTGCTCTCCTTTCAGTTGGGGTTTGAAAAAAAACTGGATGGGAGGCTGGCCCGGTTTGCGTATCAAGGCCAGTCTCAAGCGAAATGAATATGTCGCTAACGTATCCAGACCTTGGATTACACACCCAAAAAGAGCGTTTGTCACGCAAGAAGGTGTTAAAATGGGGATAACTATCTATGTATATGATCCTGCTGGAATAAATCGTCAGGCGAAGGGACAGTGATATATGGCAGATTCGGCCAGACTTGTTGTGGGCATAACCGGTGCCTCCGGGGTGGTTTACGGCAAGCGCCTGCTGGAAGTTCTGCGCGGAACCGATATCGAAACCCATCTGGTAATGTCGAAACCGGCAGAAATGACGGTCAGCTACGAGCTTGAGCAGAAGGCCGCCGACATCAAGGACCTGGCGGATGCGGTTTATGCCCCGGGAGATATTGGCGCGGCAATCGCGTCCGGCTCCTTCAGAACCATGGGCATGATAATCGCGCCCTGCTCTGTGCGCACCATGTCCGAGATTGCCACCGGGGTTACCGCCGGTCTGATTACCCGGGCAGCGGATGTGATGCTGAAAGAAAAGCGCCTGCTGACCCTGATGGTGCGGGAGACGCCTTTTCACCTTGGCCATTTGCGGACCATGACAAGCCTTGCCGAAATGGGGGCGGTTATTGCCCCGCCCCTGCCCGCGTTTTATGCCGAACCGCAAAGCGTGGACGAGATCGTGACCCAGTCGGTTTGCCGGGTGCTGGATCTTTATGGCATTGAAGCAGCAGCGACAAAACGCTGGGGTGAAGACCTGACCAAGGGACAAAGATGACACAAGACACGGCCACAGCGCCAACGCAGAGCCCGCCTGAGTTCTGGGACTGGTCCCTGAAAACCTATGATGTTTCCGGCCTGCCGGAAGTGCTTTTGAACCTGCAGGATGAATTCGACCTCGATGTGAATTTGATCCTCTGGTGTTTCTGGGCGGGGCACTGGTATCCCGGCCTGAGTGAAGATCAGACAACGGAACTGTTGCGCAGTACGCAAAGCTGGCACTGCCGTGTCACTGTGCCATTGCGCAAACTGCGCCGGGACATGAAAGACATGAAGGACGTCCTGACCAGGAAGGCCTGCAAGGGGGTGCGCCGGGAAGTCAAAAATCTGGAACTGGAGACAGAGCGGCTGGAACAGGAATTTCTTGCTGCTGCGACACGCGACGCGGCTGAGGGCGCGGCCTCAGACGGCGCAGATCCGGCGGCAGCCCAACGCTATTTCAGATTGTATCGCCAGCTCTGCCTTAAACTTGAACCCGCCGGGCAATTAAGCGTAGAAGGCCGGATGGAGCGCGCCAGTGATCTGTTCGCGGAGGCGCAGCAACTTATCAACACGGAAAACCGGAACACAGATGTCTGACGTAAACTCTGGCGGAGACGATCATAAGAAGCCCAAACTGACCGTCGTCAGTTCGCAGCCCGAAGAGAACACGCTCTCTCAGTCGGAGGATAATCACGAAGCCGCCGTCAATGATGAAGGCGTCATGATTCGTGTGCAGGACCTTGAACAGGAACACCGTGATCTCGATCAGGCGATTGCGACGATGGAAGAGCGCATGCCTTATGACCGGCTGACCCTGCAGCGCATGAAGAAGCGCAAGCTCGCGCTGAAAGACCGCATCTCCAAACTGAAAGGCGATGTCACGCCCGACATCATCGCCTGATCCCTTTCAATCTGATCCTGTTCCACCTGATCCCGGTACGCCTTATCCTGTCCGGCTGGGTCAGGCTTGGCGTTTGGCCTGCTTCTGGGCATACATGGCCCGGTCTGCCTCGATCAGCGTTTCCTCGATGCAATTTCCCTGAAGAATCGGGAACACGCCGTAGGAGATGGAGACCTGCAAGGCACAGTTGTTCCAGATCATCGGCTTGGCCGAAATGATGCTGGCCAGCTGGCTCATTTTCACTTCGGCCATTTCCGTCGACGTATGGGTGAGCAAAAGGCCAAACTCATCCCCGCCGAGACGACCGACGGCATCGGTCTGGCGTATCTGCGCGGCCAGGGTTTCGCCAATGCGCTTGAGCACGGCATCACCAGCTGCGTGACCATGATTGTCATTGATGGCCTTGAGGCCGTTCAGGTCAAGATAGACCAGATTGGATTTGAAATTATACCGCTCCACGGCGGCCATTACCCGGCTCAGCTCGCGCACGAAGGCGCGGCGGTTCATGATCTCGATCAGGGGATCACGATCAGCCAGCTCCACCAGTTCAGAGACGCGCTTGCGCGCCTCCCCCAGTTCTGCTCTCAGGCGCGTGACTTCACTTTCAAGAAAGTTGATCCGCTGTCGAACTTCCCCGGTAACCTTTTCTTCCGGCAGGTCGATCAGTGCCTGTGCTTCCGCCTGGGATTGCCGGAGCTGCTCCTGCTTGCTGAGTTTGTTCTGCATCTTACGCCCTTATAGAAACTGCCTCTTAACAGTAGTGGAAAATTCCTTAAAAAAAGCAAAGCCGTTGCCTCGCATTTGAAATTATTGGGAACGGTTTTCACCGCGAGACTGCGCGATCAGACAATGACCTGTAAGCTGATTGCCTGCAATTTTGAATTTGCTATAAGCGTTGTTTTCCTGAACCACCGGAAAGGTGATGCATGGCAGACGCTCCTCTTGTCGGGATTATCATGGGCAGCCAGTCCGACTGGCCGACAATGCGCAAGGCCGCCGAGGTTTTGGAAGCGCTGGAGATCGCCCATGAAGCAAAGATTGTCTCCGCCCATCGCACCCCCAAACGTCTTTATGAATATGCCCAAAGCGCCAAAGAGCGCGGCCTGAAAGTCATCATTGCCGGGGCTGGCGGGGCGGCCCACTTGCCGGGCATGACCGCAGCCATGACGCCGCTGCCGGTTTTCGGGGTGCCGGTGCACAGCAAGACCCTGGATGGGCTCGACAGCCTCTTGTCGATTGCACAGATGCCAAAAGGCGTGCCCGTGGGCACACTGGCCGTGGGCGATGCCGGCGCGGCCAATGCCGGACTGCTGGCCGCAGCCGTTCTGGCAGCTTTTGATCCCGCGCTGGCAACGCGCCTTGACGCCTGGCGCGATGCACAGACGCAAAGCGTTGCCGAGACACCTTCCGGAGACTGACAAAATGAGCAAGAGCGCGCCCCTGCCCCCGGGCAGCACGATTGGTATTCTCGGGGGCGGACAGCTTGGCCGGATGCTGTCACAAGCAGCAACCAGCCTTGGCTTCCGGACGCATATCCTGTGCCCTGACGAAAAATGCCCGGCAGGCGAAGTCGCCACTGACTGGACCCACGCGGATTATACGGATGCGGCTGCCATAGAGCAGTTTGTCGCCGCCGTGGATGTGGTCACCTATGAATTCGAGAATGTGCCGGTTGCCTGCGCCGATATGGTGCTTGAGGCAGGCGGCCTGTTGCGGCCGGGCAAGCGCGCCCTGGAAGTGGCCCAGGACAGACTGACAGAGAAACGCTTCTGCAAGGACCTTGGTATTGAAACCGCGCCGTTCATGCCGGTCGCCAATGCCGAAGCGGCCAGTTTCGCCCTGAATGTGACGGGCATTCCCGCCATCATGAAGACACGGCGCCTTGGCTATGACGGCAAGGGCCAGCAGGTTATTCACGAAGAAAGCGAGGCTACGACGGCCTGGCAGTCCTTGCAGGGTGCACCGGGCATCATGGAAGGGTTTGTGCCCTTCGAGCGGGAGATTTCAATCATCCTGGCGCGCAGCACACTTGGTCATGTTACCTATGATCCGCCGGAAAATGTACACAAGGACGGTATATTGCGGGTTTCTTCCGTACCCGGCAGTATCACCGCTGAGGTGCAGGACAGAGCGAAAGAAATCGCGACGCAGATCGCGCAGGAACTTGACTATATTGGCGTGCTGGCGGTGGAATTCTTCGTTGAGAAATCAGGCCTGTTGCGGGTCAACGAAATGGCACCACGGGTACATAATTCAGGTCACTGGACCGCTGATGCCTGCTATATGGGGCAGTTCGAAGCGCATATCCGCGCCATATGTGGCTGGCCTTTTGGCAGTACAGCGCGCCATTCAGATGCCAGAATGGAGAACCTGATTGGCGAGGATGCCGCCGACTGGTCGGCCCATGCCGCGCAGGACAAGGCGAAGCTCACCCTCTATGGCAAGAAAGAGATGCGCCCCGGCCGCAAGATGGGCCACGTGACCTATTTATCTGCCCGGCGCTGAGTCGATACAGTCTCACTTGCTGCCGCCGCCATACCTCGCTTTGCCGAGAAAGCCGAACAGTTTTGAGGAATCGGGCACTGCTTTCAGGACCTTTGAT
Source organism: Parvularcula sp. IMCC14364 (assembly GCF_030758415.1). Classification (NCBI taxonomy): domain Bacteria; kingdom Pseudomonadati; phylum Pseudomonadota; class Alphaproteobacteria; order Parvularculales; family Parvularculaceae; genus Parvularcula; species Parvularcula sp. IMCC14364. Next base: position 373,869 of record NZ_CP132334.1, on the reverse strand, counting down.
TTGACCTTCTCGAACTGCATCACATTGCCGATGCGGTCATCGAGGAAAGCCCAGGTCGCTGCATAGGCGTTGTCCCCTTCCAGCTCTTCTTCGGCGAGCCATTTGGAGAATGTGGATAGCCAGACCCCGCTGAGAATGGTGCGCTTGGTATAGTAATTATAATCCGTAGACGTATCGCCCAAGGCACGCCAGATTGCATCTGACGTGGCCCATGTCAGGCGCCGGGCCACATTGGCATAAGGCGGCAGGGCCAGTGTTGCAGCGGCCCGGCGGGCGGCCTCGCGATGCTCATCCAGCAATTCAAGACGGCGGCGAACCAGCCAGGTCACCTTGTCGCGAATGCGCTGGGGCGCGGGATCAGCATTTTCATAGTCTTCTGCCATCTGCAGGTCTGTCTGTTCGCTCCAGAAGGTCAGCACATCGGCGATGCCGTCCGGAAAGGCGCGATAGAGGTCGCCCCGTGACCATTCTTCCTGGGACATGCCAGCGGCAAAGCTTGCCCGCTTTAGGCTCTGCGGCGTCCAGCCGTCAAACACGGCTTCCATGCGGATTTCTTCCAGAATGGCGTGGCGCAGGTCTTCCAGATCGTCGGCAACACCGGCATCGTTGCTGCCCGGCGTCTCAGCTTTTTTTTGAGCGGCCATCAGTGACCTCCTTTTGGATCATTTCCTGTGCCTTACATATATCTTGAGAGTGGACATTCCAATGTCTGTTTGCTATGGCGCCAGTTCCATTGAGGTCTGACTTCAAGGGAACGCTTTTTTTTTGCCAGTTTTCGGCTGGTATCCGACACTGCCGGTCTGACCGGTTTTTTTTGAACTGCCTGTGCCCATGCGGATTGGGGCAGGTCTTACAAGGAGGCCCTGGCCATCGTTAACATCGTCGTCCGCGAGAACAATGTCGAACAGGCATTGCGCGCCCTGAAGAAGAAAATGCAACGCGAAGGTACATTCCGGGAAATGAAACGCCGGAAGTATTACGAAAAGCCATCAGAGCGCAAAGCGCGTCAGAAAGCCGAGGCCGTGCGTCGTGCCCGCAAACTGGAGCGCAAGCGGATGCAGCGCGAAGGCCTGATCTAGGCTGGTCTGCCGGGCCCATGGCCTCATATTTTTTTTTCAAAGCCGCATCACCCGATGCGGCTTTTTTGCGTTCAGTCTTTGCCGGCCTTAAGACCGTGGTAACATTGTCTTAGCCCCCTATAACTGAGCTACCTAAATCGTGATATTCTACGAGCTTTGGAGGTACTGGGATGGCAAGGAAAAGATTTACAGACGAAGACATATTGAACCTGCTGCGACAGATTGAGTTGAGCTTGGCGCCTGGCACCTTCGATTGCGCCACGATCTCAACCTTCTCGTCATCTGACCAGTTTCGGCGCACTGTCCGAGAGGTCGTCAATGAGGACGCTAGGGTCATCTACATAGATGGGTTCATACTCGCTCGGGTCGCTGATCACTCCGAGACCGGTGCCAAACTGATCCTAAAAAATCGGACCAACCTGCCCTCACACTTCAAGGTCGAAGCCTCAATCTACTCCGGGCAAGTTGAAAAGGTCTGGCAACGGGGCAAGGCCATCGGTGTCAGAAAACAGCTCGCTTAAATCGCGATGTCGTCCTGCAGGGCTACGATGGTGATGTTCCGAAGGGTCAGTGTATCACCGCCCGAGACAAACAGGACGTCCCCATCAACCTCACTCATCAATGCTGTCGCCTCAGAGACGTTTGAGAACCCGTACGAAGAAAGGTCCAGCGTGTCCACGTCGTCCTTGAAGTCAGTTACCTCGACCTGCTCGTGACCAGCTTCAAAGACAAAGGTATCGGATCCGACCTTACCGGTGAGCGTATCACTTCCTGATCCACCAGAGAGGATGTCATTTCCGGCACGACCATCCAGCACGTCATCATCCACTCCCCCGAATAGCGTGTCGTCTCCCTGACCCCCAACAATGAGGTCATTACCGGCATCTCCATGTATGGTGTCTCGGCCACCGTTGCCCCGCAGCTCGTCGTTTCCGTCTCCACCAAAGATCGTATCTGTCAGCCCACGTCCTGAAACGAAGTCATCACCAGAGCCAGCATCAATGAAATCTGAGCCACGACGACCTGAAATTGTGTCATCGCCAGCGCCACCGAAAATGCGATCAGCGCTGTCACCTCCAATTAGATAGTCCGCACCGTCACCCCCAAATATCTCGTCTCGATCGCCTCCACCATTTATCGAGTCGCTACCGCCTTCACCGAAAAGCCGGTCTTTTCCGCCATTCCCATCTAGGGAGTCATTGTCTGCGCCACCGTTCAGTAGATCTCCTCCGCTGCCACCTGTTAAAGTATCTTGTCCTTCCCCTCCAAAAATTAGATCCTGACCAGCACTACCGCCGTCAAGAATATCATCTCCATCATTACCAATAATAATGTCCACACCCGCTGATCCTATAACGAGATCATTACCTGATCCAAGTGTCAGTTCTAAGGCTTCAATTTCGTGAAGCTGTAGATTAGGTAAGAGAAATACTGAACCTTGTGCATCAATGGTCAAATTTGATCTGCTATCAGAATAATCCCCTATGAATTTATCAACTCCTTCTCCACCTCGGATCACGTCTAACCAAGTCTGATCAAAAATATCGTCTCGATCTGTTCCAAGCCCCAAATCTGCTAAAAATGAAAGATCTAAATCGGCTATTTCGTATCTGGTGCCTCGAAAAAAAGCTACTCCGTTCATCAACCCTGCGAGGGGATTGCCGCTGGAAGGGTGTTCAATAACATTTCCGTAGTGAGCATAATTATTGTCTGTAAGAGGTACTGGATTCCCAAATGACTCCAGAGTATTGGGGCCAGTAAACAATACATCGTTGTTTATGAACAAGAGTCGTTGATCGTAAGGTGATCTGGCGTCATCTATGAAGCTATTGCTGCCCTCGAGATAATAGCCAGTGAAACCCAGCATATGTCCAATTTCATGCACAATTACGGACAGCGCATCTATCTTGTCTACAGGAATATCATTGGCAGTAGATGGGGTCGAATCGAACCAAAGTTCATTAAGCAAATAATCAACATCAAATCTAATTGTGGCGTCAATGTTGTTGCCATTAGGGTTAGAGTTGTGTCGCAATTCGTAGGCAAACGTTCCTTCAAATGTGTTCTTACCGTTTGGATTACCAATGAAGAGAACGTCAGAAGGGCCTGCGTCAGCAGTGACGGCTGGTGTTGCTTCCAATATTTGCACGTCAATGTTTGGAAAAGCACTGCCAGCGAGAAGTTCACCCCAAAGCTCAAAACCGAAATCCATGAGATTCAATATTTCGTCGATGGTGTCTGACGCAATCCCAGCAAAATTTTGAACTGAATAATTTGCGAATATTGCCATAAACGCCTCCCACCCCTGCTAAAAATGGTACTCGTCTCTTAGGATATTACAGAAACCACGCCTTCCTATGGTGATCCAACGCTGCGCTCCCTTGAACCGATACTTGAGAAAGTAAGTCTTTGTGCTCTTCGCTGATACCTCGATTCCAAGCCCTTTGACCTCAGAATCCCACGTTCGGGTGCCAGGTTGCGCAGAATCCACAACCTTTTTGGTTAGTTTCTGCGGCACTCCGAGCTCCTTTTCTCTACCATATTCCTACCATATTCCTACCATTTTCCTACCATTTTATCGGAATTTTGGTACATTGATAGGTACTCTATGAAGCTATCGCACCCTATTTTTCAACGATATTACAATAAAAAACACTATGAGAAACCGGTGACCCTGCTGAAACACGGAAAACCGGAGTTCATAACGCCATTCCGTAGGTGCTATGGGCCGGAGTTCGCCTCACAAGGCTTTCAGGACTGGCTTATCAAGGTCGGTATCAAACCCATCCGCATCTATCCAGGCTCTCCTTGGGAGAATGGATACAACGAGCGGTTCAATGGCACGCTACGCCACGAAGTTCTGAATGCAGAGTGGTTCCATACCATCGATCAAGCGAGAACAGTCATCGCCAGATGGCTCAGGCAATACAATCATATCCGGCCACATCAGGCCCTCAACATGCGTCCACCAGTGCCACAGACTCTATCAGAAAATGGCCCATAGGCATGGGGCTTTACAAGGTTGAAAAAAGCCAAAGCGGCTTCATTTGCGCTTACGAAGAAAGCGCAGCGACGTTCGATCTAACTATAATAATAAAGCATCAAAGTCATAATGCCGCGCACATACTGACGTGCCGATTGAATGTCAAGGCAGCTCCGCCCGCTGACAAGTGTGTTCGAACGGCAGAAATATGGTGGACACTGGTCATTCTCATTCGTTGTTTGCTACGGCAGTTTAGGGCCAACTCCCGGCCCTGCTGATTGCGTATGCCCGCCTGGGGTCATCCTCGGGTCAGGCCATGGCGGTGATCTCGTTTAACAGGTCGGCTGTTGCGGCTGGCATTTTACGCGCGGCTTTTGCCTGACGGCGGCGTTCGGCCCGACTGAGATTTTTTTTCGGCGTGAGGCCGCGCAAGGCGTCTTCTTGTGCGGCGGCGGCGGCTGGTTGTGGTGAGGCGGATTGCGGCGGTTTTGCCCCTGTAACGGGGATGGCTGTCTCTATTATGTCATTGTCGGGGGTGGTGGTCAGCTCAGATTTTTTTGTGGCTGGTGCGGTGCGGGCTTGGGCTGTGTCGCTGGCGTCTTTGTCTTTTGCCGCTGCCGTGTCAGTTACGTCTGCTGCGTCTGGGGTATCTGTTGAGACGGGTGTACAGGTCCGCTGGTTATACACGGCCATCGCCTCGGCAATGGTGACTTTCAACCCCATGTCTTTTTTCAGGGCTTCGAGTTTCTCGTAAGAGCGGATCTGGCTGGCCACAAGGCGGACCTGATCCTGCAACAGGCGCACGCGCTTTTCCTGTGGATTGAACAGGCTGCGTTGATCGGCGATCTGCAGGGTCAGGCTGTCGAGGGCTGTCTGCAGGTTGGTGATGCGGGACTGGGGCGTGAGCAGAAGGTCCCGGCCATGGCTGACTGGGGCTGATGCGGCTGTTGCTTCGGTCATATGGAGGGCTCCTTTTTTTGAGGCGCAAAATGCGCCGGGAGACCCAGACTAAAGGCTGACAAAGGAGGGCCCATAGATTTTAATGTTTACGCTGACAACATGAGGCCTGAAGGGGGCGGAGTGCAGCAAGATGCTGATCTTTAGCAACCTATGCCGTCTGGCATGCCAAGCTGAAGGCAACGATTCGCGCTGATTACGCCGCGTTGATCACAATTTTCCCCTTTGCGCGACCTGTCTGCAGGTAGGACAGCGCCTCTTGCACTTCATCGAGAGAGAATTCCCGATCGATCACGGGGCGAAGTTCATCTCGCTCAATCAAGTCCGTAATCTTGCCTAATTGTTCGGCATTTGGTTGCATGAGAACCATGTCAAATCCCGCTTTTTTCTGGCGCGCGAGCTGATTGTTTTTGCGGTTCAGAAACCCAAAGAGGAGTGGCATGTAGAACGGGAGATTTTGGGATTTCGCCCATTCAGCCGAGGGAATTCCCACAATCGACACCAAGTATCCCCCATTTTTCAGAACTGAAAAAGATCTGACCTGATTTTCACCGCCGAGTGTTTCCAAAACCACATCATAGTCCCGGAGAACTTCGTCAAAACGTTGTTTCTTGTAGTCTACGACGATATCAGCACCCAATTGGGTTACCAGGTCGACGTTACTGGTGCTCGTTGTCGTGGCAACATGGGCACCGAAGCTCTTTGCAATTTGAATGGCAATTGTGCCAACCCCTCCCGACCCGGCGTGGATGAGGATCTTTTGTCCTGATTTCATCCCTGCGGCGTCGAACATGCATTGCCATGCGGTGAGGCCAGCAAGAGGCACCGCGGCGGCTTCCGTGTGCGAAATATTTTGCGGCTTTCTTGCTACAAATTTTTCGTCGACGGCGCTATATTCCGCAAAAGTGCCGCAACGGTCACTATCGACGCGGGAGTAGACTTCATCCCCAACTTTAAACTTCGAGGTTCCGCTACCGGCTTCGACCACCACGCCAGACACATCAAGCCCCATCGTGTACGGGAAGGCTCGTTTTCGGACGTTTTTGAGGTCGCCTTTTGCCTCTTTAATATCAATCGGATTGACAGAAGCTGCATGGACCTTAATCAGGACATCATTTTGTAAAACCACAGGTTTTTTAATGTCACGCACCTCCACCACATCTTCTATTTTTCCATAACCTGTGCAAATCGCCGCTTTCATGTTAATTTCCTTTTATGTCTCGCCGCTGTTGATCGGCAGATCAATCATCTGCATACGATTCGTTTAAGTAGATTTTATTGTTCTGATTTTTTCTGAAGATCGCAAGATTTCTATACACCATTACGGTGAACGAATTCTAGATACTCAGATCCAGAAGATTGTAGTCCCGCAAAGAGGCTTTTGCCGCTGCGTCCCAAACATAGTTCTCAAGCGCGTCATGGAACGGCTTGTATTGGTAAGGTTTTTCATCAGGGTATTTCTTTTGGCGTGCGTCAATCGCGTATCCGATGACTTTCGAACGCTCTTTGATCACATCATTTGTATACACTGTTACTGGGCTGTGAATGCCAGCCCCTTTGACATTTAAGACCGACGAACGCCGATGAAAACCAAAGTTGATTGTCAGTCGAGGTTCAAACCCGGCATTCGCAAATGAGCCGTGGACAAGCTGACGATTGCAGATCACGACATCCCCTGGTTCACATACAATCGGTACAGCACCTTTAAGGCGTGCGCTGCCTGATTCTTCCACCATCTCTTTGATATTCAGTTTCCCTAGCTTATGAGTGCCCGGGACCACCCAAACGCCATTCACAGGGGTGCTTCCATAGACTTGTGCCATAAAATTGAAGCCATGGATGCCTTCATCGAAATTTGGACTTTCCCAGTGTGTGTCACCATCTTGATGCCATGACACTGCTGCACCAAGGCCGGCGTCTTTGATAAACAGTACCTCGTTGAAGGGCGCAAAATCTTCGCCATTGATCGCCGCTGCGACTTTCAGAAGTTCCGGGTGCCCATAGATTCGCAACGCCGCTTCAGAAAACTGCAACGAACCAAGCAGAATAAATGGTGCGGCGTCGGGTGCACCTTCGGAAGCCTTCAAATCCTTCAGCTTGACCTGGTGACGGCCATTTGCAATCTCGGTTCCGCCTAAGGGGTCGCTCAACGGTTTGCTCCATGTCAGGCCGGGCGCTTTATTTCCGGCCCCCAATGCTGGGCGGCCATGTGCATCGACTTCGGCGCCAGGATGAATTGGAAAACGCGAGCGTAGCTCCTCAATATCTTCAAGGATATCAGCCATTTCTCTTTCACCAATAACGTTTTCAAAGACATAAAATCCGTACTTTGAATAAGCTGTGACGATGGCGTGATGCAACGACCCGTCTTCATTAAACCGGATCGGGCCGCGATTATTGAGAGCGTAAGCTCGGGCCTCGCCCTCTAACATGTAGTTTTTTGCCGCCTCGGCCTCGTCGCCATAATGGGCTGCGCAAGCATCGATCGATTTCGTATAGTCAGGACGAGACATCGGCTTCCTCCAAATAATTTTTACATTGTAAAAAATTTAACAGCGTGTAAATATTGAGTCAATCCGCAATTTCACTTACGATCGAAAAATGGAACAGCACAGCCAAACCACAGTTGGATCAACGCGCACCATAAATATGGCGAAGCGGCGCGCCGCTGTCCTACACCACGCTCGAATCATCATTGCGCAAGAGGGGTTCGAGTCCTTGAAATTGAGGGATCTTGCGAGCCGCGCGGGCATCACCGTACCAACGATCTACAATCTGATAGGTGGAAAACCGGAGATACTCTCGCTGATCATCGAAGATCTAGTGGAACAACTTTTGATGGCCCAAGCGCGAATCGAAATTGGAGAAGCAGAGGAAACATTTGAAGCACAGATCGATGAATTGGTGACGCTTTTCGCAACTAACGAGGATTACTATCGCGCCGCTTTCGTTGCCGGCGATAGGAGCGGCTTATTCGAACAAAAATCCGCATCAGGTATCTTTGCGCGTTCTGTTCGCTATCCGATAAGTGCCTGCAAGAAGGCCCGCCAGGCAAAGCTGCTTCGAGGAAATATCTCCTCCGAACAGCTTGGCCGGCAAATCTATGGGTGTTATCGGCTCGCACGCCAGGATTGGGTAAATAGATATCTCGATCTTAGGACGTTTCGAGAGCAAGCGCTAACTGGTGTATTTCTATGCCTTGCGGCAGATGCCTCTACAGCGTTCCGTCAAAGGCTCGTGCAACGCATTCAATCACTAGCATGATTTTATCTATCAACGGCTACCAGCGGCTATGCGCACACAAACTACAATTATTGCTAAAAACGAATATTCGATTCTACGCCCTTGACGGGAATAGCTAACGGGTTCTGGCTGATCATTTCTTTGGTGCGTGGATCGGGTTGAACTGTTGAACAGGTGCCTTTTTTGGAACATGGTTCTTATTCGGGACCGACCTCACAGAACCTCCCGCTCTCAACGGCGCTTCTGCTATGGCCCCTGGCCTTGCACATTACTGACGCAATGCGTGTTCAGGACGACGGCGCGGGTCAGCGCTCGGTCAGTTTGCACTCGATGCGGTGCCCGCCTAGCTTTTTGTGGCTTCTTTTGGCCAGCGGCGGTGGAACCAGAGCCATTGGCCGGGATTGTCGTGGATGATGTCACTAAGGGCATCATTGGTCAGGCGTGTCAGGTGTTCCGTATCCTGTTTTCCATTGTCCGTAGGCTGCGGCATGATCGGCTTGTGCACGCGGATCGTAAAGCGGGCCTCGCCTTTATGGCGGCGGATGGACAGCGGCACCACGGGGGTATTGAACTTCAACGCCATCTTTGCCGTGGCAAGGCCTGTCATGGCATCATGCCCGAGAAACGGCACGGGGATGCCTTCGTTCAATTTCTGGTCTATCAGCATACAGACCGACAACCCCTCCCCCAGAGAAGTGAGCAGACGGCGGCTGCCGCGCTTGTTCTTCGGGATCTGGTGGCGGGACATGACATCCGCCCGCAGGTTGATGATTTTCTCATCAATGACCGGGTTATTGGCTGAACGGAAGACGATGGCGCATTTCAACCCGGCACGATAAAGCGTGATCGGCATCACCTCCCAGTTGGCGATGTGGCCGGACATGAAAATGACGGGCTTGCCACTGTCGCGGATCTGTTCGAGGATTTCAGCATTTTCAACGGTGACCCGCGCCTCTTCCGTGAACGGCACAAACTCTTTCAGATGCGCATATTCGGCCACTGTGCGGCCAAGATTTTCCCATGCCTCACTGAGGATCGCGCGGTTCTGCGCGGTCGTGTTCCGGGGATAAACCAGGCGCAGATTGGCAAAGCCGCGCTTCTGGACGCCTGTGAACAGCGGCCCGATGCGACGCAACAGACCGCCCATGAAACCGGATGCCCGGTCCACCCCCAGAAGCCGGAAAAGCCGGAACATGATTTCCATGAGCCCTGCCTCAAACCGGTGCGCCAGGGTCACCTTCATATTGGCACGGCGCTCCGGCAGGTCCGCGCCCGCATCCCAGCGGGCAGGATCGTGGGGGTCATGGATGAAGCTGGCAGATGTTTCAGCCATTCAGAACAAATCCTCCAGAAGCGATGTCAGGGTAGCCTGTTTATCAACCTGCATCCGGACGGGCAATGTCTCGACCTCTGCCTGCAGATCTGTTGGCAGGCGGACATGATCCTTCTGCGTGGTGAGGAGCGTGGCCTGATGTTGCCCCGCCAGCGCGCGCAAGGCGGTAAGGTCTGCCTGTGTAAAGGCGTGATGGTCCGGAAAATCCCGGGTGGCGGCAAGGTCATAGCCCGCAGACCTGGCGGTGCGATAGAATTTCTCCGGACGGCCAATGCCGCAAAAGGCCACGACCCGGCGCCCGGGAGGATGGACGGGCGCGGCCTCAAGCCAGGCGCGCAGAACCGGCTTGCCTGCCGCGCGCCTGACCAGCGCATCCGGCACACTGGCGCTCTGGTCCGGCAGCACGAACACCACCGCCTGCGCGCGGCGGAGTGCAGCGGCAGGTTTTTCCCGCAAGGGGCCTGCCGGGAACACCTGACCATTGCCGAAGCCTGTTTCTGCATCGATCAGCAGAAAAGAGAGGTCCTTGTGCAGGGAGGGATTCTGGAAGCCATCATCCATGATAAGGCTGTCAGCACTGGTCTGTGCAAAGATCAGGCGCGCGCCTGCTGGCCTGTCTGCGGCCACGACCACCGGCCCCTGTTGGCGCAGGAGTTGCGCTTCATCGCCGCTTTGGGCGGCAGTATGTTGTGTGCCGAGCATGGTTGGCTGTCTCAGGCTGCCGCCGAACCCCCGCGTGAGAAAGGCCGGTTGCCTGTTCAGGTCCTGCAGCGTTTCTGCCAGCATCAGGGAAAAGGGCGTCTTGCCGACGCCGCCCATGCTGACATTGCCGACACAGATGACCGGCCCTGCGGCCCGGTATGGCGTGGCCGCGCTGATCTTCCGTGCTCCAATGAAACCATAGAGGGCGGCAACAGGCCAGAGCAGGCGTGCCGCCGGGTGACGGGCGCCATCGGGCTCCTGCCAGAATTTGGGCGGCGTCATCATCCCGGCTCGTGCGGTGCTGGCAAAACGGGCATGAGCGCCTCGACAATGTTGATGAGTACCTCCTCGGCATTATCTTCTGCCCAGTTGCGGGCCCGGTCCGCCATGGCGTCGCGCGTCATATCATCCGTCAGCAAGCGGACGAGCGCCGCGGCAAGGTCCCGCTCATTGCGCACCAGCGCCGTGCCGCCAGAGGCGCGCATGTCGCGATAGGTTTCAGTAAAGTTAAACGTATACGGACCATATAGAATGGCCGAGCGCAGGCGGGCAGGCTCCAGCGGGTTATGGCCGCCGGTTTCGACAATACTGCCGCCAACAAAGGCAACATCGCTGAGCCGGTAGAACAGGCCGAGCTCGCCCAGCGTGTCGGCCAGATAGACTTGCGTGTCAGCCGTGATGTCTTCGCCAGCGGCGCGGCGCGCCACACGCAGCCCGCGCGCGCGGATCAGGCCGGCAATTTCTTCGCCCCGCTCGGGATGGCGCGGCGCAATGATGGTCAACAGGTCAGGGAAGCGTTCCGACACCCGTGTATGGGCATCGAGCACATATTCCTCCTCACCGGGATGGGTACTGGCTGCGAGCCAGCGCGGGCGTGTCCTGACCTGTTCTTCGAGGGCCGAAAGGTCCGTCTGCGTGACCGGCAGGGCCGGTGCCGCCATTTTGAGATTGCCGAACATGGCAACATCGCCGTCGCTCAGCTCCGCCAGGCGTTCCTTGTTGGGCGTGTCCTGCGCCATGCGCACCTGAAAGGCAGACAAAAGCGCATGGATCGCGTCAGGCCGTTGCTTCCAGCTGTTATAGGATTTGGGAGAGATGCGGCCATTGACCAGCGCCATGGGAATGTCGCGCGCGGCTGTCATCTGAATGAGATTGGGCCAGAGTTCAGACTCCACAAACATCGCCGCATCCGGCTGCCAGTGATCGAGGAACCGCCGCACATAGGCGGGGTGATCGAGGGGGGAGAACTGGTGCGTTGCGTTGTCCGGCAGGCGCGTCGCCATCAACCGAGCCGAGGTGACGGTGCCGGAGGTGACGAGAAACTGCAAATCCCGGCGCAGGACAGACAGGCGCGCGACCAGCGGCAGGATCGACAGGCTTTCGCCAACACTGGCCCCGTGAATCCAGACCAGCGGACCATCCGGGCGGGCAATCGTGGCGATGCCACGACGCTCATTGACCCTGTCCGGGTCTTCCTTGCCGTGTTTCAGCCTGTGTTTCAGGGTCAGGTCTGCCAATGGCCCCATCATGCCGGAGGCCGCCCGGTATGTCCGCAGCGACAGCGCGTTCCGTGATTTGCGTTCGCTGGTCATGACGGGGATATGGTCTTTCTCTCCTCTGCGCCCGGCGCTGCCTGCACCTGTTGCAGGTCTGGTACCAGATGCCCCATGCGACGGTCAGCGGTGCTGGTCACGTCCCGCAGGGCCTGTTCAATCTGCTGACGGGCTTCTTCCTCATCGCCGGTCACGTCAATGGGCTTACCATAGACATAACAGCCGCGGGAGAAAGGCAGCGGCAGGTGAAACCTGTCCCAGGTGGAGAAGAAATGCGCCCGCTTGACCGCATAGGCCGCCGGATAGACCGGCACGCCGGAGAGTTTGGCCAACTGGACGATGCCGGCATGGCACTTTTCGCGCGGGCCGCGCGGGCCATCGGGGGTCAGGCCCACCCCCTCGCCCCGGCGCAAGGCCTTTAGCAGCGTGCGCAGGGCATTGGAGCCGCTCTTGTTCTTGGCCTTTTTGCGCGGATTGCGGGCCGAGCCACGGGCGAATGAAATGTCAAAGCCCTTCACCGCCCGGGCAATGAGCTCACCATCCCGGTGTTCGGAAATCATGAACCAGAAGCGCTTGGGGAACAGACGCCGCTGATCGACCATCATCAGGATGCGACTGTGCCAGAAGACCACAATCATGCCCTTGTCGCTGGTGCGGGCCTGCTCGAAATTCTCTTCGCCGATCACCTCCCAGCGCGTGGTCAGCCGGATCAGGCGGATCCAGGCCGGCACGATGATGCCCAGGCACCAGGCCAGGAAAGGGTTGGGTTTTGAAGACTTTATGGCCATGAAGGACGGGATACATGTAACTGGAATGGCCGCTTATAGACGCTTGCCGCCGCCCTGACAAAGCCCGATATGCGGTTACGGGCACGAATATGCGCCGGGGCTTGGCCGGGGGCCGGTGGGCCGGGCCTAGAGGTCGGGCTTGGGGCAAGGCTTAAGGCCAGACTTAAGATCGGGCGGCCAGTCAAGGATCAAGACTGAACAGCGGCTTGATCCGGGAAGTGGACGTTGACCGCCCGTGAGGAAGTTCCGAATATCGGACATTAGAGTTAGCGAGAATAACTGGCAAATACTCGCCAATAGCGGTCATCTCAGCCGAATTTGCGAGCGGCGAATCTGCCCCAGTTTCGAGCCGGTTGAAGCGCGCTCCCACGTGCTGGAATGCTAAAATTCAGTTTGTAGACGTTGTGCTTGGACCGCCCGCTCTTTGGCAGGGTGAAAACAGACCCTTGCAACACGGGCCTCAATCCCATAGCCGGGAAACGCCCTGCCACGCCTGCTCGGCCTTCACGCGCCACCATTTGGGGCTTTTTAAGCCGTGGCGATCACAAGGGTCGCGCAAGGGTGTGCCGTCGACGGACAATCCGCTGAGAATGGGCGACACCTCCGTATACTCCGGGCGCCCATTCAGTTCTTTGCGCTCACAGCCGAGCCGGAACATATCTTCCCGGCTCCAGGTGTAGGGACCTGCCATCGCATCCCAGAGCCGCGCGGTGTCATCATCAGAGGCGGTGACAATCCGGGTCCCGTCTAAGCTGAACGCCGCGTGAACGACATCGCCCCCGTGGCCCTCCAGCGGGATGATGAGCGCCCCCGTCTCGGCATCCCAGAGCCGCGCGGTGTCATCATCAGAGGCGGTGACAATCCGGGTCCCGTCAGAGCTGAACGCCGCGTGAACGACATCGCCCCCGTGGCCCTCCAGCGGGATGATGAGCGCCCCCGTCTCGGCATCCCAGAGCCGCGCGGTGTCATCCCTAGAAGCCGTGACAATCCGGGCCCCGTCCGGACTGAACGCCGCGTAAACGACTCGGGCCCCGTGGCCCTCCAGCGGGGTGATGAGCGCCCCCGTCTCGGCATCCCAGAGCCGCGCGGTGTCATCATGAGAGGCGGTGACAATCCGGGTCCCGTCAGAGCTGAACGCCGCGTGAACAACCCAGTTCCCGTGGCCCTCCAGCGGGGTGATCAGCGCCCCCGTCTCGGCATCCCAGAGCCGCGCTGTGTTATCATGAGAGGCGGTGACAATCCGGGTCCCGTCCGGGCTGAACGCCGCGTGAACAACCCAGTTCCCGTGGCCCTCCAGCGGGGTGATCAGCGCCCCCGTCTCGGCATCCCAGAGCCGCGCTGTGTTATCCCTAGAAGCCGTGACAATCCGGGTCCCGTCGGGGCTGAACGCCGCGTGAACAACCCAGTTCCCGTGGCCCTCCAGCACCAGATTTCGCCGAAAGGCCCGTCGAAACTGCGCCATCGCCTGGGTATCATCGGATTTGATGAGATTTGTGGGCGCCGCCAATCCGCCCAGGGCCCAAAGCATGGCTGCGTCGTAGCGGAAATTGTCGGAGAGCTGCGTCGCCTTCTCCGCGAAAAGGAGGGATCGGGCGTCAACGACGCTTTTGCTCTGCACCGTCGCCAGAACGGTTGCGATGGCCCCGATGGCGAACAACAGTGCACCGCCAGAGAACAGCGCCCGCGCCCGCCGCGCCTGTTGTCGGACCCTGATCCGCTCTCGGTTTTTGAGGACATCATAATCGACATCTAACAAACCACTGACGAGACGCAGGAGACTGTCTTCCTTGCCAAACTTCCGGACATCGGTGGGCAGCGGTTCGGCCGGTTCGTCAGAGAGCGTCCCGTCTTCCGCAAGGGTATATTTAAGAGCGTTTGGGAAACATTCCTCTGCTGGCTCAGCCGCATGGGGTTCGCCCTCGACGATGAGCGCAAAGACACGGTGGGGGCGACCCAGTTTCTTGAAATCATGGATTTCCTGGTTCACCCATTGGGACTTTGCCGAATTGGGCGAACATACCACGATGAGGACATCACTGTCCTGCAAGGCCGCGGTGATCTTGGCCCCCAAATCAGCATGGGTCCCCAGTTCATCATCATCCCGGAAGACTTTGCCCAGGCGTTTCGGGGTGACGCCAACAGCGGTTTCCTGACCGACCAATTCTTTGGGGACTTTGAAGGTTTCAAGGGCTTTATGGAGCCAGCGGCCCCATTTCTGATCCGCATGACTATAGCTGATGAAAGCCCGATATTTATAGTCCGACATAATGCGCCTTCCCCCAAAAGTCTGCAAGGGCAGGTTATCGTATCAGGTGCCAGAATCAAACTGAATGTCGCCTGCTTGGCCTAAAGGGTCATTCAGGGAGCAAACCTAATGTCGCATTAGGGCCAAGCATACCCGTTCAATGTGCCGTTCCTCAACGACCGTCCATGCCCGTATTCCTGACCAGCTGCCGGGCCCTTTATTCATCGTCGGGTTTATCGTCAGCCTTCATCGTCGCTGAATAGTCTCTGGCGGGGGGCGCTGGGGGCGAAACGTCCGCACGCGATCCACACGCCATCCACATACAACCCACACAGCATCCACTGGCTATCCACATTTTATCCACAGCCGGGGGTGGATAAGTCTCCCCTTCCCCCCGGCTTTCCCCCTCCCTTTCCCCCTGGCCTGTCGGGCAGTATCTGCATGGTTTGCATTTGCCCGCGGGGCGGCACATGGTGCGGCTGGTTCTTTGGCAGACACAGGTAGAAAGACAGTGCTCAACAGCGCAAACGACAACCCGCAGGAAGTGCGCCAGCCCGGCCTCGCAAGACGGCTCTGGCGGGACTATATGTCCGCCTATACGCCGCAATTGCTGGCCGCGTTCGGCTTCATGATATTGCTTGCGGCGGCCAGCGCGGCTTTCCCGCTGCTGACCGAATGGATTTTTGCCGGGTTCACCAGCGGCCGGGCCGCTGACGCCGGAGTTGGGGATGCCGGGGCCGGAGAGACGGATGGCACCCCCTCGGCCCTGCGCCAGGTCATGATTTTGGGGCCGGTGGCGATGCTTGCTGTGGGGATTGCCATGGCGGCGACCTCCTATCTTTATGCCATCATGAGCCAGACAGCGGCGGTCGGCACCCTGCGCGATTTGCAGAAGGCCATGTTCCAGAACTTCCTGACCTATGATTTTGCCCAGACCCGGGAGGACGGGGCCGGGCAGCTTGTCTCGCGCTTTACCAATGACACGACAATCCTGCGCGAAAGCCTGACCCGGGCGCCCAATTCGGTGCGCGATATTCTGCTTTTGCTGACCTATTGCGGGGTGATGATCTATACCGACTGGGTGCTGTTTCTGGTTGTGCTGCTGATTTACCCCACTGTCGGCCTGCCGGTGACGTGGCTGGGCAAATATCTGCGGCGGTTTGCGGCAAAGGTGCAGGACCAGATTGGCGACATGACCAGCCAGTTGACCGAGAGTATGCGCAGTGCACAGATGGTCAAGACCTATCGGCTGGAAGATTATGAGCAAAAGCGCGCAGATGAGTCCTTTGATGAACGGCGGCAGTTGCTGCTGAAGGTCGTGCGCACGCGCGCGGCCAATGAGCCGCTGATTACGCTGATCGGCTCTGTCGCGGTGGCCTTTATTGTCGGCATTGCGGCCTGGCGCATTTCGACCGGGCACCTGGAAACAGAAAGCCTGATTGCCTTCATCATTACCCTGACGCTTCTTTCGGCCCCCGCACGCGGCCTTGGCACCATCAACGCTGTGCTGCAGGAAGGCTTTGCTGCCCTGGAGCGGATTTTCTGGGTGATTGACCGGCAGCCGGAGATTACGCAGGCGGCGGATGCCAGGCCGGTTCGCGTTGAGGCCGGTCAGAAGGCCCTGCCCGTCTCCTTCCGGCAGGTCTCATTCTCCTATGGCGGGAGCGAACAGGCGCTGCGTGACTTCACGCTTGATATTGAAGCGGGCCAGACTGTCGCCCTGGTGGGCGAGTCAGGCGCTGGCAAATCCACCGTGTTCAACCTGCTGCCGCGCCTTTACGACTGCACAAGCGGTGACATTCTGGTCAATGGCCAGAATATCCGGGAACTGACGCTTTCTTCCCTGCGCGACCAGATTGCCCTGGTGACACAGGAAGCGATCCTGTTTGATGATACGATCAGCAACAATATCCTGTTCGGGCAGGAAGGGGCGCGTGCTGAAGATGTGATTGAAGCGGCCAATGCCGCCGCCGCTGATGAGTTCATTCGCGAGCTTGAAAAGGGCTATGAAACGCGGGTTGGCGATGCGGGCAACAACCTTTCCGGCGGGCAGCGCCAGCGCATTGCCCTTGCCCGTGCTTTCCTGAAGGACGCGCCGATCCTGCTGCTGGATGAGGCAACATCGGCGCTGGATGCAGAATCAGAGCGCAAGGTACAGGACGCGCTGGCACGCCTTTCCGCCGGCAGAACAACCATTGTCATCGCGCACCGGCTGTCCACCATCCGCAAGGCGGACATGATCGCCGTGATGGACAAGGGCCGGATTGTCGAACTGGGCAACCACGAACAACTCCTGTCCAATGGCGGCATTTATGCACGGCTCTCTGCCCTGCAATTTACGGATGGGTGAGTGCGGCTCTGCGCAGCAGTTCTTCAGCACAACGTTATTCAGCGCAAGGTCGGTTGGTGACGATATTGACCCCGGCTGATGCGGCAGTGCAGGCGTTGCTGTAGGTTTTGCCATCGCAGCCACAGACCGGGCGATACTCCCGGGTGCAGAATTGTGGGCGCGCGGTGCAAGTGCCTGCCATATCCGTGACGCGGCACTGGCCCACCGGCATGGCGCAATAGTCACCCTTCTGAGCACATTGCAGACCGGCGATGCCTGCGCAGG
Source organism: Parvularcula sp. IMCC14364 (assembly GCF_030758415.1). NCBI lineage: Bacteria > Pseudomonadati > Pseudomonadota > Alphaproteobacteria > Parvularculales > Parvularculaceae > Parvularcula > Parvularcula sp. IMCC14364. The sequence goes on along the minus strand of NZ_CP132334.1, from coordinate 356,372 downwards.
ACTGGCCTGTATCTGAAAGCCGGTCACTGTTCAGGGCGTCCCGGTGACGATCGCTCATACAGGCAGATGAGAGCAGCAATACCGAAAGCAGCAAAAAGATGCGGCGCATTCGGATTATCCTTCGTCAGCCATATCAGGCACCACGAGCTGCGCATCCAGCAGACGATCACGCCATTTGAGGCTCCAGTGCATATGCGGGCCGGTGGCACGGCCGGTGGCCCCGATCGCGCCGATGATGTCGCCCTTGCTGACGCGCTGGCCGGCTTCCACATCTACACGCGACATATGCATCAGGGCACTTTCCAGCCCCTGACCATGGTCGATAAAGACAAGTCCGCCCTCAAAATACATGTCATCTTCCGCCAGCGTGATGATGCCATCTGCGGGCGCGCGCAGATCCGTGCCGGTGGGCGCGGCAACATCCACACCGGAATGGAAGCGCCGGGGCACCCCGTTGAGAATGCGCTGCGAGCCGAAGACGCCGCTGATACGGCCTTTGACCGGCCAGTCAAACCCACTGGTCCAGTCAGCCTGTTTCTGCATGTTGGCGCGGGCGGATTTTTTCAATTCGATACCACGGACAATCTTCTGCTCTTCCTCCGGGGTGAACGCGTTCACCTTGTTGTCCGGCAGGCCGTCTATGCGCTCGATCTTGAACTCGCGCGGTTCAATGTTCAGGGTTTGCGGCGCCAGAATAGTACCATCAGCATACGTGATACGCAAAATGGCCGTCTCCGGATGGTCCCGGTTGAAGCCGAAAATAAAGCGGCCCTCACCGTCCACATCCAGGGTCATGTCATCCAGCATCACCGTTGAGCCGGGCTGTGTCTGACCAATGATCAGGCCGCCCTGCGCAAAATCACCTGCCAAGGTGGGCGGCGTGATGCCGCCATCGGGCCGGATCTCACTGGTGTCGAGCTGGGCGACTTTCATCTCCATGGACAGGGAGGCAGAGCCCAGCGCCTGTGTGGAACTGGCAAGGCCAGCCTCGCGCATCAGGTCTTTCATGCTGGCGGCCGAACTGGTGACCTTGGCCTCTTCTCCCGGTGTCGCAGCGGCGGGTGTGCCAGCCAGCGCCAGAGCGGAGAAGGCTGCAGCCAGCAGCAAGGCATGACGACGAGCGGATATTTGTTCAGGGAACATGCGTATAAAGGACATGCGTTTTCCTTCTCTCAGCTTTTCAGTTTGCCATCGGCATACATGGCTTCTGCAGCAATATGTGCGTTCAGATAGGCTTCCTGCCGGTCCACGCTCCAGTAGCGCAGGGATTCCAGCGGAATCTGCTTGCCGGTGACGGCGCAGAGGACAAAACTGCCATGTTCAATGATGGCAAATTCACCATCAAGATATTCCAGGACAGCCTTGCCGCTGCCAAATGAGTCTAACGGGTTCATGCCCATATCCTAGCGCCGCTTGTGTGAAAAAGCGAGTATCTGCGGGTTACGTTGCTGTCAGAGGAGGCGAAAATGCCGCAATTTCTGCGCGATTAACGGTTTTACCACCTAATCGTCGTAGAAAGTCTGCAATCCTCCCTCCTAACGGTTCAGGTGCAGAACATGACAGAAGAAAACCAGAAACAGAACAGCAAGGCGACCAAAGAGTACAAAAAGGCGTCTGAAATCGCTGAAAAAGCCTTCACCTATATCGAAGAACACCAGACGCCAGCTTATCCAAGCACTTATGCTTTCTGGTACAGCTATGCCGCGCGTTCTGATGAAGACATGGTCCGCACGGTTGATGAAACACTCGAAAAGACGGGCAGTCTGAGTGTTTATGACATCAACCAGCTGCACGATAAATTCCTTTCCGCTGACGAAGCGGAAAAGCGCCAAAGCGAAAAAATCGGCAATGATTTTGAAAAAGAGATGGTCAGCGTCATGCGGCTGGTGCAGCAGGGCATGAGCAGCAGCGACAGCTATTGCAGCTCACTAGATGCTGCACAGGAGCAACTGCCTGATGCAGTCTCTCCGGACAAGATTGCTGAAATTGTCACGTCCCTGATCGCCCAGAACCAGGAAATGAGAGAGATGACGGAAACCCTGAATTCAGGGTTGCAGAAATCCCAGTCACAGATTCATGAACTGAATGCCCAGTTGGCCAAGGCCCGCGACGAAAGCATGCGCGATGGCCTGACCAAACTGGCCAATCGCCGCAGTTTCGATATCAGTCTTGCCCGCGAAATCGCGACGGCCCGCGAGAACGGCACAGACCTGACACTGGTGCTGGCCGACATCGATCATTTCAAGCGTGTCAACGACACCTATGGTCACCAGGTTGGTGACGGTATCCTGCAGACATTCGCCTCCCTGATTTCCAATAACGTCAAAGGACGCGACATTGCTGCGCGTTATGGCGGGGAAGAATTTGCGCTGATCCTGCCACAGACGAATATGCAGTCTGCGTTCCATCTGGTGGAGAAGATCCGCAAGGACCTTGAGTCTTCCAAGCTGGTCATCAAGAGCACCGGGCAATGCGTCGGCAAGGTGACGTCATCTTTCGGCATGAGCATGTTGCAGGATGGCTTTGAAGCAGAAACGCTGATCCAGCGCGCTGATGCAAAACTCTATGACGCCAAGAATAATGGCCGTAACCGCATCGAGATGGATTCACGCAAGTCAGAAGCGGCCTGAAGCCAGACCACCACCTGACCTGTACAGATTAAAAATGCTGCCCGTAGCCTGATGCGCGACGGGCAGCTTTTTAATATCCGGCATCCGGGCAGAGACTGGCGCGCGGCGCTCTCTTTTTTTGCGCCCGGGATGAATTGGAAAATTGCTCGAGGTCAACCGGTGGCGCGTAAGGGTTGTTCCGGGTGCTGTACATAAAACTCGTTTGGCAGAACGGCCGTGAAGCGGGAGCCTTTGCCTGGAGCGCTTTCCACATCCAGGTGTCCGCCGGCGGAGGCCAGAAACTCGCGACTGAGCATCAGGCCGATGCCGAGACCGCCGTCAAAATCCGCCCCCGGCGTATAACCGTTCCGGCCAAGAATATCGGCGACCAGCTCCGGCGCCATGCCAATGCCGGTGTCTTCAACGCTGATGCGCAAGGTGTCGCCATGCCGACAGGCGCTGAGGGTGATCTGCCCCTCCTCGGTAAACTTGATGGCATTCTTGATGAGATTGACCAGCACCTGACGCAGGCGCAACTTGTCGCCCTTATACTGACAGTCAAGCGCAGATGGCAGGGCCAGGACAAGCTCCAGCCCCTTATGCGCTGCGTGTTCGCGGAACAGGCAGACAAGCTCTTCCAGCACGGATCCGACATCGAATATTTCCTGTTGCAGGGAGAGCTGGTTCTTGCTGACCCGGACATATTCGGAAATATTGTTGATGGCATCCAGCACATGGGTGATGGCAATGGTCGAGATACGGGCATTGGACTTGATTTCGTCAATGTCGTCCAGGAGCGCGATATTGGCCTGAAGCGTCTTTGCCGCCTGAAGGGGGCTGGACAGTTCATGGCTCATATACTGGAAAAATCGCGTATTGGTCTTGTCTGCCAATTCAATGGCAGACTGGAGATTACCCATTTCGTGAATGACCGTGTTGACCTCATTGAGATATTTCAGTGTGGTGAACAACAGATCAGCGCGCACCTGCTTGCTGCCAAAAACTTCCGACATTGGCAGTTTTTCCGTGCAGCGCGCTGCTTCGGGTGTCTCTGGGTCGGTGATCCTGATGACAGGCAACAAACGCCCGGTAATTTTCCTGTGGGATGAAACGCATTGATGCAAGGAAACGTCATCGTCGATGATGAAACTGTCTACGTCTGCTGGGCAGCCGGTATCCAGGAAGGCGTCAAACGTGGGATAGACCTCATGGGCATAGCGCGACGGGTCCGCTTCCTGAAAAACGGATGCAAGGCGTGCTCTGAGCCATTCATGATGGGCAATGATGACTACCAGCTGCGGTTTTCCCCCGGCGGTCAACGCGTCTCTCCTCTTTAATACGACCCATAGTTGCAAATTCGATTTAACGAATTGTTACAAAGGCAAAAAATTAACGGACAGGGCTGTTGCCGTTGGGTTTGCGGCCATTATGGTAAACGGTTGCTAACCCAAAGGTTGCAACCAAGAAAACGTCAGGCCGAAGAGCGATCCTTTAACGCGGCGATCGCCAGCAGTTCATCATCCTGCTTTTCCGCCTCCTGCAGGGCTGCCTGTCGTTGCGCGTGGGCGCGCATCATCTCAAGGCCGGTCACGCGCTTGAGGTCCTTGCGCAGCGCCTGTTGCAACTCCGCGACAATCTGGTCCAGCGAGGCTGCCTGCTGTCGCAGCTGCGCAGCCTTCGCCCGCTGCGCACAAAGCCATTTTTCAAGGGCAAGGGCATCCTGCAGGCTTTCCCCTGGCAGCGTATCCAGCGCTTCTTTTTCACACGTATCCGCCTGATCGCGCAGGCGCTGCTGATCCTGCCGGATACGTTGCAGGGACTGCTCCTTCTGCTGATATTGCAGATCGACCAGCCGGGCGATTTTCTCAAAATCGAGCGCCATCCTACCAGCTCCGCTTGCGCAGTTCGTCGGCGAAATGGATCGCCGCCGCGACGGCTGCATAATGCTCCGGCCGGATCGGATCGCCCACTTCCACCGTAGCATAGAGCGAGCGGGCGCATGGCGGGTCTGGGCGGATCGGTATATCGGCAATGGCAGCCCGCTCCCGGATGCGGAAGGCCAGTTCGTCGACCCCCTTGGCCACACAGATGGGCACCTGCCCTTCTGCGCGATCCCATTTCAGGGCAATCGAATAGTGTTCCGGGTTGGTGATGATGACATCAGCCTTGGCCACATCATTGAGCATGGTGTTGGTCGCCAGCGCTTCGGCCCGGCGACGGCGCGATTGCTTCTGGTGCGGATCACCTTCGTTTTCCTTATTCTCCTGGCGCATCTCCTGCAACGTCATGCGCAGTTTCTTGGCATGGGAGAAGCGCACCCAGGGCAGGTCTATCGCCGTAATGGCCGCAGACATGAGGGTGACGAAAATCAGCAAGGTGACTGTCCGTGAGCGCATTTCATTTGGCAGCACTGTTTCTGGCAGAAGGCTGAGCTGCGGCAACTCGTAATATTGCTGCCAGAGGAAAATCCCGGCGATCACTGTAATCGCCATCATCTTGGCGAAACTCTTGGCAAACTCCATCAGGCCGTCAGGGCCGTATTTCTGTTTTGCATTGGAAATCAGCGATATTTTTGACGGCTTGGGTTTGATCTTGGATGGCGCAAAGACAATCGCCTGTTGCGAGATGAGCGCAACGAGCACAAAGGCGGCGGGAATCAGGATCATTGGCAGGATGGCAAGACTGATGCCCATCATCGTCTCCCCCAACAGGCGTCGATCACTGCTGAAAAGGAAGGACTCTGACAGTTCTTCCGGCCGGGACAGCATGATGCCCAACTGCTCGGCCGTGCCGATAATCGCCGGGCCGCCAGCAAGGGAGATCGCAACGAGCATACCGATATAAAGGAGTGTGGTGGTCAGTTCGCGCGATTGCGGGACATTCCCCTGTTCGCGTGCCTTGCGGATTTTCGTTTCCGAGGCATCAAACGACTTTTCCTGGCCATCATTCTGCTGGTCTTCGGACATGGCCTACCCCACCCCGAACTCGCTGAAGACCATATTGAAGCTGGTGACCCAGGCCATCAGCATGGCAGCGACAGAAATTGCCAGAAGCACAAGACTTGCGCCGGTGATGGCAGGCAAGCCGACGAAAGAAACCATGAGCTGCGGCATGGCGCGGTTCACCACGCCCAGCACCACATTGTAGATGAAGTTGAGCACCACGAACGGCAGTGACAGGGAGAGGGCAAACTCAAACGCATAGGCCGCCTTGCCCGATGCCCAATAGGCCAGTTGCTCAAGGTCCGGATACGTGCCCATGGGGAATGTCTCATAGGATACCAGAAGAAGGCGGATCGCCTCGACATGGAAATCCAGTGTCAGCAGGATTGTGGTGCCGGCAACCATCAGCAACAGCGAGACGGTCGGGTTTGGCTCTTCCGTCAGGATATTCCCGAAAATCTGCGACAGGGACATCGCCTGCGCAATGATCGTCCCGGCGATCTGCAGGACAAAGACCATCAATCTGAGCGAGAAACCCAGGACAAAGCCGTAAATGGCTTCAATGAACATCAGTGAGACGAGAGCGGAAACGCTGCCGGTGGTTGCCGGGAAATCATCGACCATGAAGGGAACCAACAGCCATGTGATGACAAGGGCAACGATGATCCGCATCCGGACAGGGATAGTGCCCTCCCCCAGACCCGGCAACAGAAAGGCGAGCATCGACAGGCGCACGAACATGGCAGCGACGGCAAACAGATATGGTTCAAACGGGGCAATGACCTGTGCCAGAGACTGGAAAATATCCATGCCCCCACCCCTTTAGGCTACGCCGACGATGGACGGCTGTTCGTTTGAAGCAATTTCCTCATAGGAAATTACCGGATTGCGGATGCCCTTGGCGGAGAGCACCGTCTTGAGAAAACGCCGCCGTCTGGCGCTTGAGGCGATCGCCGCATAGACACCACGTGCTGCCGCCGTATTCAGCTTGTCCTGTATGGAAGAGGCAAGGCGGTTGAATTCTTTGGGTGGCAGGGCAATATCGGCCTGCCCGCCTTCACTCACGCGCTCATGCTGGCTGAAAAGCTGCTCCCATTCCGGCCCGAGCTGCACAAGGGGCAGTTTCCCCTTGTCATCGCGCAGTTTGTGCACAAACTGATAACTGAGGCGCTGGCGCACATATTCTGCAATCTGCTCTGTAGACGACAACGTGCCTTTGACCTCGGCAACAGTTTCCAGAATGACCGGCAGGTTCCTGATCGAGACCCGCTCTTCCAGCAAGGCGCGCAACACGGACTGCAACAGTTCCAGCGGCACTTTTTCGGGGATGAATTCATCCATGATACGCTTGTTGGACGCGCCCCGCTCCTCATTGGTCAGGCAGGTGAAGGCTTCCAGAATGTCGCGCAAGGCACGCCGGGTCATCAGTTTGGGAAAATTGGCCTGAATGGTTTCCATGACATGGGTGGCCATCACCTCCGGTGCTTCAATGGTGGGCAGGCCGTGCATCATCAGTTCATCCTGATGCGCCTTGCCAACCCAGCGGGCTGAGGCACCATACACCGGCTCCCGGACTTTCTCGCCAGGAATTTCCGGGTGGGCATTTTCTTCCATGAGGGCCAGCACATGACCGGGTTTGAGCTTGCTGCGGGCGATTTCCGCTCCCTGAATTTTAATGCGGTAAGTCTCCGTGGGCATGACCGTCGTGTCGGTGAGGCGAATGGCGGGGACCACAAAGCCGTATTCCTGGGCAATGAATTTGCGGATTTTCTCAATACGCTGATCGAAGCCGATTTCCGGGTCCATGGCGATGGGCACCAGTTCCTTGGAGAGTTCGATATGGATTTCATCCACATCGAGAAGGTCACCAATAACGGGCTTGGCATCTGCTTCTTCTACCGGCTGCGCCAGACGCTCCGCCTTCGCCGCTTCCTCTTTCTTGAATTGCCACGATCGCCAGGCCAGCCAGCCCATCACCCCCGACCCAAGCAGAAAGGGCAACAATGGCAGGCCGGGGAACAGGGCAAACACAGCCAGTATCGTCGCAACGGTCGCCAGGGCAGACGGATGTTTGCCAAGCTGCTGCACCAGCGCCAGATCGACAGCGCCCTCGCCGCGTCCTTTTGACAGCAGCAGGGCGGCAGAAACAGAAATGATCACGGCGGGAATCTGTGAAACGAGACCATCGCCCACGGTCAGAATGGAATAGTTCTGGGCGGCTTCTGCGAAGGTCAGGTTGTGGACGCCAAGGCCGATGGCCATGCCCGCGATGAGATTGAGCAGGGTAATCAACAGGCCCGCAACCGCGTCACCCTTGACGAATTTTGAAACACCATCAAGGGAGCCGAGGAAGGATGTTTCTTCCTGCTCCTGATCCCGGCGACGGCGCGCTTCTTCATGGCTGATCGCGCCAGCGGCCACATCTGAGTCAATGGCAAGCTGTTTGCCCGGCATCGCATCAAGAGCGAAACGTGCGCCAACTTCAGCCATCCGGCCTGCACCGCGCGTGATGACAAGGAAGTTGACAATAATCAGAACACTGAAAACAATCAGGCCAAGCCAGATATTGCCGCCCATGATAAACATGGCAATACCTTCGATCACACCGCCCGCGGCGCCAGACCCCGTATGCCCCTCACCGATAATCAGCTTGGTCGATGAGATGTTCAGGGAGAGGCGCAACAACAAAGATGCCAGCAGCACACTGGGGAAGGAGGAGAAGTCCAGCGGTTTTTCGATGAAAAGCGTGATCGTGAAAATCAGGATTGCAAAGGCGAACGAAATCATCAGCCCCATATCCAGCACAATCGCCGGGACAGGCAGAATCATCATGGCAATGATGACCATCAGCGCCAGTGCCAGCAGCACCGTCGGCTGATAGAGAGAACTCATCTTGAATTCAGGCATCCGCCAGCACTCCAGGGTGTCGCATCATTGCGCGATAACAGGCAAAACCTGTTCATTGAACAGGCTGAGACAGACCCGCGCCATATAGCCGGATGAGAGGAAGAAAACGATCAGCATCACGGCAATCTTGGGCACGAAAGTGAGAGTCATTTCCTGAATCGAGGTCAAGGCCTGCAACAGGCCCACCACGATACCGATAAACAGGGCCGTGCCCAGAAGCGGCGCAGAGATGAGGGCTGCGGCCCAGAGGAATTCCCGCAATATGCTGAGGACTTCAGTTTCGGTCATTTCACCAGCCTCAGACAGGCATTCTCAGGAGTTCCTGATACGCCTCAATCACCTTGTCCCGGACTGTCACCGCTGTTTCCAGCGCCACTTCAGCCGTTGCCAGTGCTTCCACTACAGAATGCGGGTCAGCTGCGCCCACACTGAGGGCCTTCGCGGTTTCTTCAGCATTGTTGAAGACTTCCGCAAATTCGCTGGCCGCCTTGGCAACGCTTTCAGCGCCGCCAGTTTCGGTCGTGCTTTTGTCAGGTGCTTTGGCAGCATTGTCTGGGGACAATGCCTGCCGGGCCGCTGCGTAATTTTTCAGCGCGGCCAGTGATGCCGGTTCCATATAGGCTCCTCCTATTAACGGCGTAACAGATCAATCAGACTGCCATACATCTCTCTTGCCTGTTTGAACGTCGCAAGGTTGGCTTCGTAACTGCGTCCCGCCTCCCGTGCATCCGCCAATTCCGTCATCATCGTGACATTTGAAAATGTCACATAACCCTGATCATCCGCCAGGGGATGACCGGGATCGAATTCTCTCTCACCCTCGCGCGTATCAAGACTGATCTGTCCGACCTCGACTTCACCGGTCTTGGTGATCCCGTCCACAATGGACTGGAAGGACAACATCTTGCGCTGATAGCCGGGCGTGTCTGCGTTGGAGATATTCTCACTGACGACCTGCAGGCGATATGCCTGGGCGTCCATGCCGCTTGACGCGGCTGACATTGCCTTGGAGAGCGGGTTCATCTGTTATCGCTCCTTCCTACCTAGCGATTGCTGCCGAGGCTGAGCCGCATCAGGTCCAGCGTTTTCTTGTAAACGGCAAGCGCCATGTCATGCTGGCCCTTGGTCTCGGCGGTTTTCAGCATCTGGTCTTCAATGGAAACATTATTGCCGTTGGGCGACTCCACGCCGCCCGAGGCGGCGCGCACAAGATCTGACGTGTTGATCTCGACATCCCTGCCCTGACGTTCTGCTGCCTTGTATAATTCAGCAAAACTCTTCAAATCCTGTGCCTTGTAGCCGGGCGTGTCGGCATTGGCGATGTTACCTGCCAACACCTCATGCCGCTTGGCCGCATGTTGGGCCATGGCTGAGTAGGTTCGAAGAATATCCAGGTCGGTCGGCACTTCTGTTTACCTTGATTAACGAATAAGTAAAAATTGCATCTATAAGCTGAACAAATGGTTAACAGCCCTTTAAGCCCCGGAACGACGACCCTGCTGGAACGGCAGGCTGGCATGATATCCGGCCAGCCGCGTGTGCGCTATCACGGCACAGTGACGGCCATAAACGGAGACGCGGTGACGATTGCCGGGCTCAGCCATCTGGCAATGCTGGGAGATCAGGTCTCGCTCAGTGGCACGGCGCCCGATGGAGAGATTATTGCTCTTGAGCAGGATGATCTGACAGCCATCCTTTATGACGACCCGCGACAGATCAAGATCGGTTGTTCGATCTTCCTTTCACCGCAACTGAACCCGAAACCGAGCACTGACTGGATCGGGCATGTGCTGAACCACAGGCTGCAGGGCCCCGACGGCCAGGAAATGCCGCAAGGACTGCACGAAGCGCCGTTGAAAGCCAAACCGCCTGCCCCGGCAACACGCAAGCGATTGGGGCGACGACTGAATACTGGCGTTGCGGCGTTCGATACTTTTCTGCCTTTATGTCAGGGACAGCGCATTGGCCTTTTCGCCGGCTCAGGCGTTGGCAAATCCACGCTGCTGGCGGAGCTCGCCAAAAGAACCGATGCGGATATTGTCATCCTTGCCCTGATTGGTGAGCGCGGGCGCGAGGTGCGCAATTTTGTTGAGGATACGCTTGGTGCTGAGGGCATGAAGCGGGCAATCGTGTTCGCCGCCACGTCCGATGATCCGGCCCCGCTAAAAAAACGCACGGCCTATCTCGCCATGGCCACGGCCGAACAATATCGTGACCAGGGCAAGCAGGTTTTACTGCTGTTTGATTCCCTGACCCGCTTTGCCGAAGCGCATCGCGAAGTAGCGCTGGCGGCAGGCGAAGTGCCTTCCTTGCGCGCTTTCCCGCCCTCGACATTTCGGGCAGTCGCCGCGCTAACAGAACGCGCCGGGCCGGGCGCCGAAGGCAATGGCGACATTACAGCCGTCTTCAGTGTGCTGGTCGCCGGCTCCAACATGGAAGAGCCTGTGGCGGACATGGTGCGCGGCATTCTCGACGGGCATGTTATCCTTGAACGCGAAATTGCCGAGCGTGGTCGATATCCCGCGATTGATGTGCGGCGCAGTGTTTCACGCTCCCTGCCGGAGGCAGCGACAGCAGAAGAAAACCAGATACTGGCAGCTGCACGTTCACTGATTTCAGCCTATGAAGAAAATGCGCCATTGATCCGGGCGGGCCTCTATACCGCCGGGGCTGACCCGATGCTGGACGAAGCGGTGCGCCTGTGGCCACAGCTGGATCAATTCATCAGTGTGCTTGATGTGAAAAATGCAGAAGAAAGTTTTGCCGCGCTGAAAGAGATTCTGCTGGGGGCGCCGGCAGATGCAGCACCGGCTGAAAAAGCCAACTCAGCTGTTGGATAACAACAGATTTTGTGCCGCAGATGCGCCAAAGCCAGCCGCATTCTGCAACAGGCTGAGGGCGGCAAAGCCGGGCGTGGTCGCTGACGGGCCGTTTGCAATCTGACTGCGCACGGTAAACAGTTTTATCAGGCTCTCGATATTTTCAGGATTTGAATAGGCTTCCGCAAAGCCAACGCCGAACTGCTTGCGGCTTCTTTCTTCGAAAATTTCCTGCTGCTGATCAATATCAATCTGTGAAAACTCGGTTGGCAGACCAAAAGCTGTCTCAAACACGGCGCGCAAGGGCTGGTCACCCATGACCTGGAACCAGAGGGCTTTTTCCGACAGAACAGACTGGCTATTGCCGCCTGTGGTCGTGGTCACTTCTTCAAGCCGCTCACCCAGTTCCGGCAGGGAAGTTTTGCTCTCCGCCGCAACTGTCAACAAGTTCCCGGAATTGTTCCGTATTGTGATTTCTGCCTGACCCGTCAATGGGTCAGCGGCCAGTGTTGCACTTGCCGTGACCCCGGCAATGCCAAGATCATTGATCAGACTGGTAATGCCCTGGGCAATATCATTCTGGTCTTCGCCATCTCCGGCAATATAAGTCACTGTCTGACCGCCAAGGGAGACCTGATAGGCGAGCGTTCTGTCGAGCCCATCATTGGTGGCAACGACACCTTCTGTAATCGATAAGGTCCGCGACCCGCCAAGGGCCACTGTACCATCATTGGTGATGGCACCGCCGGAAGTATCGGCGATTGAAATACCTTCTTCAAAAGCCGCAGCCACACCAACGATGGTGGAATTGCTGGTTGCCTGCGCTGTAATCTGCAAGGGGACGTTTGATGTATTGGCAAAACTGATACTGGCTGTTTCCGTCGCTGGATCATCGGCGTTTACTGCCGTTGCGGTCAGCCCTGAAATACCGAGGGCATTCACCGCCTCCGCGATGGCATTCGCCACATCATTCTGGGTTTCACCCGGGCGCGCCACAACAGTAACCGTTTCTGATCCAACTGTGACGGCATATCCGGTGGCTTCGCCTGCATTATAGGAACTTGTGAGGGCGCCCGGCTGTAAAGTGAGAGAGGTTTGCCCCCTTAGGCCAATGAACCCGCCACCCGAGATAGCACCCGGCGTATCTGCCTCAACAGTCTCAGTACCGAATATATCCTGTGTCTGCACGGTTGATGTTGTGGTGACCGCTTCCTGTTCGATTCCCCGCGCAGCGATCTCGCCCATCTTACGCTGGAAATTCAGGGACAGGCGCATGTCCTGATCGACTTCACCGACGGCAACTTCAAACTGGGACTGCTTGTACTGATTGATGATTTTATCAACAAAGGCATCATCCGGAGCGAAGCCGCCATTGCCATATGAGAACTCGTTTGCCATGTCCTTGAACTGACTGTTGTTCAGGCGGTTGGCGAATGAGCCCTGCTCGATTGTACCTTCTTCCAGCACCCGGCGCACCAGCGCCTGCTTGTTGATCTCATCCTGAAGACCAAAAGCGCCAAGGGCGACTTTCAACAAGGTACGGTCAGTCACAAGGTCTGCAACATCTGTCGCATTCTTGATATTTTCGCGGAAGTAATCCACTTCGCGCTGAAGTTCAGGGGAGGCATCAAATGCCTCCACCTGACGTTCCTGTGTACGCTGAAGGAACAGCCAGCCGGTATAACCGTTCAGGGGTATGACTGGCTGAAAGACCATCAGGCAACCTCAGACTTCTGCTGTTCAGCATCATCTGCCTGCGGCAAGCGCAGGTTGAGCAACTTTTCCTCAAGCGGAAAAACATGTTTCAGGGAACAGAGAACCGAATAGTAACGCCCGATTTCTGCTGCATTGATGGCTTTTTCAAGCGGTGCCTTGGCGGTATCGCGGAAGACGTTCTGAAGATCCTTGAGGGCCTTTATCAAAACCTCTTTTGCCTCCGCCTCTTCCGAGTCACCTGTCAGGATGAGTTGGGCGATGTAATAAACGCGCTTGACGGGCGTATTCACATCATCCGGGTGCAGTGCATCGCTGAGACGCAAGATACTGGCACCTTCTGTTTCAACCCTGATCTGGGCACGCTTTGGACCATTTTCCAGAACGACACCGTTCACGAGAAAACGCTCACCTGGTTTTATGTTCAATATCAATCCGGGCATCAGGCAGCCTCCCGAATTCTCTGGGATTCTCTTAAACCCGCAATAATCGCCTTGTTGATGTCAATGATGGCATCAACCGTTTCGGTGCCTTCCAGCACTTTCAGCGTATGCTTGCGGATGAATTCACCCAGATTGAAAATTTGAGCCCGAAGCTCCAGCGGCAACTGGTTATCATCACCTGCCACATCCGCCATGACGGTTGTCCAGAGCTGGACATTTTCGTGCATGGCTTCAGCAAGTTTGGTGAAACCACCAACCGCTTTCGGGTCAACACTGCTCAGTTTTGATGTAACAGACGTGAAGACGCGCAGTTCAATGTCCTTGTCTGTACCGGTTTCTCGGGTTGTTGTCCGGTATCCCGCTTGTGCCTGTAGCTGATTAAGCATTGGCTATCTCCTTGTTCAGAGGAATTCAGGAACGGGGGTTAGCCCGTCCGTCCTTCGCGGGTTTACTGGAACAGCGCCAAGAGCTGCTGTGGCTGCTGGTTGGCGATCGACAGGGCCTGAACACCAAGCTGCTGCTGGACCTGCAGGGACTGCAAGCGGGCAGAAGCCTCTTCGATGTCAGCATCGACAAGGGCACCAATACCTTCCGTCAACGCATCTGTCAGTTGCTGTACGAACTCTACCTGGTTATCAATACGTTTCTGGGCGGAACCGAAGGCCGCAGACGCATCAATCGCCGTTTGCAGCAGCACTTCAATATCATCAAGCGCAGCACTGGCTGTGACGTTGGATGTTACCACATCAACGTCACTGATACCGGCCAGACCACCGCCAGCTGTACTGGCGTCACCACTGGTCGTGGTGACGGTGATTGCACCGCCGGAATTGTTATTGATTGTGAAGGTCACATCCGTGCTTGTCGGATCCGCCACTTCGGTCAGGTCAACCGTGATGCCTGTCAGACCAAGCGCATCAATCGCTGACTTGAGATTGCGGGCCACATCATTTTGTGTATCGCCTTCACGTGCAGCAAAAGTGACTGTTTCCGTACCAACCTGCACCGTGTACCCGGAGGTCGCACCTGCAGTATTGGACGTCACCAGCGCCCCTTGCGTCAGGGTGATGGTCTGGGCGGCGCCATCATTGACAGATTGCGCTGTAAGCGCCGTAATGGCACCCGCCCCAGCGATTGTCGTACCGGCAACCGTTGCGTTGGCAGACTGCAAATTCTGTCTGTTCACGGTAATACTGGATGCGGAAACATTCTGGTTTGCATCCCTGTCAAGGGACGAGAGAACGGACACATTGCCGCCTCCTACCAGCAGGTTCTGGCCATTAAACTGGGCCGCCGACACAACGGACTGAACCTGCAGGGTCAATTCATCAATGTCTGTCTGGATTTTGGAGCGGTCAACATTCTCTTCCTGTGCAGAAACGATGAGTCCTTTCATATCCTGCAGTAGGCTTGTGACATTCTCCGCCGCCGCTCGGGCGACACCCACCGTGGAAGATCCCAGATTCAGTGAATCAGAAATCTGCTTGAAGCTGTCCACGTCTGTCTGCATGACAGTCGAAATCGCAAAGATAGAAGCACTATCTTTGGCGTTGGCAACTTTTTTTCCGGTGGAGATTTGCGATTGGACATCCTGAAGATCTCTATTGATGCCACGCAGAGTTTCCAGTGCTACCATAGCACTGCTGTTAGTAAGAATACTAGACATAGGTCTTTCCTTTTGGGTGCGCAATCCAGCGCGTTTTTTGAAAGTGTCTGCCCGCGTTTTGCGGTCAGACGGCGTCACCTAAGTCTTCCTGACGAGTTGAGGTTCTACTCAACAGCAACCAATCCTAGCTGCATCCCGAAACCATGGCACACAAATCAATAATTTAGAGTTAACCCGAAAAATTGAGAGAAAAAAATTTTGCAACCTACCCGCGCAAGCGCGAATACGTCTGTAGGCCGCATGAAAAAAGGAGCGGCAGAACCGCTCCTTTTCAGTCTTGGAAGAAAATTTATTATTGTTCTTAGTTGAACAGCGCCAAAAGCTGGGCTGGCTGCTGGTTGGCAATAGACAGGGCCTGAATACCAAGCTGCTGCTGAACCTGCAGAGACTGCAAGCGGGCAGATGCTTCTTCGATGTCAGCGTCTACGAGTGCGCCGATACCGTCTGTCAGGGAATCTGTCAGCTGGCTAACAAACTCGATCTGGTTATCGATACGCTTCTGGGATGAACCAAAAGCTGACGCAGAGTCGATTGCTGTCTGCAACAAGCCTTCAATATCAGCCAGTGCCTGGTTGGCTGTTGCTGTAGATGTTTCCACATCAATGTCAGCAAGACCAGCAAGGCCGCCACCAGCTGTAGAGGCATCGCCACTGACAGTTGTTACGGTGATACCGCCACCAGAATCGTTGTTGATCGTGAATGTTACATCCGTAGATGTTGGATCAGCAACTTCTGTCAGGTCAACAGTGATACCTGTGAGGCCCAATGCATCGATTGAGTTTTTCAGGTTGCGAGCAACATCGTTCTGTGTGTCACCTTCACGCGCAGCGAATGAAACTGTTTCAGTACCAATCTGTACTGAGTAGCCAGATGTGGCGCCAGCCGTGTTGGAAGCAACCAGTGTGCCTTGTGTCAATGTCACTGTCTGCGCTGCGCCGTCAGCAACAGCCTGGGCAGACAGGGCAGTGATGGCACCAGCACCAGCGATTGTCGTACCGGCAACAGTTGCGTTGGCACTTTCAAGGTTCTGACGGTTCACGCTAATGCTTGAAGTAGAAACATTCTGGGTTGAATCACGGTCAAGAGAAGACAGAATCTGAATGTTACCACCGCCTTGCAGCAGGTTCTGGCCGTTGAACTGGGCTGCGTTCACAACAGAATTGATCTGTGTAACAAGCTCATCAACGTCAGTCTGGATCTTGGAACGGTCAACGTTCTCTTCCTGCGCAGAAACGATGAGTTCTTTCATGTCCTGCAGGAGAGAAGTCACGTTTTCAGCAGCCGCACGGGCAACACCAACAGTCGACGAACCAAGGTTCAAAGAGTCAGAAATCTGCTTGAAGCTGGCAACATCTGCCTGCATCACGGTTGAAATCGCGAAGATAGACGCGCTGTCTTTCGCGTTGGCGACTTTTTTACCAGTTGAAATCTGTGACTGAACTTCGTTCAGACCACGGTTAATACCCCGAAGGGTTTCCAGCGCAACCATGGCGCTGCTATTTGTCAAAATACTGGACATCAGCTTTCCTTAAAGAATGGGATAGCGTTTGCGTACTGGAAGCACGCATGCGTATCGGTTGATTTGTCGGGATTGTTCTTAGGAGTGTCGTCCTGACAGACCGAGCATCCTCTCGGTCATCACCATTCTGGTGAGCTTATAAATAGCACCGTAAGATGAAGGGCCTAACAAGCCGTAAATCTCAGACAGTTTTTCCGGATAAAAGCGGGTTTTCTTCCAGGCAGACCGCCTGGCCATTGCGGCCGTAAACACCCACGCTCACTTCCTGCTGTTGCAGGCGCGCCAGTTTTGCCTGGGCAGCGCGTGAGCCATTGAACATGCTCTTGAGCAGAATACCGTTTTCGTTGGAGAGTTTGTCCAGCCTGATCATCAGCGGGCCAATGGCAGCTTTTTCCTCATCGGAAGAGATCGCCTGCAAGCTGGCCTCAAGCTGTTTGATAGCCTCAAGTTTAAGGGCGCTGTGGTCCTGCAAGCCTGAAAGCTCGCCGTTGCGCAGCATGGCCGTTTCACTTTCCAGAAGGACAATAAGGTTTTTTATCTGCTCGCTGCAGCGCTGGACCGTATTCATGTTCAGTTTCCACCCTGCTCTTCATATTTGGCCAGCTGCTCATAGATATTGTCAGCAATGCCGAAGCCGCCCTGATCTGCAATGCGTGTTGAGAGCTGATCTATATAGAAGACAGAAAACGCATCCGTCCCCTGCCCGCCTGCACTTTGCAAGGCCTTTGGCAAGCCACTGTGTTTCAGCATCTGGGATATGAAACTCGCTTCGAACTTTTGCGCCATGGCCCTCAGATCTGCATCCTCGGGTTTGTCCGTGGCAGATGTCTGCGTGGCTGACTGCCTGTCAGCAGGCTGAATGTTCAATCCTGGTACAATAGTGTTCATTTCAGAACACCTCCTTCGCGAATCTTACCCAAAGCCTAACGCGCACACGTAAAGGATTGGTAAACCATTTTTGTCCTATGTATGGTTGCAGGAGTGTTAGGATGACACAGATTTTTGCTTTGCTGGCCGGCACGGGCACCCGTGCACCAGCGATGGATCAGGACGATCCAGCCAAGTTTTCAAGTCTCTTCTCCCCCGAGACCGCCGGGGATGAGAAAACCTTTCCCACATTTTTTACTGAAATGACGGCATCGGAAGATAGTGCTTCCGGTAAGGCCGCGCCGGACAGTGTGGCTGAAGATGCCGCCAGCACCCGGACAGGGCCCGCAATAGATAACAGCGCCCGTGACACTGACGATACCACGCCTGTGCGCTTTCTGGCGGGGATCGAGCCTCTTGAGCAAAGCGATGCTTTACCTGTTGGTATTACGACGGCACTCCCATCTGTTGATCAGGCTCCTGTTGATCCGGCCCCTGTTAATCAGGACGGTGCGGGTGCCATCGCCGCGACACCGACAGCTCTGCCAGCTTCCCCGCTGGCGATTCTGAGCGCCCCGACAGGTGTGGCCGCCGGCGGACCTGAAGGGCCGATCCGCAGCGATGTCGCTGTGCCAATACAAAACGCCCCTGTCAGCATTTCAGCCTTACCGACACGCGGCGTGCTAGCGGTTAACCCGATACAGTCTGCTGACGGCAAGCCTGCTGATCTCCCGGAATTGCCGGGCGTGCCTGCGCTCGTGACGCAGATGACGGGCGTTGCCCCGGACGGTGAGAGCCCCGTGATGGCAAACCCGGTGATCACGAATCCTGTTGAAACAGTTGCACAGGCCGTTGAAGCCAGCGCCAGGCCGGTTGAGGTAAGCGCCAGAGCAGCTGAGCTGCCAACTGTCAGCGTTGTGGCTGCCGCTGGCAACCGGGATGCTGTTGCTGTGGCAAGTAACGTGCCTGTACTGAGCGTTACACCTTTACCTGCGGACCTATCCCTGAATATTGATGAATCAGAACAGCCCTTTACTGAAATCGTCAGACTGGTGCGGGAGAAGCTGGATCTGGCTGATATTCTGCCGCAGGCAAGTGTCAGCGATGCCACAAAGCTGAAAGTCGGCCCCGTCGCTGGTTTCATCGAAACAGCGACAACAACGACAGCGCCATTACTGACCGGTCAGGCGCAGGGTGCAGCCACAACGGCACCTCTGGCCGCACCAGCAGCAACGTTATCCACACAACCGCCTGCCTTTGCAGCACAGAGCCCTGTGCAGCAAGTCGCAAGCGCCATCGTTAATGTGGCCGCCAAAGGCGACCGCATGGAAGTCATGCTGGACCCGCCCGAACTTGGCCGCGTCTACATTGACTTCAATTTCACCGCAGACCGCAGCGTCAGCGCTGTGATCAGCGCCGACGTCGCTGACACCAGCACCCTCATGCGCCGGGCGGTTGATAATCTGATGCAGGAACTGAACAATGCCGGCTTTGACAATGTCGATCTGAGCTTCGCAGAACACGCCGAGCGCCAGTTCTCTGATGAGCGGCCGCAGGAAGGGTCATCCTTCAATTATGCGGCCGCTATGGAAACTGTCTCTTACGAAGCCCGCACGGAAACACCCACCCTGCTGTCTGTCCTCGGATCGGACAGCCTTGATCTCAGATTATAGAGAGCGCCCACAATGGATCCAATCAATACACAGACGACTGGTACGCAAGGAACACTTGCCGCAGATAACAGCCTGTTCCAGACGGACGATGTGGGCGAGCAGTTCGATACCTTTCTGAACCTGCTGGTGGCCCAGATTAAAAACCAGGATCCCCTTTCGCCACTTGATTCCACACAGTTTGTCGAACAGCTCGCGACATTTACCAGCCTGGAACAACAGGCAGAGAGCAACAATACGCTCACTTTCCTTGCGAGCCTCACAGACGAGTTTTTTGGCCTCGCGGCGGCTCAATGGATCGGGCAGACGGTAGAAGTTGAAAGCTCTTTCGTGCCTTATTCGGGTGAAGCCGTGAATTACACGGCAGATATTCCTGAAGATGCTGATACGGTCATCTTTGTTGTGCATGACCGTAATGGCCAGGCGATCTACAGCGAACAGATCGACCCTTCCGACAATAGCTGGAGCTGGGATGGCACACTTTCTGACGGGACGCAGGCGAATACTGACGTATATGGTGCCAGTATTGAGCTATATGCCGGTGATCAGTTTCTCGGGCATATCGCCCCAAGCCTGATTACACAGGTTACAGAGGCCACGGTTGAAGACGGTGAATTGCGTCTTGGTTTTGAAAACCGCCTTTCGGAATTCGCCAAGAATGTCCGCAAGCCATAAGCGCTGACAAAAGCGTTATTGCTCCTGACGGGCGAAATCCAGAATCAGAACACTGATGATTTCATCCTTGACTGTGCGGGCTGCCCGCAACAGCGCTTTCTGGATCTCGTCATATCTTTCCGGGTCCGTCAACTGGCCTGTAAAATAGCCTTCATTGGACAGCGCCAGTAACTCGCGCATCAGGGCGTCGCGGAATTTAGGCTCCATTGAAAACATGCCATCCGCATCGCCCTGTTCCATTTCCAGATTCAGGTCAAGAATGACCAGCGCCTGTACGCGACCAGACTGCATGACCGGGACAACAAACTGGCGGCTGAAGTTAAAGTAGTAGTTTCCGGCTGTCTGCTTGGCGTCATAGTCACCACCATGATCATCATCCCCTTTGCCATTATCATCTGCGTGATCGCCTTTGCCGGAGCCGCCATGGTCGCCGCCTTCATGGGAGGTGGAAACGGGAGATGGCCGCAGCATGTCAGCGGCGAACACACCGCCAACCACAAAGACCAGCATCAAAACGGCAGGGATGATTTTCTTGATCATCTGAAGTCTCCTAGAATGGTATCACAGCATTCAGAAAGCGGTTGCCGGATTTCGGGGCGACCGTGCGCGTCACCTGCCCCTTGCCACCATAGGCAATACGCGCCTCTGCAATCTTGTCATAGGTAATGATGTTCTGGCGTGAGATATCTTCCGGCCGGACAATGCCCGTGACCTGAAGCTGACGGGCCTCGTAATTGACGCTGATCTCCTGCGTGCCGGCCACCACCAGATGGCCATTGGGCAGCACATCCACCACGCGGGCAGCAAGGCGAAGAGTTATCTCTTCCTGACGACTGATATTGCCATTGCCGGTTGTTGCGCGTGTTCTGTCCAGGTTGACTCCCGGGTTCAGATCAGCACCGCCCGGCAACACATTATTCGCCCATTCTGGCAGGCCGAAGAGATCATTGACGCTGAACTGCTCATTGTTGGTGCGGTTGGCCGTTACGGAATTCTGGATTTGCGCTTCGTCATCAATGTTGACAACAACCGTCAGTATATCCCCCATCGTCTTGGCGCGTCGATCGCCAAACAAAGAAGAAGGCCCGCTTTTCCACAGGGAAGCAGTGGTTTGTGGTTGCTGTGGCGGCGTAACTGCCATGGCGCTTTCCCGCAACGGTGCAAGACCAGTGTTCTGCTCATAGATATCCAGTTTCTTGCCAGAGGAACTGCAAGCAGCCGCAAAGATGGCCAGCAACCCAAGACAGGTGCAGACACGCATGATTTTTTGCCCGTTTATCATTGTACGATCACCCTGTCTGGTCCGGCAACGATGCCCTTGACCCTGACTTTTGAGTCCACATTCATGATATCCACGATGTCCCCTTGCGCGCCTTCACTGAGCGCGCGCCCATAGGTCGTGATTGTCAGGCCGCCCATTTTGTAACTGAGGGTGACCATGCGATTGCGCTTGACCAGCAAGGGCGGTTCAACATTCGCCAAGGTGAGCGTGTGGCCAGCATAAACAGTACGGCTGGTCTGCATACCCACAAATTGCTGGCGCACAGCTTCGCTATGCTCATGATTTTGCGCGACGACATTGATGTCGCCCGGCCCGATGACCGTGCCGCGCATTAGCGTGTTAACCGCCGTCACTTCTGCCGCCGTCGCAGCACAAAACAGAGCGGTAATGATAAAGGAGCCAAGAGCAGAAAAAACAATACGCATCTATCTGATCCTTGTTGTTGCGGCGAGCATTTCGTCAGCAGCCGTGATGACTTTCGAGTTCAGCTCATAGCCACGCTGCGCCTCAATCAGCTCAGAGATTTCTTCGACGACATCAACACCGGACTCCTCCAGAAAGCCCTGTCGCATCAGGCCAACGCCGTCCGTGCCGGGGGCATTGGTGATCGGTGTTCCGGATGCGGATGTCTCGCGGAAAAGATTACCGCCAAGCGCTTCAAGCCCTTTGATATTAGTAAAGATGGTCAGGTTGATATTACCCAGTGCCTGAGGCGCTGGCTGGTCGTCAAAGACAGCACTGACAACGCCATCATTACTGATCGTCACCTGACGGGCGTCATCCGGGATGGTGATATTGTCGGCGAGTGCAAAACCATCCGCGTTGACCATCAGGCCCTCGGCACTACGGTTGAACTTCCCGTCCCGTGTGTATGCGGAATCGCCTGATGGCAGGGTGATTTCAAAGAAGCCTCGGCCCTCAATCGCAAGATCAAGCTCCGCTCCCGTCTGGCGCAGGCCACCTTGTATGAACTCGAGGGAAACGGCCGAAGGGCGCACGCCCATGCCGATCTGGATCCCGGCGGGCACAATCGTACCGCTCTCCGAAGACAGCGAGCCGGGTGGCAATTCCTGTTGATAGATCAGATCCGCAAACTGAGCGGTACGCGGCGCA
Organism: Parvularcula sp. IMCC14364; assembly: GCF_030758415.1. Lineage (NCBI taxonomy): Bacteria > Pseudomonadati > Pseudomonadota > Alphaproteobacteria > Parvularculales > Parvularculaceae > Parvularcula > Parvularcula sp. IMCC14364. Next base: position 334,147 of record NZ_CP132334.1, on the reverse strand, counting down.
TAGGCCGTTGTGCTCATATTGGCGATATTGTTCGAGATGACATCCACGCGGGTCTGCTGCGCAGCCATCCCGGTGGCAGCGATTTTCAAGGCGTTCATGTATCGTCCCTCCTAGACTTTACGTTTCACCCTTACGGTCTACTGACCGTCTGGATTACCTGACTGATCCTTTCGTCTTCCTGTTCGAAAATTTTCTGACCAGTCTCATAATTGCGCTGAACTTCTATCAGCCGTGCAATTTCACTTACCGGGTTCACATTCGATGACTCGATGAACCCCTGTAGAATTATTGTTTCCTCAACCGGCTGATAGCCGCCCTCTGCCCGCCAGAGGTTTGATCCCTCACGGACAAGATTTTCCGGTGCCGCTGTGACAACGCCGATCTTGCCAAGCGGATTGCCATCCGCGCTGATCGTGCCGTCGCCTGCGATGGCAACCTGCGTGACTTCTGGCGGGATCTGTATTTCGCCGCCCGCATCATCGAGCACACTGAAGCCATCCGGATTCACCAGCGTGCCTTCTGCTGTCGTCATGAAATGACCGGCACGGCTGAGTTTTTCGCCGCCGGGTGTACCGATCAGAAAAAACCCTTCACCCTGAATGGCAACATCATAAGTGCCGCCCGTCTTGGCCATCTCCCCTTGTGAGAGGTCGGGGAAGTGAGCGCCGAGACGTCCCATGGAAATACTTGGATCATCGCGCCCGACCGCTGCAATATACTCCGTAAAAAGCGCACCTTCGCGCTTGTACCCAGCAGTGTCAGCATTGGCGATGTTATTGGCAATAGTGTTCAACTCTTTCAGAAGACCTGCCTGCCGCGAGAGAGATACATAACCGGGATTATCCACGTGTCAGGAGCCCTTCCAGTTTCTTGCGCTCATCCGGGTAGGATGTGTACAGGTTTTCAATATCCAGAATGTCTGCGGAGTCTTCCAATACGTGAAATCCGCCCTGCTCTCCGGCCATGTAAGCGGCAAGATTATAGCGCTGATTATTTTCCTCAGAAGCGTCTGCCAGAAGCGTCTCGGCATAAAGGTCGCGGGCCTGTGCCCACAATCCCGCATTCCAGGCGATGTCTGCTGCCTTCAAGATGTTTTCCTGCGTCTGCGGCAGGCGACCCAGCGCGGCCAACGCATCATTCGCGTCGTCACGCATCAGGGCAGCTTCAAGACTTATCTGGTCAAACGACGCATCGCCTTCATGCAGTGAGCTGAGGGACCAGGCACGTTCAGCATTGCCCCGCAGCAAGGCAGAATGTGCCCGCAACAGATCAATATCGCGTTGGGTATCCTCGGTGGACTGATCTTCCAGAAAGATGTCCGTCAGATGGGGCAAGTATAACGCAATCGCCTTGCGTGATGCCTGCAGGCGCAGTGCCGCATCATCCTTGACGCCAACATAAAACTCGAAATTCTCTGTGTAATGCCGGATATCGCTGAGATTGCGCTCGGTATCATCCTGATTCAGATATTTCAGGAGATAGCTGCCAACCACATCGCGCGCGCGCTTTCTGGTTTCCGCATCATCTGTAAAGTCCTGCGCGGTTGCAGAAACAGCCTGCGGAAATGCACCCTCTTCTGCCAGAAACCTGACATTCATCAGCCGGGCCTGCGCACTCGCGGCGGACCCTCTGAACTGCGTTGAAATGAAGTCAAGGTCTTGGCTGTATTCTGCATACGGCTCACTCTCGCTGGCCTGTCCAAGCGCAAGTAACGCCTTGGCCTGCAGCGGATGTGGTTGCTGTGCGACCTGTTGTAACTGGCCGTAAGCCTCGGCCTCACCAAGACTCGTGTCGATCAGGGATTCAAGAAAGATGATTGCCGGATCATCCTTGCGATCCAGCTTTTTTGTCTTGTCAAGCAATTCCTTGGCCAGGGCATAGTCGCCCTGCTCTGCCGCCAGAATGCCAAGTTGAGTGGCGAAAGAAAATAACAACTCAGGGGGTAACTCTGTAATCAGGTAAAGGTAATCACGGGTGTATTGCAGCGCCAGATCCGGCTCCGAATTCATATAGGCTGCGGCAACCCAGAGGCTAGCAGACTCTTCACACGGAATATAGGCAGCAATTTCTTCAGCATGGTCAGCACGGCCCGTTGACAGAATATGCGCCAGTTTGACTGACAGCTCTATCTCATCAGTGGAAATTGCATCAGACAGGCCGATAACTTCCTCTGGCAAGGCAACAGCAAGATATGTGCGGGCAAGCTCCTCTGCCACTTCCGGGATGAAATTACCCTTGATGGAGGTAAGCTGTGTCCGCAGCGCGAAGATATCGTCATAGGTGACGTCTTCATTATAATCATCAAAGGCAAAAACGTCGGCCAGTTCGCAGGTGGTTCTTGTTGGCGTCGGGCGAACACCCTTCTCGACGCGCAAAAGGCTTGAATCGCCGGTGGCGGACGTCTCTTCTGCGGCTCCGGTATTGGTTTTTGTTGCAGACAGCTCAGCTGCTTCTTCGCCGGCTTGCTCTGCGTCTGCGCTTTCATCCTCAGCCTGACTTTTCAGGGAGATATAGCCGCTGGCTGCGGCTCTTTCGATGACACGCTGTAACTCTTCCTTTGTGCTGTTCGCCTCATCTTCTTCAGGCTCTGCCTGAACGGGCGATGCCATCAGCAATCCGGCTGTGGCAAGGGCAGCACATATGGCCGCGCGTGGGATCATGCTGCTTTCCTGAGTGCCTTTAATGCTTCTTCCATTTCGCCAAAGCTCGGGCGGTTGCGCTTTGGCGCATTTCGTCGCGCCACTTCGACGCAAATACTTGTAGGGTTCTTATGCAGGCTGGAAACCAGCATCTCGCGTATCAAGGAGTAGAAATAATGCTCTTCCTCGCGTACCGCTTTCGCCTTGGCCGCGAATGGCCCAACAATACCGTAGGCCAGGAACACACCGAGGAACGTGCCAACCAGCGCGCCACCAATCATCTTGCCCAGAACTTCAGGCGGCTTGTCGATAGACGCCATGGTCTTGATCACACCCAGAACGGCCGCAACAATACCCAGCGCGGGCAAGGCGTCTGCCATATTCTGCAAGGCATGTGATCCGTGCAAGGAATCTTCCGCCATACTGTCCAGTTGTTTTTCCAGCAGTTCTTCGACCTGATAAACATTGTCGAAGTTCATGATCATTGAACGGATCGTGTCGCAGATAATTTCGACCGCCGCTTTATCGCCCTGAATTTTGGGATACCGTGAGAATAGGTCTGATTCTGCCGGATTTTCGATATGTGTTTCAATATCTACGGGGTTTTCACGCGCGATGCGCACCAGTTCATGCATCAGGCACAGCAAATCAGCGTAGTCTGACTTTTTCCATTTCGGTCCCTTGAAGACGGCAACAAGGTCAGAAATAGTATGTTTGATTGTCGGCATGTCATTGGCGGCAAAGAAGGCACCGATGGCTGCCCCACCGATCATCATCATCTCAAACGGGAGAGATGCGAGGATAATGGTCATCTTCCCGCCGGCCAGAATATAGCCACCGAAAACCATGACCATAGTGATAACAAGTCCGATGATCGCGTTCATATTTGAAGGCGTATCCTACTTTAGGTTTATAATTGGTAAACACCCGGCCAGAGGGCTTGTATGACAAGGCACAGAGCGCGATGCGCCCTGCCCTACTCAACCGCCAGGCGGTTGAGGTTCATGACAAACTCGGTATCGAGGTCATCATGCAATTTCACCGCCTTGTTGCGTTTGAAAATGCCAAGCTCGGACCGGGCAATATCGACCTTGCCAGAGCGTGTCTGGGCCTTAACCGTCAAGTCATCAAGCGTCACACCCGGCAGGGACAAGACCTGCCCCTTCTCCAAACGCGAACAATCCCCTACGGACATGCGACAACTGTCCAGCACCACACTCAGCGCCAGTCGTGATTGCAGGACCGTGGAGCGCATATGCCCGGACCAGGGATCGTCACTGTCAAAATCAATGTTACTGACCCGGTTATTCCCAAGCAGACTGATTTTTTCGAGTACGGCATAAGGAAAACAAAAACCGATCAGCGGCGGGTTTTCCTTGTTGTTGTAGAGACTGAGCGAATAATAAAACAAGTCGGCTTCTTCATCTATATCGCTCAATTCTTCCAGCGACAGCGCCTGATCGCGCAGCATGAAGTCAGACGATACTTCTGCATCATTGATCTTGGAGTAGATCCCTCTTAGCGCATCAATCAACTGCTGCACCATGGGTTGCAGCAGATAAAGGTCCAGCAAGCCAGGCTCGCTGCTCTCGTGCGACTCTTCAGTATCACCCGAAAGTTTTCTTGTAGCCAGACGCGAGACCAGTGGTGGTGAGAAAAAGATCAGACCGGCAAACACCTCCAGTGAATTGCCAAGATGATAAAATGTCGTTCGCTGATTGAACTGGCTGACAAATTTCTGATGGGATAACTTGCCCATGGATGGGCTGGCGGAAGTAATCTCCTCCCCCAGGGCATCACCGACGATCTTGAGACTTTCCTTTTTCAAGCCACCCCAAAGGGACGACATGTTACGCACGCCATTGGATGAAGCACTTTTGCCATCGAGCTTCTTGCGCAGAACAAAATGTGTCTCAGAGCCCATGCGTCTCAGAACCCATGTGTAAAATTCCGTTTACGCCTCAACAAATCGGACGAAGTGGTTTACAGACGGTTAACAGAATGCATTGCTTTCGCCCTGTCATGGTTAAAGGCAATTTTACGCCTGTGCAGTAATGTGCCCCCCAGTGTACGAGTTTGGGGAATACGGTGGTCATGGCGGAAGCGCTTCAACCGATTATCAAAAAGAAAAAAGTCATTGCTGGCGGTGGCCATCATGGCGGCGCCTGGAAGGTTGCCTATGCGGATTTCGTGACCGCGATGATGGCGTTCTTCCTCTTGATGTGGCTGTTGAACGCGACAACGGAAGATCAGCGCAAGGGGATCGCCGACTATTTCAACCCAACGATTCCTATCAGCCGGATTTCCGGCGGTGGGGCTGATGCGCTGAGCGGGGATTCAATCTATACGGAAGAAACCCTCGCGCGTGACGGCACCGGCGCGCGCCAGAAAGAAAATGCCATTAATGAAAGCTCCGGGGCCGGCGAAAAGGACGGAAAGAGCCCAGCAGAAGACCAGGAGGCGGTCAGCGAGAAGGCTGCCCAGCTTGCGCAAGCCATTGATGAAAGCAAGAACAATCTCTCTGAACACCTGCAGATCAAAATGAGCCCTGACGGCATGGTGATTGAACTGGTCGAGTCCGACAAGCGCCCGTTATTTGCTGTCGGAAACGCCAAACCGTCCGCCTTGCTGCAGGAACTGCTCGGCATCGTGTCGGCCTCTTTTGATGATGTGCAAAACGATATCAAGATTGTCGGCCACACAGATGCCAACAGTTTTGCGGCAAACGCTGCCTACACGAACTGGGAGTTATCCACGGATCGCGCCAACACGGCCCGGCGCGTGCTGCTGCAAGCCGGCTTCCCGCAAAGCCAGATCACGGAAGTCTCCGGCAAGGCTGACACGGACCCATTGTCAGACGATCCGTTCGCGCCGGAAAATCGCCGTATTTCAATAACGATACTGAAATAAGGTCACCCAGCGCCCGAGGGGGCCGGTCAGCAAAATTATATAATTCTTAACCCTCCTTTTTTACAGCTGTATGGGACGCAGTTTGAAAAAAAGGGTTTACCCATGAGCATTTCCTCCTCACTGAACGCCAGTGTGGCTGGTCTTCGCGTTAACGCGACGCGACTGGCAACGATCTCCGATAACATCGCCAATTCGGCCACCTTCGGCTATAAACGCAGCGATGTGGACTTCTCCACGCAGGTGCTCCGTCAGCGGGAAAATGCGTATGCGGCGGGCGGTGTCTCCGTCTCGGTTTTCCGTGATGTTGAAGCCCAAGGCTCCCTTATCAACACCGGCGGCGCAACAGACCTCGCTGTTTCCGGTCGCGGCCTTCTGCCGGTGACTGATGAAAGCGGCACAACAGCGCTTGCCTCACAGCGCCCACTTTCTCTTGTCCCCACCGGTTCGTTCCTGCCGGACGAAAATGGCCTCCTGAGAACTTCCAGCGGCCTGTTCCTGATGGGCTGGGAAGTTGATGCCGCCGGCAATGTCCTGAACCAGACACGGGATAACGCTTCCGGCCTGGTCCCCGTGAATGTCTCCCCCAACCAGTTTGTTGCCTCACGCACCAATGAAATCACCCTGGGTATCAACCTCCCGGCCGATGCCACAGATGCAGGCGCTGCCGGCGATCCCTTCACCGTGCCAATTGAATATTTTGATAATCTCGGCCGTTCAGAATCACTGACCATCACATTCACGCCCGACACTTCAGGTACGGGTGCCAGCAACCAGTGGTCTGCAACGATTGAAGACAGCGCCAACATTGCGGGCGGCGTCATCGCCAGCTTCGATGTCGAGTTTGACGCAACCGCAACCGCGACCAGTGGTTCCATCCTGAATGTGACCAACACCGCAGGCGCTGTTTATGATAGTACAGCTGGCACACTCTCCCTGAATGTCGCAGGTGGTCCGATGACACTGAATATCGGCGCACCGGGTGAAAATGGCGGCCTGACACAACTCGCCGGCCCGTTCTCTCCAAACGCCATCAGCAAGGACGGTTCCCAGATTGGTAACCTCACCGGTATTGAGATTGACGATACCGGGTTTGTGCAGGCAATCTACGATAGTGGCTTCCGCCGTACCCTGTATCAGGTCCCGGTTGCAGATGTACCTAATCTGAATGGGCTACAGGCCCTGAACAACCAGTCTTACTCTGTCTCACAAACCAGTGGTGACCTTTATTTCTGGGACTCAGGCGACGGGCCGGTTGGCACCGTGACAAGTTTTGCCCTGATGGAATCTACAACTGATGTAGCTTCCGAGTTGACTGACCTGATCGCCACCCAGCGCGCATATTCATCCAATGCGACAGTTGTTCAGACTGTTGATGAAATGCTGCAGGAGACATCTAACCTCGGCAGGTAAGGATTGAACGCCTGATGCCAGTCGGAAGGAGTATAAAGTGACTTTAACGCGCGCACTTGGAAACGCGAACTCCGGCCTGGCAGCTGCATCTTTTCGTGCAGAGATTGCAGCCAATAATGTCGCAAATGCGAATACACCCGGTTACGTCAAGCGTACAGTTGACGTAACCGAGTCACGACTTGGCGGCCAGAGCAGTGGTGTTACGGTTGCAGGGGTTACACGCACAAATAACCCCGCCCTCACCGCAGAACGCCGACAGGCGGAAGCCTCCGCCGGGCGCGCCGATATCATTTCACAAGCCTTTAGCGAGTTGAACCGCACCCTTGGTGAGCCGGATGACACAACCGGCCTGTTCAACAGCTATCAACGGTTTGAAACGGCTTTGCGGGAACTGACCGTGACGCCGGAATCACCTGCCTTGCAAAATGCCCTTTATGGCACGACGGCAGACGTGGTCTCTGAATTCAACAGCCTGTATAACAAGGGCCAACAGATGCGTATTGATGCTGATGCCAGCATCGAGAACGCGGTCACGACGGTTAACACCGCCCTGAAAGACATCGCTGACCTCAACCAGAAAATCATCAGCCTGCCAGATCAATCAACCGAACAGGCCGCTCTTCTTGATGAGCGCCAGCTGCTGGTCGATCAGGTCTCGCAGTTCGTGCCCGTCAAGCAGCTTCCTGCGGGCGATGGCGCCATCAGTCTTCTGACCAATGAGGGCGTATTCCTGCTTTCAGGGCAGGCACGTGAAATCGAGTTTACACGCACGCCATTCATCGGCCCCGGTGCAACATACGACAATGGAGCAGGCGTCCTTTCCGGATTGCGGGTCGGTGACCAGGATATTACGCCGGGCAGTAACGGCACATTTGCGGTGCAATCCGGTTTGATGGCCGGCTACTTTGCCGTGCGCGATGAAGTTGCCTTTGATTTTCTACAGCAGGTCGACAGTCTGGCTGCTGATCTTGTGGCCCGTTTTTCCGACGACTCGCTTGACCCGACCAAGGCGGCAGGCGCAGCCGGCATCTTTACGGATAATGGCGGCCCCGTAGACCCGACAAATATTGATGGCATTGCACAGCGCATGACCCTGAATGCCGCTGTCGATCCTGCGCAGGGCGGCCTTGTGTCGCGCTTCCGCGATGGCGTTGGTGCCACCACAGAAGGCCCCGCCGGGGACGCAACCATTCCGGCGAACCTGCTGGAGGCTTTTAACGACCGTCAGCCTGTGCCTGCCGGGACCGGCCTGACCGGTACGCTTTCCATCAGTGAAGCTGTTGCAGGTGTCACATCTTTGATCGGCGAAGAGCGCGTGAGAAGTGACGCCGTGCTTTCATCTGCCCGCGCCAGAGCAGAAATTCTGAGTGACGCTGAAATCGCCGAAACCGCTGTCGATACCGATCAGGAACTGCAATCCCTGTTGCTGATAGAACAGGCCTATACAGCCAATGCACGTGTTATCCAGACCATCAATGACATGTTCAACAGGCTGCTGGAGATCTAACCATGGCAATTTCCTCTGTACCCGATCTGCTGTCAGCCCGCCGCTTCAACCGGTCAACGCTCGAGTTGCGTCAACGCATTGAAGTTGTTTCACAGGAAGCTGTGACCGGACGCCGGCAAGACCTGACCGAAGCCACGCGCGGCAGCGTCGGGCAGGCACATCTTCTCAACAAGGCCGTGCAAGATATTGATAACCGCCTTGATCTGTTCAAGGTCAGCGAAACGCGGATCAGTGTGATGAATCAAACCCTGAGCGGCGCACGCCTGACCCTGGACAGCATCGGTGTGCGCGTCCTGACCGTTCTGGGCAGTAACAGCGATGCTGGCCTGGACACGATCATTGAGGAGGCTGAGTCTTCTCTTCGCACGGTATTTTCTGCCTTCCAGGTCAATCAGGGAAACCGCAACCTGTTCTCCGGCGATGCAACGAATGTCTCCCCGCTGGGTGATGTCGATCAGCTTCTGAGCGATGTGCGCGCCATTGTTTCCGCAGGCCCGGATACGGCAACGATTGATGCGGAACTTGAAACATATTTCAATGATCCCGCCGGTGGCTTTCAGACAACGATCTATCAAGGCGGCACGGGCAGTGCCAATACCGTTCTGCTGGATGGCGACACGCGCCTCGATTTCACCGTTCGTGCAGATGACGCGGCCATCAAACAGGTATTTCGTGGTCTGGCCATGATCGCCGCCGCCGATGTCACGCCATTTGAACGCTATTCGGATGAGTACACGTCCTTTTTCAATGCCGGGTCATTCAACCTGACCAATGGCGAGTCCGGACTGGTACAGCTTGAAGCGCGCCTTGGTATTGGTCAGCAAACCATCGCCAATTCTCAGGACACTCTTGAGGCTGCGAAAATCACACTGTCCGCGACCTATAATGAACTAACCTCCCGCGACCAGTTTGAAGCAGCTGCAGAGCTGAAAGCGATAGAAACGCAACTCGAAGCATCGTATCTTCTCACGACAAGACTATCAGAACTGACCCTTACCAACTTTATCTGATGAGACCCATGAAACACACATTTTTCGCTCTGGTTGCTGCCCTGACGGCTTTCAGCCTCACTACTTTTACAGCATCAGCTGAAGTGCGCATCAAGGATATCGTGGATGTGGAAGGGGTGCGTGGCAACGATCTTCTCGGCTACGGACTCGTGATCGGCCTGAACGGCACCGGTGATACATTGCGGAATTCACCGCAGACGGAAGAAGCGCTGACCAGCCTTCTTGAGCGCAATGATGTGAACATTGCCGGTGAACAGATCCGGGCCAATAATGTGGCGGCTGTAATTGTGACGGGTACCCTGCCTGCATTTGCGCGAGGCGGCTCCAGCATTGATGTGACGGTTGCGTCAATCGGTGATGCGTCCAGCCTTTCCGGTGGCACACTCGTCATGACCCCGCTGAAAGCTGCTGATGGCAGCATCTATGCCGTGGCACAAGGCAGTGTCCTGATTAGTGGATTTCAGGCTGAAGGTGATGCGGCTGCCATTACCGAAGGCGTGCCGACAACCGGCGCGATTCCCAACGGTGCCCGCGTTGAGCGCGAACTTGCCTTTGAATTTGGCACCCTCTCGCAGATCAACCTCGCCCTGCGCTCTCCTGATTTTACGACAGCAACACGCATCGAAAATGCCATCAATGTCGGTACATCAATGCCACTGGCAACGATGCTTGACGCCGGCACGGTGCAGCTGAATCTTGCCGGACTGACTGCCTCCCCTGCCCGGGTCATCAGCCAGATCGAGAACCTGACACTGACCCCTGCACAGCAGGCACGAGTTGTAGTTGACCAGCGCTCTGGAACGATTGTGCTTGGCTCTGACGTGAAAATCTCGTCTGTTGCCGTGGCGCAGGGTAATCTTTCGATCCGTATTGCCGAGACGCCTGTTGCCGTCCAACCCAATCCCTTCTCTGCAACAGGCGAAACTATCGTTTTGCCACGCACACAAATTGATGTGGTGGACGCGGAACCCGGCAATATCGGCATTGTGGAAAGCAATGTCACGCTGTCAGAACTTGTTGCCGGATTGAACGCCCTTGGTGTTTCACCACGCGAAATGATTGATATTCTGAAATCAATGAAGACAGCCGGTGCCCTGCACGCTGAACTTATCCTTCAATAAAGCAACTGGCCGCCTGACGCGATCAGCAACCTGTCAAGACAAACCAGGCTGGTTGATCCCTGTTATTCATCTGTATCGTGAGATTTGTGCCATGCGGCGAGCGGCGGCGCTCTATTCGCCCGCTGGATCAGGCGGCGGTATCAGACTGAGACGGCCTTCCTTCTCCAGCCGTGAGACTGTTGCCATGAACACTGACTGTGCAGCTTCACCCTCTTTCTGGCTGATATCTGCAATATCCTCCAGCTGTTCCTTGAACTGATCGGCCATGCGTTGAGAGATGTTGCTGAACAGGAATTCCAGACTTTCGGGCGCATTTCCCTGGCCCATTTTCAGTGCCTTGAGAAGGTCAACGGTATCAGCCTCACGGAAAATAATCGGTACGGCATTGCGGGGCAGACGATCCGGCAGATCCTCAAACGTGATAATCCCCTTCTTGACCTGCTCGGCGATGGCTTCGTCTTTTTCCGTCAGAAACTCTATCAAGGCTTCGCGTTTCGCCGTTGGCAAGACACTGAATATCTCCCCGACAGATTTCAGCGGATTGTCATTCTTTTCACCACCGCCCTCAACACTGAGAAATTCTGTATCAATAACCTTGCCGATGGTAGACAGCGTGATCGGGTCAATCTTGCCGGGCCGTGTCAGATAGCTGACAATTTTTGTGCTGACCTCATCGTCAATTTCCCCGAGAATTTCACCTGCTTTACCGGAAGGTACTTTCGACAGCACGATGGCCGCGACCTGTGGTCGCTGTTTTTCAAGGTACCCTGCAATCTCGGCAGATTTACGCTGGGCCAGGGTGTGCCAGACAGTTGTCTCATTCTCATCAGCTTCCTCGATGATCTGCGCATTGCCGAAAAGTTTCTCCATGCGTTTTTCATCAAGAATTTCTTCTGCCAGTCCCCGGGCTTCCTTCTGACCACATTTCAGGCCGGCAGAAACAATTTCCAGATTGGCAATGAAGTCTTCGACCGCATGCAGAAGAATCTGACGAGGCACCAGTTTCATGTTCTCATAAGCAGAGAGAAACACTTTCAGATGACGATCGCCAATCTTCTCAACGACCGGGCCAGCAAATTCCCGGCCCAGCAAGGCGATAACGATCGCCGCCTTCTGCGGGCCGCTGAGCTGAAAGCCCGACATATCCGCCGATACAGTTTCCACTGCTGGTAGTTGGCCAGCCGGATTGTCAGTTGCGACCTGCGCTTGCGCACTCATCCTGCGTACCCCATCAATAATGCTTCGGTGAGCTTCATCCAGCCATCCGCCATAACAAAGAATGCCAGTTTGAAGGGCAGTGACACGATAGCTGGCGGCACCATCATCATACCCATGGCCATCAGAATAGAGGCAACAATCAGGTCAATAATCAGGAAGGGGAGAAAAATAACAAAACCGATCTGAAACGCCCTTTTGATCTCCGAGAGCATGAAACTGGTTACCAGAAGGGAGAGCGGCTTCTCGCCCTCAAGCGAAAACTCACGGTTTGGCAAGGCTGCGGCCAGCCGGTCCAGCGTCTCTGGCTCGACCCGGTTCTCCATGAATCCGCGAAACGGCTCCATGGTGTTTTCAAATGCCTGCTCTTCCGTGATGTCGTCATCCATCAACGGCTTGATGCCCGTTTCCCAGGACTCCATGAAGACCGGCTCCATGATGAAAAAAGTCAGGAACATGGCCAGACTCATCACCATCATGTTGGGTGGAGCCTGCTGAAGGCCGATGGCCTGCCGCAGAAATGAAAAGACAATGACCATGAAGGGCAGGCAGGTAATCATCATGGCAATGCCGGGCGCGAGGCTCAGTACCGTGATAATAAGGAAAAGCTGAATGATGCGCGCACTCAGGGCGCCGCCCTCGTCTTCAATGACGGGGAGTTCCTGTGCGCTCGCACCACTGACAAGGGCCAGTAAAATACCGACTCCCGCCAGCAGGCAGATCAATAATTTTGCGCCCGGTTTTGGCATCACAACATGTCTTCGGCTGTGTCCACTATCTCGGTCAAGCGCACACCTATGGAACCATCTCCATCGTCTGATTCAATCAGTTCACCGCGCGCGATTACCTTGTTGTCCACATACAGCTCCACAGGATCATCTATTTTACTGTCGAGCTGGATCAGCGAGTCCCGTTTCATCTGCAACAGTTCCGCAACCGTTGGCCGGGCCGTGCCAATCGTCACAAGCACATCCACCGGAATACTGTAAATCGACCGGCGATAGGCATTATCGTTGCTGTTATCACGCCGCTCCTGACCGGATTCACCATCCTTTTCGTCTGGCGCTGCGCTTTCGATATCAATACTGACTTCAACTTCTTCCGTGCTCATGATCTTCCTGCTTTCCGGTGTTCTCCGCTGCGCCCTGGTCAAGAATTGCCAGGCATTTTGCGAGGACATTTTCCGTCTCTATCTGTGCACCGCCGTTTTCCCACGCCAAATCGACCGCAAATGCCGCGCAGTCCGGGCTTGCCTTGAAGTCGAGGCGGTCACGCAGACCACCATCGCCCAGCTTGCTTTCAAGCTCTGTGACAAAGTCAGGGGCTGCCTGCACACTGATTTTTCCTGCCATACCGGCAGCAGCTGTTTGCCTGATGATTGCCGCAATTTCGTCTGCCATCTGCTCTTTTGCCAGAGCTGGCAGCACTTCGCGCAGAATGCGCTGCAATGCCTGATAATGGCTTGCCTCAATATGCGCAGCCAGTGTGTCAACCTTGCCAACAAGGTCCGCCAATGCCTGCTGCGTCTTGCCCTGATGGTCCGAGAGGTCCAGCTCAGCCTGTGCATAGCCTTTTTCATAACCGTCTTTATACGCCTTTTCCTGAATTGAAAAGCGGATCGCTTCAATATCTTCTCCAGCAGGATCTTCTTTTCTTGATTGAGCCGGGAATACCTTGAGACTGGCGAGCAACGCCTCGGACATCAGGACGCAACCCTCCCTTCTTCTTCCAGCCAGGACATCAGCAAGGCTGCTGCATCGTCAGGTTTTTCAGCGGTAAGGTCCCGCAAGCGATCGACCGGGTCCATTCTGGCCGCAAGTGCATCTTCGGCGCTGCCATTTTCAAGAGCACCTGCCGCACCAGCACCTGGAGATTGCAAGGCCGCCGCATTGCCAGCTGCCGTCCCATCGGCCAGTTGCAAGGCGGGTGATTCAGCCAGCACAGGCGCAGAGGCTTGCGGCGTTAACAGAGGTTTGACCACAAACAGTCCCAGTACCATCACGACCACAGCCAGTATGCCAACCTGAATCATGCTCCAGAGATGGGTTCCGATAAACTGCTGGGCTATCCCGGGCGAGGGTAATGCATCCAGTTCCGGCACCGCCGAGAAGGCAAGGCTTTTCATGGTGAGTACGTCTCCGCGGCTGGTATCAATACCTGCTGCGGCAGAAACAAGCTCCTGCAGGTCAGACATCTCTTCAGCGGTGCGCGGCTCAACGGTTACTTCACCTTCCGTGCTGGTAATCACCATATCATTCAGCAAGACGGCAACTGTCATTCTACTGACATTGCCCGGCATCTTCTCTGCCTCACGCCGAACTTCGGAAATCTCATATTGTGTGTCTTCTGTTGTCTCTGAACGGTCAGAACTGGAAGAGCTGCCGCCCTGCCCGTCTCCCTCAGGCAGATTGCTGGCGACGGTGACATTTGCCGGGCCCGTTCCATTGCTGGTTTCGGAAACTTCGCTGGCTGTGCGCGACTTGATGACCCGGGATTCTGGGTCGAACACGCGCTCGGAGACCACTTCCCGGTTACGGTCAATCTCCATACTGACAGAAACACGCGCATTGCCCGGACCGACGCGCGCTTCAAGCAGCGACACCAGTGCCTGCTCAATACGCAGCGCACGCTCATCGGTATCTGCCGAGCCGCCGAGCATGTCGTTCGTTGCGCCCGGCCCCGCCAGTACGCCGTGCACCGTGTCAATGACCGCCACATCATCAGGCGCCAGTCCGGAGACCGCGAGTGCTGCCAGATATTGCACAGCCCGCGCCTGTTGGGGGTCCAAACGGTTATTCGTCGTCACTGTAACTGAAGCTGTCTGCGCGCTTGGCGTGCGTGAGAAAGAGGATTGCTTTGCCGTACCGATATGCACCCGCGCGGTTGTTACGGTTGGCAACGACATAATGGTGCGTGACAGTTCACCTTCCTTGGCGCGCCAATATGCCGTGTTGAACATCTCGGAGGTCATGGCGAAACTGTTCAGATTATCAAGCAGTTCGTAGCCGGTGACACTTTGGCGCGGCAAACCCTGACGGGCCAGTTCCAGACGGAGCATGTCGCGCCGGGTTGCATCCGTATAAATGGTTTCACCGCGCACTTCATAGGTCGCGCCAAGACCTTCCAGCTCGGCAATCACCTCACCGGCGGCAGAAGGCTCCAGACCTGAATATAACAGCGCCATTTGTGGCTTTGTGGTCTGTTGCAGCAACAAACCGAACAGCAGAAATGTCACCAGAACGGCGCCAACAGAAAATATCCTGTTCTGCATCGACAGCGACTGCCATGTGGCCAACAAACTCATCCTGCTTTGCCTGCTCTTTGTAACGCAACACCCGCGTCCTGCGGGATCTGACTTGGTTAACGATTAGGGAGAAAGCGTTAACAGATAGTTTACCTCTCACTGCGATACCCGAAAGCCAACAACCATGAGTAAGCGAAGTCGTCCTTATTCACCCAGGTAGACAAAGATGGCGCAGGAAAACGACGTCGAGCCGGAAGCCCAGGATGCCGAAGATAAACCCAAAAAATCATCCGGGTTCATCGGGCAAATAATTCTGGCTGTCGTGATGGGCGGTGCTGCTTTTGGCACGGTTTATTTTCTGCCACAGGAAGAACCGCCTGTGATGGAATGCCCTTCCGTTTTCACCGAACGCAAAGAGCCTGAATACAAGCCGCCTTCACTGGACAAGATCAAATTTGTTGAGCTGGAGCCCTTACTGGTTTCCCTTGGTAGTAATCCGCGCTCGAACACCCTTAAGATCAGCCTGACGCTGGAGGCCGACAAGGAAGCCGGTGATAAAGTTCTGGAAGCGCAGCCCAAACTGAAAGATGCGTTTACGGCTTATCTGCGCGCGGTTGAAGTCGCAGAACTGGAAGACCCGGCAATGATCGTGAAACTGCGGGCGCAGCTTTTGCGACGCGCCAAGGTGGTGCTGGGACCTGACGCTGTTCATGGCGTCCTGATTACGGAGTTTATTGTACGATGAGTATTTTTAGCCTGCTGGAAACACATATTTTCGACATCATCCTGATCCTGGTATCCGGGTCCGCCTGCCTCTACTGCTGGCTGTTGAGCCGGCGCCTGAAGGCGTTGCAGGATACCCGCAAGGGCATCGGGGCATCTATCGTTGGCCTGTCCACAGCTTTGTCCAAGACGACCATCGCGGCCCAGGAAGCGCGTCATTCCACCACGCAATCTGTCGAGCATCTCCAGAAACTGCTCGAAGATGTGGATGCCAGCATTCCAAAAATTGAGATGATGCTGGAAAACCTTGAAATCAGTTCACAGCGCACATGTGCGGAAATCGAGACAGGCCAGAAACAGGCCGCTGCGACCATCAGCCCCCTGCTGTCAGAAGCGAAAGAGCGTGCCACAACGCTTTCCGTTATCGTTGCCGAAATTGATGCCTATTCACGCCGCATCCGCTCCCTTCAGGCTGCGGCAAATGAAGTCACTGCCAGGAACACAGCTGGCTCGGCAGAAGTTCACATTCTGAATGAGCACAAGCAAGCCGCGCGATGAAATCCAGTATCCTTCCCATCCTTGGTGCTATCTTCGCCATATCCCTGGTGGGGCGCTCGCTCGCCCTGAACGGGGCCAATGCGGGCACTGAGGAAAAGACGGATACGGAAGTTACAGCTTCGGCGCAGCCTGCGGAAGTAAAGGCTGAACCGGATGTTTGTGTGTCCGGCCCGATCCTTGAAAGTTTCAAACAGCAACAGGCTAATCTGCAAAAACGCGAGCAGGCGATTGCCGACCGCGAGCGCACCTTGGAGGCTGTGGAGAAACGGCTCAATGAACGCCTTGCTGTGCTGGATGAGTCCAATGCGCGCCTTGCCGACAAGATGGAAGCAATGAAGCGCACGGCCAATGAAGACATCACGCATCTCACCAGCATGTATGAAAACATGAAACCTGCACAGGCGAGCACTATCTTCGACAAGATGGACCCGGTTTTTGCCGCCGGTTTCCTGCGGGAAATGCGCTCTGAACAGGCAGGGCTGATCCTGGCCAATATGCGGCCTGAACAGGCCTATGAAATCAGTATTATCATTGCCAGCAAGAATGCCGACTTGCGCCCGACGGTACAGTAGGCCAGCTAATCCTGCCTAGGCTGACAATTCTGACAGTCGATCAAGCGCCGTTTGCAGTTCACTGAGCTTTTCCTGCGCAGCTGATTTCTGAGCGTGTTGCGCCTCAACAACTTCAGCAGGTGCTTTTTCCACGAAGTTTTTGTTCGCCAGCTTCTTTTCAATACCGGTAATTTCACCATTCAGCTTGTCTGCTGTTTTCTGCAAGCGTGCGATCTCAGCCTTGATGTCAATCACATCTGCAATCGGCAGGGCAAATGTAGCACCGGCACTGACAATCTGGACTGCACCCGCTGGCAAGGCCGCAGCAGCCGAAATAGACTCTATGCGGGCAAGGCGAGAGATCAACGCCCCGTGGCTTTCCAGCAGCGCTGCGGCTGAAGGGGCCTCACCTACCAGCACCAAAGGCACCTTGGCACCAGCTGGTACATTCATCTCTGTACGCACCGAGCGAATACTGGTGATAAGGCTGATAAGTGCCTCCATCTCCTCGCCCGCTGCCGGGTGACGGGTGACGGTTTCGGGCCAGCGCGCATTGATAAGATATTCATCGCGTGTCGCCAGCGCTGCCCACAGCTCCTCGGTGACAAACGGCATGATCGGGTGCAGCATGACCAGAATCTGGTCCAGCACATAAGCGGTTGTGGCGCGGGTTTCTGCCTTGGCGGCTTCATCTTCGCCATTGAACACCGGCTTGGCAAATTCCAGGAACCAGTCACAGAATTTATGCCACGTGAAACTGTAAACGTCCGCCGCTGCATCATTGAAGCGATAGGCCTCAAGGGCTGCCGTCATCTCGGTTGCGCAGGTGGACGCCTCATGCACGATCCATTTGTTCAGGGCAGATGAAACTGATGCCGGATCATAGCCGTCAACCTGCTGACATTCATTCATCTGAACAAATTTTGCTGCATTCCACAGCTTGGTGCCGAAATTGCGGTATCCCTCGACCCGGCTCTCTGCCAGCCTCAGATCACGCCCCTGCGCGGCCATGGCTGTCAGGGTAAAGCGCAGAGAGTCCGTGCCGTATTTTTCACAGAAATCCAGCGGGTCAATAACATTGCCCTTGGATTTCGACATTTTTTGCCCCTTCTCATCGCGCACCAGCGCATGAATATAGACCGTGTGGAACGGCACTTCCTTCTTGAAATGCAGCCCCATCATCATCATCCGGGCAACCCAGAAAAAGATGATGTCAAAAGCTGTGGACAACACAGCTGTCGGATAGAACGTCTGCAATTCCGGCGTCTCTTCAGGCCAGCCAAGTGTTGAGAATGGCCAGAGTGCTGACGAAAACCATGTATCCAGAACATCTTCATCCTGCCGCAGCGCTGTCGGCTTGCCATAATGGGCCTGCGCCGCCGCCAGCGCTTCAGCTTCTGTTTCGGCCACAAACATCTCGTCATCCGGTCCATACCAAACAGGAATCTGGTGGCCCCACCAAAGCTGGCGCGAGATGCACCATGGTTCAATGTTCCGCATCCACTGAAAATAGGTCTTGTCCCAGTTGGCAGGCACAAACCTTGTCTTGCCTGTTTCCACCGCTTCGATAGCAGGCCTGGCCAGTTCTTCGGCATTGGCAAACCACTGATCGGTCAGCATAGGTTCAATCACCACATTGGAGCGATCCCCAAAAGGCTGCATGATCAGCTTGTCTTCGACCTTTATCATCAGGCCTTCTGCATCAATATCAGCGATGATTTTCTTGCGGGCCTCAAAGCGGTCCATGCCCCGATAATTATCCGGCACCAGGTTGTTTGTATCGACATACACCGTGTCCGGCGCATCACCCGACTCGACCAGTTGGCGCGCCTTCTCTGCTTCTTCTGCGTATGGCGCGCCGTCTGTTCGCAGCGCGGCCTGCCAGTCCATCAGACGATACATCGGAATTTTGTTACGTCTGGCAACCTGATAGTCATTGAAATCATGCGCGCCGGTAATCTTGACCGCACCGGAGCCGAAATCAGGGTCCGGATATTCATCCGTAATAATCGGAATCAGGCGACGATGCTCTTTCGGCCCGACCGGAATTTCACAGAGCTTGCCAATAATTGGCGCATAGCGCTCATCTGACGGATGAACCGCTACCGCCCCATCACCCAGCATGGTTTCAGGCCGGGTCGTTGCGATGGAGATATAGTCACGTGTCTCACGCAAGGTGACCGTGCCGTCTTCATCCTTTTCGACATATTCGTAGGTTTCACCACCGGCCAGTGGATATTTGAAGTGCCACATATGGCCGTTGACTTCGGTGTTCTCGACCTCAAGATCGGAAATCGCCGTTTCAAATTTCGGGTCCCAGTTGACCAGACGCTTGTCACGATAGATCAACCCTTCCTTATACAGCTGAACGAATACCTTGCGGACAGCCGCGGACAAGCCCTCGTCCATGGTGAAGCGTTCGCGGGTCCAGTCACAGGATGCGCCAAGGCGGCGAAGCTGACGCGTGATGGTGCCACCGCTTTCTTCTTTCCAGGCCCAGACCTTTTCAAGAAAAGCGTCGCGGCCAATCTCTCTGCGCGTTGGCTCCTGACGTGCTGCCATCTGCCGCTCGACCACCATTTGTGTGGCGATACCTGCATGGTCCGTTCCCACCTGCCAGAGGACATTCTTGCCGCGCATACGCTCAAACCGGCACAATACATCCTGCAGGGTGTTGTTCAGGGCATGGCCCATATGCAGGGAGCCAGTGACGTTTGGCGGCGGGATCACGATGCAGTAATTTTCAGCATCCGGTTTGCCTGCAGGCTTGAAACAGCCGTCCTTTTCCCACGCATCATAAAGGCGCGCTTCTGCTTCCGCGTAATTGAAATTCTTGTCGATCGTCTTCACAGCCGCTGTCCGCCCTGATCCTGTTCTGCATTGAAATCGCGCTTATATGACAGGTCTTTGGTCCAACGCAAAAAAGAAAACCGGCCTGACGGGCCGGTTTCCGGATAAACTGTAAGACTGGATACAGATCAGCGGCGGCGGGAAATCCGGCGCACCTCATCTTCGACTTTCTCTTCGACGATCCGGCTGAGATTTGTGTCGAGCCATTGCCGCAACATGGGCTCCAGCATCCGCTCCACAACATCCTGCAAGGTATCGCCGCTGGCATTGGAAAGACGAATATTTTCTTCCAGTGCGGCAAAAGCCGTTGAGGAGGAAGCAACAGTCGTGTCGCTGAGAACACTGTCAGCAGCATCCGCAGTTTCTTGCTCCGGCTGGAAGGCTTCTTCCACTCTGGTTTGTTGCACGGCTGGTCCCCCTTCGGCATTTCCCGGGACGGGCTTGCGGACGATACGCGGTGTTGCCA
Source organism: Parvularcula sp. IMCC14364 (assembly GCF_030758415.1). NCBI lineage: Bacteria > Pseudomonadati > Pseudomonadota > Alphaproteobacteria > Parvularculales > Parvularculaceae > Parvularcula > Parvularcula sp. IMCC14364. The sequence continues at coordinate 313,943 of NZ_CP132334.1, read as the reverse complement.
CCGCTGCCTGCAAGGCGTCGTTATAATTACTGAGTACCGGCTGTATCTGAGGTGCCGCCGCTTCCGGCTCACGCACTTGTTGAGGCTGGCTGACCTGAGGCTCTGGCTGGCGCGCCTGAACAGGCGCTGGCTCTGCCGGCTGCTGTCGTACTTCTGGCTTGGCTGCGGCCGCGGGCTGGAGTTGTTCGGCTACTGTCTCCGGCTGGTCGAAAACCGCATCGAAACCATCTTCGCTGTCAAAGCTGCCGCTATCATCGAACTGGGTATCGGCAACAGCTTCAGGCGCTGGCCTTTGGGTTCTCGCGGCAGGTGGCTCTGGCGGGGTAACCTCGGATTCCGCTACAGATGACAGTTCTGCCGACAGATCCGGTGACCGGGCATCGGCTTGCTGTTCTGGCTCATCCTCAGCGATAATCCGTCGGATGGACGCAAGAATTTCATCCATACTCGGTTCGGGTTGCGCGTTTGCCATCACTCTCATCCTGAATTTTTGCTACAGGACCTGTTTCTGGCGCTTCGCCAAGAGGATCAAGACCGTTTTTTACCCAAATTTAGTATTTGTGACATCTCGGGCACTAGATATGGGGTAAATCGCACTCATTCAGTCCTACAAATTGTGCTGCAACTAGAACGCGAAAGATTTTTCCCGTGCAAACCCGGAGATGATTCCCCGCGGGCTCGCTTCGAAAACCGTGTTTTTGCCGATGCCATCAGCTGACTTGGTAAAGACCACAGCATGTCCGGGCGCTTCTCCCATTTCAATACAGACCAGGCGCCCGCCCTCTTTCAACTGATCGAGCAATACTGTTGGCACATGCTCTACGGCACCACTGGCCAGCACAATGGCGTCATACGGCCCCTGCTTGGGCAGCCCTTCTGTCAGGGCACCTGACAGAACCACCAGATTATCGAGCCCGAGATCAGCGAGCTTCGCCTCGGCAAGAGCTGCATGTTCTTCACTGTCCTCCAGCGCCATGACCATCCCGGAAATACGGGCGAGCACGGCAGAGGAATAGCCATAACCGCAGCCAAGATCGAGCACGAGGTCATCCTGCTCGATACCTGCAGCGTGGACCAGCTTTGCAAAGTCACGCGCGCGCAGCAAAAATCTGCCCGGAAACAGCATGATATCGAGCTCGGCGTAAGCCATGGCCTGCTGATTGCCCGGCACGAACAATTCTCGTGGCAGCCGTTCCATCGCCTGCTGAAGGGCACTATTGGTCACATCATTCGGGCGAACCTGGCTGTCCACCATATGCTTGCGGGCTGTTGCAAAATCCATCGTTGGTAACATTCTCTCACAGCGAATAAGGCGCGGTCATAAGCATATCTGCCAGCGCGCGCAATCCGCTTAAGTGAACGAGCCTGTCCGGCGAAAAAATCATATCATTCTGCTTTACTGCACGGGATGCGAAGTCTAGAAGGCGCAGTCTCACCAACCCAAGAAGGCCACGTGGCGGAGTGGTGACGCAGCGGATTGCAAATCCGTGTACCCCGGTTCGATTCCGGGCGTGGCCTCCAAAAATATATCCCCCTTTTCAAATGCGGGTTGCTGACATAACATCTCCCCTTGGGTGCGTTGATGTTTGTGGGGACATTATGCCGGACTTTTCTGATCCGCTGTTTTTCTGGTCGCTGGCGATCTTGCTCAGTATTATTGCTTTCATCCTGATCGGTGGATGCTGGATGACGATTGTGCCGTCAGCCTCAAGAGCGGAACTGTCAGGCGCGACCGGCCCTGATACGGATAATGCAACCTTGTCTCTCAGCGAGGACGCGACAGCGCGGACAGTTTTTGCAGCGCCCCCGCTGGCAGAACAAGTGGCCGCACAGACTGCCGAGCCGCTTTATCTGCGCCGCACTCAACCGAGCCGGGTGCCGGATCTGCCCTGAACCACCCGCGATATTCGAAGTGGCCCCGACCTGCGCAAACGTGATGTTTTCGCAACGCCGTGCGAATAATTTTCCATCTGTATTGTGACAGTGATTTAACGCCCGCCCGGAAAAAACTGACAGGACGTCATCCGGACAAGCCCGATCACCAGTCAATCGGCCATAAGGCATTGTTTTACAATAGTTATTTCTAGCGATCCGTGGCTGTGCCCTTGCGTCAGGGCAATACCGATCAATCCGCGCACCACACTCAGTTTCGTTAACCATAAAAGGTTAAAACCATTTTAGTTGACCACATGCGGAATATGGCGTCGCTGGTATATGCTACTATGTATGTAACGGGGCGTGTAATTTGAGAGGGAATGCTGCCGGGTCTCCGGCCGCACTTATATTGTATGAAAAATCTGTACCGTCACACGTCTATCGTGGCTGTTTGCGCTGTTCTGGCTTCCTGCGCGACACAACCGCCTGAAGAACTGCTGGCACCAATTGAAGCACCGGCTGAATGGACTTCCCTTTCTGACGCGACATCTGCAGGCAGTGATCAGCCGCTGCCCCTGAACTGGGTCGAGAGCTTCGCGGACCCGACGCTGAACAGCCTCATTCTGGAGGCCATGAACAACAACAATGACCTGGGCGCTTCTGCTGCCCGTGTCCGTGCCGCCAGGCAAGGGTTCCGACAGGTCCTGTCCGGCGCTTTGCCGCAAGTTTCAGCATCCGTCAGAGGCAACAGGGATGACGACACGGGGGAAGGTTTCAGTATTGATCCGACAGCTCCCCCTGTTCCCGGCTCCATAACGAACTTTACCTTCAACTTGAGCGGCTCATGGGAAGCTGATGTCTGGGGTCGCCTGAGCGACTCAGCGAGAGCGGCCTACCGTGATGCGGCCGCTGCAAGCCTTGACTTCGACGGCGCGCGTCTTTCTATCGCTGGCAATGTAACAATCGGTTGGTACAATCTTGTCAGTGCGCGACTGCAACGTGAACTGGCCGAGCGTGATGTGGAAACCGGTGAAGCCAACCTGCGCATCACCGAGCGCCGCTATGAGCGCGGTGTTTCCTCCAGCCTTGATGTACGCCTTGCCCGGTCCTCTCTGGCCACGTCCAAAGCCTCCCTCATCTCGCGCCAGCAAACTGAACTGGAAGCCAAACGCTCCCTCGAGGTGCTACTGGGCCGTTATCCTGCGGCAGAATTGACCACAGCGGAAGAGCTGCCTGCTTTGGCCTCTATAGCAAATGCTGAGGGTATCGTTGTCGGGCTCGGAACACCTGAGAGTCTTCTGGATAAGAGACCAGACGTTCTTGCTGCAGAGAATCGTTTGAAGGCAGAAGGCCTTCGCGAAAGAGCCGCTCTCAAAGCATTCTTGCCATCATTCCGCGTCGCTGCGAATGGTATTGCCAGCGCCGATGAATTTGATAACCTAGTAGATGTCGATGATTTGATTGGCAGTATTGCTCTGACAATTACCCAACAGATTTTCGCTGGCGGCAGACTCGACGCTCAAAAGAAACAACAAAGAGCCCTAGTCGAGCAGTCCGCCTACAATTACGTCAGCACCGTGCTCAGCGCCTATCAGGAAGTTGAAAACGCGATTGCGGCCGAGACCCTTCTGGCCGCCCGCGAAGATGCGCTTAAGCTGGCTTTTGAAGAGGCCCGTGCCAGCGAAGAACTGACCGAGCGCCAATACATCAACGGTACGCGCAACATCTTCAATCTCATTCAGGCGCAGCAACGCCGCATTTCGAATGAGGCGCAATATATCACAGCCCGCCAGCAGCGCCTGATTAACCGGGTACAGCTTTACATGGCGCTTGGCGGCACCTTTGATGTAGGTGAAGAAAAATTCGTTCGTGGCAAAACTAATGTCGTTGAAGAAGACGATATGCCGCTTTTTTCAAGATGGTGGACTCAAGTCCGGGGTGACCGGGCCGAAGACACAACAGCTGTGGGGGCTGAATAATGCTACGCAAACTCTCTGTAATAGGCGGCACGCTCGCCATCATCGTCGGCTTTGTCTTTCTGATTGGCTTGATGGGCCAGATGGCCCCGAAGCCACCGGAGGCAACGCCCGTTATTCAGGCGCCGGCTGTTTTCTACATGGAAGCCAAATCGGAGCCAGTCAGTCTCAGCGTGATTGCTCAAGGTGAAGTCCGTCCCAAGACAGACATTACACTGACAACCCAGGTTGCCGGCAAAATACAGTCGGTTTCAGAAAGTTTCGCAGATGGTGGTGCTTTTTCAGCAGGTGACATTCTCGTTCAGATCGAGCCTGATGATTATCGCAACGCCGTGACCCGGTCAGAGGCCAATCTTGCACAGGCCGCACAGGCCCTGCGCCTTGAAGAAGCTGAAGCCGAGCTTGCACGCAAGGATTACGAAGATCTGAGCGGTGATGTCACAGACGGAGAACCCTCAGCCCTGACGCTGCGCCTGCCGCAGCTCAACCAGGCACAGGCTAATTATGATGCCGCCCGCGCCGACCTTGACTCAGCCCGTTTGAGCCTGCGCCGCGCAACCATTCGCGCCCCGTTCAATGGCCGTATCCGCCAGAAAAACGCTGATGTGGGCCAGTATGTTGGTCCTGGTTCTGCCCTCGGCCGGATTTTCTCGACCGATACAGCCGAGATCAGGCTGCCAATGACTGATGATGACTTTGCCAAGCTCGGCTTGCCACTGGCCTTCAGCGGCCCCGGCCCGAGCGTGACCCTTTCTGCCGTGATTGGCGGCAAGGAGCGTAGCTGGGAAGGTCGCATCGTCCGCACCGATGCCGCGATTGATTCAACAACGCGCCAGATTGCTGCGATCGTCGAAGTACAGGACCCCTATGGCTCTGCAGCCGATGAAGGCTTCCCGCTGGCGATCGGCCTGTTCGTCACCGCTGCTGTTCAGGGACCGACAATCGACAACGCCATGGTTCTGCCGGCAATCGCTGTGCAGAATGATGATACAGTCTATATCGTCAATGATGAGGACAAGCTGGAGCAGATGCCGGTTACTGTCGTTGCCGCGGTGCCGCGTGGTATCGTCATCACTGGCGGCCTTGAAGAAGATATGAAAATTGTTGTCTCCCGTCTCGGCTCTGCCCGTGTCGGTGACGAAGTAAGGCCGCTGCCACAGGGCGGCACGCCTGCTTCATCCGAGCGTCCTGCAGCTCAATCAGCAACGAGCAATACAGGGGCTAACTGATGAGTGGTATGATTAACTGGTGGGCGCGCAACTCAATTGCGGCCAATCTGCTGATGGTGGCTATCTTCATCGGCGGTATCGTCACATTTATCGGCCTTGATCGCGAGGTCTTTCCCAGCCCGAAAATTAACGACGTAACCGTAAGCGTGGTTTGGCAGGGTGCATCGCCCATCGAGGTCGAAGAGCAGATTATTCTGCGCATTGAAGAAGCGGTTTCCGGCATTGATAATCTTGATCAGGTAACTGCCGTCGCGCGTGAAGGCGTGGCAACTGTCACCGTCAGCATGGTGGAACAAGGCAACTTCACTGAATTCCTGAATGAGGTGAAAAGCCAGGTTGATGGAATCAGCACTCTGCCGAGAGATGCATTTCCGCCGGTCGTGTCACGCCGTTCATTCAACAACCAGATTTTCTCAATTTCACTCGCCGGGGACGTCGAAGAGCGCGAACTCTACCGTCTGGCCCGTCAGTATCGTGACGAGCTGGCCGCTTTACCGAACGGCTCGCCCCTGGTGACCATCAACGGGGCCCGTGATGAAGAAGTCTCAATCGAAGTTTCCGAAGAAGCCTTGCGCCGCTACGGGCTCACTTTCGATGACGTGGCTCAGGCCATTAGAGGCACATCTATCGATGGCTCTTCTGGCACCGTTCGCACTGAAACAGGCACTATCAATCTGAGTGTCCGTAACCTTGCTGATACGGAAGAAGAGTTCTCACGCATCCTCGTACGCCAGAATCCCGATGGATCATTTATCACTATCGGAGATGTCGCAATTGTGGTGGACGGTTTTGTTGATGCAAATTTCAAAACAGAGCTCGACGGTAACCGTTCAATATCTCTGAACGTCAACGCCCCGGAAAACTTCAATGTGGTCGAACTCTCCGATGCCATCCAGGCATGGGTTGAAGAAAAACAGCGGACCCAGCCGGCAGAACTGGACCTTGAAGTACAATTCGACTTCTCTGAGGCTTACACGGAGCGTATGGAACTGGTTAGTTCCAATGCGCTGACAGGCCTTATTCTCGTAATGATCGTGCTTGTCCTGTTTCTACGCCCTATCGTGGCGTTCTGGGTGGTTACCGGCATTGCAACGGCCTTTGCCGGTAGCTTCATATTCCTACCCATGGTTGGCATCACTCTGAACATGCTATCGCTGTTTGGCTTGCTGCTGGTGATCGGGATTGTGGTTGATGACGCGCTCATTGTCGGGGAAAGTATTCATCGGCAGACAGAGCGTGGAAAACAGGGCATTGACGCCGCTTTGATTGGCACACAGATTGTTGTTAAGCCGGTCTTTTTCGCCGTTTTGACAACCATGATTGCCTTCCTGCCCTTCGTTTTGATTGGCGGGCCTGCTTCGGAACAAATGGCCAATATCACTTATGTAGTGATCTTTGCGCTGACATTTTCACTGATTGAATCATTCTTGATTTTGCCAGCTCACCTGTCACACATGAAGCCGGTCAGTGATACAAATCCGTTCAACCGCTTCCAGCAGAAGATTGCTGACAGCATGATCTGGTTCTCAAACGCGTTCTATCGGCCGTTGATTTCATTAAGTATCAGGTTCCGCTGGGCGACGATCATCACCTTTTTCGGCTTTTTTATGGTTGCCATTTCGCTTCTATCTCAAGGCTGGGTGCGCACGGCCTTTATTCCTGATGTGGAAGCACCATTCATCAATGTGAATGTAACACCGCGTGAAGGCACACCATATTCCCGCAATCTCGAAGTCTATGACATTCTAGAAGCCGCTGCCGAGGAGCTGAAAGACGAAGTCCGTGAAGAAGAAGGCGACAATGAGCTGATCGAAAGCATTTTTGTTTTTGCAAGCGAGGGCGGTTCCGGCGCTTTCCTGACTCTCAATGATGGCAAATGGCGTACAATCAGTGCCAGTGAAATAGCAGATAGATTGCGCGAAAAAATTGGCGATATTCCAGATGCTGAGTCTATTGATATCAGCTTTACATTGAGTGATGGTGGTAGTGATCTCAACTTCGGCATTGAGTCCAATGATCTGGATGAACTGCGCCGCGCTTCTGCCGACATTGTAGCCTATCTGAATGGGATCAACGGCGTGTACGATGTCCGTAACCAACTGCAGTCTGTGACGGATGAAATTCAGGTAACCCTGAAACCGGGCGCAGAGCGCTTCGGCTTGTCACTGGCTGAAGTTTCCCGTCAAGTCCGTCAGGCTTATTTCGGTGAAGAAGCCCAACGCCTCCCCCGCGATGGAGAAGACGTCCGTGTTATGGTGCGGTATCCAAAAGAGACTCGTGAAAATCTGGAGAGCCTCCAGAGTTTCCGCATACGCACACCCGACGGGCGCGAAATTCCGCTCTCGGCTATTGTCGATATCAACTATGCGCCGAGCTACAGCCAGATCAGACGGTTTGAGCGCAAACGCTCAACGACGGTGACCGCCGATGTACGCGACGGCATTGATGCAAATGCTATACGTCAGGAGTTCTATCGGACCTATTTTCCAGAGTTCAGGGATCGCTATCCAAATGTCTCTATCGCTCAGCGTGGACAAACGCAGGACCAGCAGGAGTTCTTTGCTGAACTGGTGACCCTACTGATGCTGGCAATCATTGCCATGTACATGCTGGTGGCGATTGGCTTCTCCTCCTACTTCCAGCCGATCCTGATCATGTCAGCGATACCCTTCGCGGTGATGGGGGCCATATTCGGGCATCTGTTCTGGGGGGAACCGTTCGGTGTCTTCTCGGTCTTCGGCGTCTGTGCAGCTGCAGGTGTGGTCGTGAACGACAACCTGGTGCTGGTCGATTACGTAAACCGGCTGCGGCGTGAGGGTGCCGGGGCTTTTGCAGCCCTGGTAGAAGCGGGCGTTGCCCGTTTCCGGCCAATTATCCTGACCTCCCTCACTACGTTCCTTGGTTTGGTACCGATCATGCTGGAGACCTCCATCAATGCTGACTTCCTTCGGCCAATGATTGTCGCCCTCGCCTATGGGGTTCTTTTCGCTCTCTTTGTGACGCTCATTTTCGTCCCCGCGCTGTATGCGGTCGGCGCGGATATTGCGCGCTTCTTCCGTGGCCTCTGGACTGGCGAAAGCCAGCCGAAACTGGGCCAGGGCGAATCACTCAGTGGCCATGTGCCGGATGTCGACTCACTGCTACAGGAGAGTGACGGGGAAGATCTTGGAACAGAAACTCGGTGAGGCAAAAATTTTTAAGAAATACGCAAGAAAGTTTACCGTCTTAAGACCCCGTTAACTTTTTACGTGCATCTTGAATACATCTTCTCCCAAGAAGATACCCCACCATACCCCACGACAGTGAGTAGCGGCTCCGTTCCCCAAGCGGAGCCGTTTTTCGTGGGAGATATTTTCTCACGCTATTAGCAAAAAAATCATGGATTTGCCGTATTGCCTTTGCTATAGCCCAGTTTCCAAGGCTGATCCCTGATAGCTCAGTTGGTAGAGCAAGTGACTGTTAATCACTGGGTCACAGGTTCGAGTCCTGTTCAGGGAGCCACTTTTTTCTTTATCTCGAAAACACACATTGCCGACTCAGGCTTCCTTTCCTACCAACCGCGGACAAGGGAGTTCATGGATGCCTGACAGCAGAATTATCAATGGCAAGGAAATCGCCGCAAAGCTTGTGGACGCAATCAGTGCAGCCACAGGGAAGTTGACAGATGCCACGGGCATCACACCCGGTCTGTCAGTTGTGCTTGTGGGGGAAGACCCGGCAAGCCAGGTTTATGTGCGCAACAAGGGCAAAATGGCGGACAAGTGCGGCTTCAAATCCGAGCAACACACCCTCGACAAGGATACATCCGAGGCAGACTTGCTCTCCCTGATAGAGGACCTGAATGCTGACCCGACCGTGCATGGCATTCTCGTGCAGTTGCCATTGCCAGACCATATCGACGAGACAAAAGTGCTGCGCCTGATTGATCCCGCAAAGGACGTAGATGGCTTTCACCCCGTGAATGTCGGTCTCCTGCATTCCGGCCAGACGGATCAGGCGCTGGTACCGTGCACGCCCGCTGGCAGTATCCTTCTTGCCAAGGCAGCGCTGGGCAAGGACCTGTCAGGGCTGAATGCCGTTATTGTCGGCCGTTCCAACATTGTCGGCAAACCGGTTGCCCAACTGCTGTTGCAGGAAAACTGCACCGTCACCATCGCCCATAGCCGCACCAGAAACATTGCAGATGTGGTGTGCGCGGCTGATATCGTCGTTGCTGCTGTCGGCAGGGCAGAAATGGTGAAAGCCGACTGGATCAAGCCGGGGGCGACGGTGATTGATGTCGGCATCAACCGCGTTGATGCGCCTGAAAAGGGACCGGGAAAAACACGGCTGGTTGGCGATGTTGCCTATACGGAGGTGTCACAGACTGCTGGTGCCATAACGCCTGTCCCCGGCGGCGTTGGCCCGATGACAATCGCCATGTTGATGGCCAACACATATGTGGCTGCTGGCCGGCTGCATGATGTTGGTACGGAACATGTATTGGACCTGTCAGCCCTCCACCAGGACACTTGAGCCCCGGCGATTGAAGCAGGTTCTCCCTAGCGAAGAATCAGTTTTATGATGAGTCAGATTAAAAACTTTGGTTGGCTCATGAAAATAACAGGAACAGGCACGCTCAAGCGCGGTGCGTTTATTCTCGGTCAGGTGACGTATAGTATCGAGTTTGGCAGTGACTGCCATGCAACAGGCGGCCGCGGTGGTTTGAACGGCAAGCCACTCGTTCTGTGGGAGGCGGCCGAACAGCCAGACCTGTGCATTCAACTGGACAATGGTGATGTAATGCCAGTGACCATTCAGGGCTACAGGCCAACTAAACAGTGGGCAGAAATTGCCGTCAGCGCGTCCCCCGCGCTTCACTGATGCTTGAGATGACTAGTCCTGGCGGCTCGCTGTAACAGTGACAGAAACGTCCACTGTATAGCCAATCCAGGCATCATCTGCATACGCCCCTTCACCAACATTGAAGTCCGTACGGTCAAGGCTGATGCTGCCAGAAGCGGACGCCATGTTGCCGTCAATTTCCAGCTCAAACGGCAACGTCACCGGCCTTGAGACGCCTTTGATCGTCAACTCACCGGCAGCTTCATAGGTGCCGTCAGGACGTTCAGATACCGCTGAAGAGCGGAACGTGGCTGTCGGGAACGACCTCGTCCTGAACCAGTCATTGGTCGGCAGTGAACTGTTCCTGTCATCATCACCGGCATCAACAGATGCCATATCAATGATCGCGTGAATTTCAGCATCACCAAGATTGTCAGGATTGAGGCGGATGGCTGCCCTGAAACTGTCAAAGCGCCCTTCAAAAATACTGCCTTCCTGCTCAGCCGAAAAGGTGACTGCACTGGCCGCATAGTCAGGTGTCCAGACGAAATCTCCGTCGAGGCTCACGAGCTCAGAGAAGGCACCAGCCTCTGCCGCACCGGCAGAAGCGACAGAGTTTGCCACGGCGCTGTCCCCGGCGCCCCCACAGGCTGTCAGAATGATTGGTAAAACCAGAAATGTGGCGAATCTCATGTGGGGCATCCTTATGTTGACGGGGCAAGCACACCTCAAACGGGCGCTGACTTAACCTGTATAGCTATTGATATGTAACATTCTCGCCGTTAGAGGCAAATGAACTATCAACAGTCCCGTGCGCGAATCCCTAATCCTGCTTTAACTTGTCAGGTGATACATTTGCCCGGATTTACAGGGCGCATACGTGCAAGAAATACCTGAACATATTACCCCGCAGCGCTCTCTTGGCGAGCGTATCGCACTGGGCACGGTATGGATCATGGGCGCGCGTATGCTCGTGCGTATGCTCGGGCTGATCAACACGCTGATTCTGGCCCGCCTCCTGGTTCCGGAGGATTTCGGTCTTGTGGCGATCGGCATCACGCTCATGCAGCTCTTACAGAACATCTCCGATATTGGCGTGCGCCAGACGGTGATCCGGTTCCAGACCGCTTCCGAAAGCATGATTGATACTGTTTTCACGCTTTCTGTCCTGCGCGGGGGCGTCGTCATGCTGGTCATGCTTGCGCTCGTGCCCTTCGCGCCTGCCCTGTTCGATGATGACCGCACGGCTGCTGTCGTGCTGGCCATCAGTATCACACCGTTTATTCTCGGGTTGAAGAATCCAAAATTTTACGAGCTGGAACGCCAACTCGACTTTACCCGCACTTTCCAGCTTGATGCGGCAGTCAAAGTCATCAGTGTGGCAGTGTCCATTTTTATCGCCGTTACCTTCCGGACGTACTGGGCGATCATTATCGGCATAATTGCGGGTGCCCTGACAGAAACTGCCTTGTCCTATTTTTTCCGATCCTACAGACCGCGCCTGTCCTTTGCGGCCATCCGGGAAGTATTCGGATTTTCCGGCTGGGTCGCAGCCGTCAGTTTCATCACAGCCCTGAACAACAAGCTGGATGTGCTGATTATGCCCAAGCTGACTGGCCCGGCTGCCACAGGCGCGTTCTATATTGGCCACCAGATTGCTGACATCCCCACCGAGGAGATTGCCGCCCCGATGGCACGTGCCGTCTATCCGGGACTCTCTGAGTTGCAGGAAAAACAGGGCGAAATGAACAAGACTTTCCTGCAGGGTATTGAGGTGCTTGCAGCGATAGGCCTGCCAGCGGCGCTTGGTTGTGCGCTGGTGGCTGCTGATCTTGTCGCAATCTTGCTGGGGCAGAACTGGCTGGCCGTCATCCCCGTCTTCCAGATTTACGCCCCGGCAGCCGGACTGGTGATGTTGTTCATGTCCCTTGAAGGGTTTGCCATGGCGCGTGATCGCACGCATCTGATTGTCTGGCGTGAAGTTGCCTATTTTTGTGTCCGTACACCATTGCTGATCTGGGCTGCTTCAGCCTATGGCCTTATCGGCGCAATATGGGCGACGGCCATAGGCGCCACATTCAATTCATGCATGAGCCTGCTTGTTTATCAGAAAGTCAGTGGCCGCCCCTTCTGGTGTCCGATATGGCAGATTCGCCGAACAGTATTTGCCTGCAGCATGATGACATTATGGTTTATCATGTTCCGCCCCCTAATCCCCTTCTGGCCGGACCTTCCTGTAATCATACGTCTTGCAGCAGATGTAATGCTCGGCGGTGTTGTCTATTGTGCAACGCATTTCCTGATCTGGAGACTGTCAGGCCAGCCTAACGGGGTTGAGCAGCAAATCAGGCGATATGTTACCGGCTTTCTGGCAAACAGAAAACAAGCCTGACCTCAAACGGCCAGCCAGTTGAGAAGCCGCTGGCTCAACTCTTTTTGAGCGCCTAACTCCGTATATGTATGGTCCACATGGGACAGAACATCGACTTCCAATTTGTCGGCGAAATCAAAATCCCTGAAAGTCTGGTGGAACTGATTACGCGCATTTATCAAATGCCGGACAGAGCTTGTATATAACATCAGCAGGCTGACGCCGCGTTGCGTGAGGGATTGCAGGTCAGCCCCGAATACCTCGCGCTCTGGCGGAATACGATCATTGTCGTCTTCCATGATTTCCTCTTCGTCTTCCGCCCCCTCGGTGCCGGAAAGAAGGCGGCCTGCGAGGCGTTTCCAGCGCTCCGGGTCCTGCGCCCGCTTGGCAAGATCCGAAATCTGGGCGGTTGTATTCTGATAGGCATAGGGATCAAGCAGGATAAGTCCGGTAACGCGGTCATCCCTCAAGGCCGTCCGGTAGCTGTTGTCTGCCCCCGAACATATGCCCGCAAGCACGATGGGCCGCTCGCCAAAACGGGCCTGCATCATGTCGATGGCCTGGCGCGTATCCGCAATGGATTGTTCTTCATAGCCCTTGCCTGCAGGTGCTGGCAGGCTTTCTCCCAATCCGGACAGGTCGAACCGCAATACCTCATATCGCTCTTCTGCGAGCGCGCGCGCCAGTTTCACATGCAGCCGGTTGGGGCCAACATGATGCACAATGCCCGCATTGAGAAAGATGACCAGCGGCCTGTCCGTCACCATCTCGGGGCTCAATGTGAGAATACCCGAAAGCCGGTTATCATCACCAAACTGAACGATTTCTTCTCTCA